>NZ_JADDUM010000001.1 GCF_015163715.1 Pseudomonas cyclaminis
AAGCCCCTCCCACATTTGAAAATCACCAGGCAGTTCGAACCGTTTGTCTTCTATATAGCTCCACAACACTGAATTTCTTGCTATAAACGCACTCCGATGACCATTCGCCAAGCCCGTCCTGGTGCCTTTGGGGGTTAAATCGGAAAAAATGCCTGTCTTTTCAGTTGCTGCGCCCTCAAGTCGGCCTTAGACTGCCGCCCCTCGTAAATTGAGTGCCGGGTGGCGCTTGAAATGGATGGCGCCCTTCCGAGACCTGAACAGGTCGGCCGGAACGCTCCCTTATTCGCCTTAATGCACGTATTTTTTATAGAGAAATCAATGACAAAGGAAAAGTTGCTGGCCATGCCGGCGGATGACTACATGAATGCCGAACAGCACGCTTTTTTTGAGCAGTTGCTGCAAGACATGAAAGTGGAGCACCACGAGCGCATTGAACAGAACCGTATCGCCATTGAAAGCCTGGACACCCCGGCTGATCCGGCCGACGCTGCTTCCGTGGAAGAAGAGCGCACCTGGCTGGTAAATGCCATCGACCGCGACCAGCGCATGCTGCCGCAACTTGAGCGTGCACTGGAACGCATCAAGGAAGATTCCTTTGGCTGGTGCGATGACAGCGGCGAGCCTATCGGCCTCAAGCGCCTGCTGATCAGCCCGACCACCAAGTACTGCATCGAAGCGCAAGAGCGCCACGAGCAGATCGACAAGCATCAGCGCCAAGCCTGATGTGGTGAAGCTGAGGGGCCGTGTACGCGGCTCCCCAGAGAAAAACCCGTTACACCCCGTCTATTGATCTGCTGCAAGCTACCCCACTAAAGGCCCATGGATAATGGCCCGATACTGGCGTTTAATGCAGGCACAATAACGACAAGCAGCGGGGTAACGAAGATGGCTGGAGACGGAACTCTGATGGGCGCAGCAGTGCCACCCGGTGCGGTGGTGCGCGGGTTGCCCGGCTGGTTGATGCCGCTCTTGCAGAGCACCGCCCTGGTGCTGGTCCTGCTGGGCCTTGCGTTGGCCAGCCTGCCGCTGTATCTCTGCCTGCCATTGGCCCTGCTGGTCATCTGGTTGCCCCGCCTCAAAAGTCCCAAGCCTGTGATTGCGCAGTCTGATGCCGCCGATGCGATGGGCGAGCTGACCCGCGACCTCTCCTATACCACCAGCCATAACGCACTGTCCGCCGCCGGCGTGGCCTATTCGGTCAAGCAACTGGCTGCGCGCGTGCAGTCGCAATTGAGCGCGGCCAAGCAGATTGTCGACAATGCCGAAGTGATGATCGGCACCGAGAAGATCACCTCCCAACTCAGCCGTGAGGCCTTGGCGGCCGCCAGCCAGGCCCATCAGCGCAGCACTGAAGGTCGTGAGGTGCTGGCCCATTCGATCACCCGCATGCACCAGCTAAGCCAGCGTGCCAACGCCAGCCGCGAGCTGATCGAGGCCTTGAGTCAGCGTAGCGAAGAAATCCAGCGCGTCACCCTGGTAATCCAGTCCATCGCCAGCCAGACCAACTTGCTGGCGCTTAACGCCGCCATTGAAGCGGCGCGGGCCGGCGAGCATGGGCGCGGGTTTGCCGTGGTGGCGGACGAAGTGCGCGGGCTGGCTGGTCGTACCGCCACGGCCACCGATGAAGTCGGGGTGATGGTGGCGGATATCCAGCAACGCACGGCCCAGGTGGTGGAGCAGATTCGCCAGTTGTCGGCGGATTTGCACATCGGCGTCGAGCAAGTGGAGCAGGCCGGCGAGCAATTGCACAGCATCGCCAGCCTGGCAGCGGATGTGGAAGGGCAGGTCAGTGAGATCGCCCAGGGCACGGACACCAACCGCGCCCAACTCGATAGCTTGTTCCACGCCGTTGAGCAGATGCGCAGCGACCTGGACGTGAGCGACCAGCAAACCCGCCAACTGGCCGACGCCGCCGTGCAAATGGAGGGGCAGGCCGAAACCATCAGCGAACGCCTCGCCGAGGTCGGGCTGGATGACTATCACCAGCGCGTCTACGACCTGGCGCGCGAAGGGGCCAGCCGCATTGCCGCGCAGTTCGAGGCAGACGTGCAGCAAAGCCGCATCAGCCTGGACGACTTGTTCGACCGCAGTTACACGCCAATCCCCAAAACCAGCCCGAGCAAGTACCACACGCGTTTCGACGGTTACACCGACCAGGTGTTGCCGGCGATTCAGGAGGCGCTGCTGCCGCGTCACGAGGGGTTGGTGTTTGCGATTGCCTGCACTCCCCAGGGCTATGTGCCGACCCACAACAAGGCGTTTTCCCAGGCGCTGACCGGAGATGCCCAGGTGGATGCGGTGCAGAATCGCACCAAGCGCAAGTTCGAGGACCGCACCGGGATTCGCTGTGGCAGCCATCAGCAAGCGGTGCTGTTACAGACCTATACCCGCGATACGGGCGAGCTGATGCACGACCTGTCGGTGCCGATCATGGTTCGGGGGCGGCATTGGGGTGGCTTGCGTCTGGGTTATAAGCCGGAGGGGGCGAAGGCTGTGCGTTAGGCGCTTGTGCAAGCGCCTGCGAGCTGCAGGCGGCCTGCGGCGAAGGGGGTTACCGAGGTTGATGCAGGCGCTGGTTGAGCTCATCCACGCAGATGGCCCATTCGGCGTCTTCACGCAGTTCTTCCTTGAGAAACTGAGCCTGTTGCGGCGTCCAGAACGGCGCGTCGATCAACTTGACGTCGTCACTCAGCGGGTGCGCGGCAATGAAGGCGTCGATGGCTTGCGGCGACGAGTCCAGGCCCAGTTGTTCAAATAACGTTTCGAGTGTCGGTAGTGGCGCGTCCATATCAGTCTCCCTGCGGGTTTTAGGATGGTTATGCATGGGAGGCTTGCGGCGCGGTAGAGTTCTATCGGATTGTCAGGAGGTCAGCGCCCCTGAATCCACTGCGGTCTTGAGCGCCAGGGCGGATTCTTTCCCCGCGGTGGCAGCGGTATCCAGTGTCTTGAACCAACGGTCCTTTTCAACCTGGTGCGTGGTGACGGTGGTCAACGGTGGCTTGGCGCGCATCACGATCACTGCTTGAAACTCACCGTCTACTTCCCTTGCGTCGCCGTGGATGAAAAACTCGCCAATATCAAATTCCGTCACGTATAGCCTTCCCTTCGAGGTAACCAACTGCACTGATGAAACCTGACCCGAACGGGGCCAATTTCAATGGACAGGCCAGTATGGCAGTTGTTGAGGGGCGGCGGCGCAGTAAAGTCATCCGGGTGACGAAACGATCCCGTCGTGCAGGGAGGCCTCCAGGCGCTTGGCCAGTTCGCAGGCCTGGATATGGTCGCTGCGAAAGCCTTTGATCCTGCCGCTGGTGACTTCGCGGATATGAAAGAAGTTTCTTCCGGCCGGTACTACCTGGTAAAGAATAGAATTGGGGTACCCGTCGGGACTGTGCAGGCAGTAGTATTGGTGTTCGTCCTGAAGCGATGAGCGAGTTCGGGAAGACGTAGCGTCGTTTGGGCGTCGTTGCATGGTCAGCTCCTGTCGATCGATCTTTGTTGACCCAGCAGCAGCGTTTCAGGTGGTTTTAACCCGCGTTGCTGTTTTAGTATTGTCGTCGGCAGTCGGCCGTTGGTTCCATGCCAGGCTTTCTTGGTGTGTTTGAATTGTCGGAAACTGCGTTTTTTAAGGGCGTTATTCTCTGAAGCGGGTCGACCGGTATTCTCTGGTTATTGAACCTGTGATCTCCTGCGAAGGCTGATGACCTTGCACACGGCTCATTGTGTACGTCTGTACTAGTCTTGGGACGCAGCCGCGAGATCTTCTTCAGTTTTTCTATGAATGTGTTGTGTGATCGTGCCGAGATGGCCGTTTTTTTGTGCTGCCCGCTCTGGCGGACAGCGCTCTTTTCGATGTGGGGGCGTTTCCTTGGCAGTCAGTAATCTGGATATGCACGCGTTGTTCGTGCTGGGCGATTTGCGCGCAAAGTTGGTCAAGCAGTTTCAATCCCGTTTCGTTTACATCACTGAGCAGACGCCAGAAGGCATCTACGTCGCCGAAATCGACACCGAGGCGGCGCTGGTCGTGGATGACAAACCGCGCCTGGAGCTCAAGGTGGGTGACCATTTTCGTGCTGCGGTACTGCCCAGTCGCGAAGGTGGCAAGTTCGAACTCAAGTTCCGCGATATCAAGTTGACGGTGTATGGCCTGGGCGACTACGCCTTTGTGTCGACGGCCGATGGCCATGGCATCGTCTTCAAGGAAGGCCACAGCGTGATGCTGGTGTTTGCGGCCAACGAACAACTGCAGGAAGGCCTGACCAAAACCCTCAAGGCCGTGACCGGCAAGGCCGCCAAGTGGCGCAAGGGCGAGCTGGTGACATTCAAGGCCAGCGAATAACCAGCAAATACAGCGAACATCTCCTATCTCCCGGAACCTCTACTACAGTTGAGTTGACTTAACTATTCAGAGGCTTCGCGCATAGTCAGCAAAGCCGTCCGCTGTTTGCTGCGATATCGCGAGGTGCAAGGGGATGAAAGGATTGAGAACGCTGTTGGCGGCCTTGTTGACGGCCATGAGCCTGTCAGTGTCGGCCGCGCAGGCGCCGGTACACTTTGCCGACCTGAACTGGGAAAGCGGCAGCCTGATCACCGAAATACTGCGGGTGATTGTCGAGAAGGGCTATGACCTGCCCACCGACACCTTGCCCGGCACCACCATTACCCTGGAAACCGCCTTGGCCAAGGACGACATCCAAGTCATCGGTGAAGAGTGGGCGGGACGCAGCCCGGTGTGGGTCAAAGCCGAAGCCGAGGGTAAGGTTGTCGGCTTGGGCGATACGGTCAAAGGTGCCACTGAGGGTTGGTGGGTGCCGGAATATGTGGTCAAGGGTGATCCCGCCAAAGGCATCAAGCCCCTGGCGCCGGACCTTAAGAGCGTGAAGGACCTGGCCCGTTACAAGGACGTGTTCAAGGATCCGGAATCGCCTGGCAAAGGGCGCTTTCTCAACAGCCCCATCGGCTGGACCTCGGAAGTGGTCAACAAGCAGAAGCTCAAGGCTTACGGCCTTGACGACAGCTACGTGAACTTCCGCAGTGGTTCGGGGGCGGCGCTGGATGCCGAAATTGCCTCGTCGATCCGCCGGGGCAAGCCGGTGTTGTTTTACTACTGGTCGCCGACGCCCTTGATGGGCCGCTATAAGTTGATCCAGTTGGAAGAGCCGCCGTTCGATGCCGACGCCTGGAAAACGCTGACGGATGCGGATAATCCCGATCCGAAACCTACGCGGTCCCTGGCGTCCAAATTGAGCATTGGTGTGTCTACCCCGTTCCAGAAGGAACATCCGCAGATAGCGGCGGTTTTCGAGAAGGTCGAATTTCCGATTGAGCCGCTGAATAAAGCCTTGGCGAGCATGAGCGAGAAGCACACACCGCCACGGGAGGTGGCTCAGGTGTTCATGAAACAGCACCCTGAGGTGTGGAAGGCCTGGTTACCGGAGGATGTGGCGGGGAAGGTGGAGGCAAGCTTGAAGTAAGTCTTGCTACCAGATGAAGGTCAAACTGTGGGAGCGAGCAGGCCCGCTCCCACAGTTGATTGCATTCCAGGTTTAGAAGCGGGTTTGCAGCGCCACCTCGAAGGTTCTCGGCGAGCCAAGGTAATAAGCCGGCGACACATGGGCAAATTCGGCATACACCTCATTGGTCAAGTTACGCACCCGGCCAGTGACCGAGGTGTGAGCATCCACCTTGTAGCGCAGGAACGTGCCAAACAGGGTGTAGGCGGGCACGGTCATCGTATTGGCGTTATCCGCATACACCTCGGCGACATAACGTGCGTCTACGCCGCCTTGCCAGTCCTCGGCGAAATCATACGTCAACCACAGATTACCTACGCGCTTGGGCACGTTGGTCGGCGTATTGCCCTTACGCGAAACCACCGCGCCGCTGGCGATCTTCTCGTTGAACTCGTCGTACTCGGCCGCCACCCAGGCGAAGTTGCCCTCTGCCAGTAACCTCGGCGTGAGGCGCAGCGAACTGGCCAGCTCGATGCCCTTGGACGACTGCGCGCCGACCGGGATGCTGCTGGTCGGGTCCTGCGGGGCGGTGACGGCAAAATCCTTGCGCTCGATCCGGTAGGCGGCGACGGTGGCTGAGCCACGCCCATCCAGGTAGTCGAACTTGCTGCCCACTTCCCACTGTTTGCCGGTCGATACATCGAACACCTGCGTGGTGGTGTTCGGTTGCTCGGCGGCGGTGCTGTACTGCACGTACACATTTGCCGATGGGACAAACTGGTAGGTCAGGCCCACACGGCCGGTTACCGGCTCCCAACTGCGCTTGAAGTGCCGCGGGTTGGTGGCCGTGACTGCGCGGTGGTTGGTCACATCCAGGTCGATGGCGTCATAACGCAGGCCGGTGAGCAACGAGAGTTTGTCGGTGAGGCCCAGTCGGTTTTCCACGAACAGCGCTTTGGTCGTGACTTCATTGGTCTTGTCCTTACCGAACTTCTCCTGGGTTCGCGGTAGGTCGTAGAAGTGCCCGGGGTTGTAGGCGTTCGGATCCACCGTGCTGTTGCCCGGCACATTCCAAGGCGTGTTGGTGGTGCTGTTGACCTTGTACTCAACGCCGCCTGACCACGTGGTCGACAAGCCAAAGACACGGGCGTCATGGCGCAGCTCGAACTGGTTGCCGTTCTGTTCGCCTTGATGGCGCACCTGGTAGGCGGTGGAGCGGTTCACCGCGCTGTTATTGGCGTTGTACTGGTAGGTCTCCAGGTTGCGGTAGTCGCGTTGGCTGTCGAGATGGTAGAGGGTGTTTTTCAGCGTGGTGCTGTCGTTGATCCGGTAATCGATGATCGAGCGTGCCCACAGCGTGCGCTGCTCATAACGACCGTCTGCGACGTTGTAGTTGTTGAAACGGTTATGTGTGTCGATTTTCAACTCGCCGGCCTTGGGGTTGAGCACGGGCGTGCCCCAATACGGGCTGTCTTCATGCTCATCCTGATACTCCAGGGCCAGGGTGTGGGACAGGTTGGGGGTGAGGTCGCTGAGCAGTGAAAACGCCAGGCTCCAGGCATCGCGTTGAGCGCGGTCGATGTAGCTGTGATTGGTGTTGCGGCTGACATCCAGGCGCGCGTAGTGCTGCACCTCGGCGCCCGGTTCCGTCAGGGCATGATTCACGCCGAAGGCCATGCCGGCGGTGTCGTAGCTGCCATAGGTCAGTTGGCCTTCGGCAGCGTGTTCCTCACGGGTCGCCAACTTGGTCACGTAGTTCAGCGAGCCACCCACGGAGCCGGCCCCATTGATCAGGGAGGAAGGGCCGCCGACCAGTTCCACCCGGTCATAGATCCACGCATCCACCGGCCGCGCCAGGCCGGTGGCAACGTTGATTCCGTTGAACATCTGGGTGATCTGGCTGCTGGTGAATCCACGATAAGACACAAAACCTCCAAATCCCGGCGGAGCGCTGGCATTGACGCCAGGCAGGGTGTTGGCGGCATCACGGAAGGTCTTGGCGCCGTGGCGCTCAATATCGTTGCGATTGGCAATCGCCACCGACGCCGGGGTTTCCCGCACGCTCAATCCCAAGCGCGAAGCCACGCCGCTGGATTGCTCCAGGCTCAGGCCGGGTTCGGTCGTTGACTCGCCATCAATGGTGGTCGGGGCCAGCTCGATGGCCCAAGTGCAGACAGGCAGGCAGCCGAACAGGCCCGCCAACAGGGGTAAATGTTTCATGGTTGAATCCTGAAAAACTTGGCTTGAAAGCAACGCACAGCCTTCCGTATTTCCGTGGGGAAACCGTGGCGGGTGCGGATCGGAAAGCGAAGGGATCAGGTGAAGGCAGGTGGGGCACGGGGATTAGCCGTGGGCCAGGTGAAGCGGGCAGGGATGTCAGCGGCCAGCACAATGGCTGGCGGCGGTGCATGGGGTTGTGGCAACACAGCCACATTCAGGCTGGAGCTGAGCGCCGGCCCCATACCGCCGGTCGAACACAGCGGGCAACCAAATGCCTTGGACAGCGTGGGCAGGTTTTCATCGGTGGAGTTGGACGGCTTGGGCGCCTGGGTACGCGGGTCCACGGTACAGAACTGACCGCCGATGCCATTGAGCTGCATCCCAACCATCTGCCCATGCCCGATACTGCAGACGAACACATTGAACAGGACGCAGCAATACAGCATCCAGGCAATGAGTGAGCGGTCGGCACGGGCAAGTTTCATGGGGCGGCACTTTACCATCAGCCGCCGACGAAATGCCTGCAAAAAATCCCTGGGCGACTATCCTGTCTCGCACCTTTCAGGAGAGCCAGCCATGAGCTTTGTCATCGCACGGTGGATCGTCGGCATTTTTACCTGCATCAGCATGGTCCACCTGTACTGGGCGGCGGGCGGCAAACTCGGCAGCCTGGCTGCCATCCCTCAACTCCCGGGCGAATTCGCCGGCGGGCCTCGTCCTGCGTTCAAACCGTCGGCTCTGGGCACTTTTCTGGTGGCCATGGGGTTGGTCGCGATTGCACTGCTCGTCTGCCTGCGGGCCGGGCTGTATTTCTCACCGGTATCCCACGGAGCGTTGCAGTGGGGGATCAGCGCGATTGCCTTGGTGATGTTTGCCAGGGCGATTGGGGACTCGGAGTTGGTGGGTTTTTTCAAGAAGGTGGGCGGGTCGCGGTTTGCGAGGATGGATACGTGGGTTTATTCGCCGTTGTGTCTGGGGTTGGGGGTGGGGTTGTTGGTGGTGGCGTGGGGGTAAGGCCCGATCGTTTTTTTAGGTTACTGGGTCATGGCTGAATGAAGTACAAGTTCGACATAGAGCCAGAAATTCTCCTGGCTTTCCCCGACTTAAGATATTCGTTGAAGTCATGCTCCAAAGACGCTTTGTTTGTGTATTTCTTGTATCTGTTCGGCACCTCACATGCGTACATATACAGCCGCCAAGGGTCGAATCCATCAACCCTTTCATCAGGACCATAATCGAAATCGACACAAATGTTAGATAGGTAAACACTGCAGCCAATACCATGAAGTTCGTAGGTAACTTCTTCGGTAACGGGCCCGCGTTGCGGAATTTTTTTGGCGCGCCATAGCCCAAGAATATTTTTGGTTCCGAACGTACGCTCAAGTAAGTCTGTTGCTTTTTTTACCTGTGCTAAATACTCGGTTATCAGGTTTTCCAGGGTTTGAGTTTTCATCTTCTTGGCCTTTCTAATCTATCGAGCCCGACTTCATTTGAAGCATCTACCACATCTTTGGTGCTGCTAAACGAGCTTTTGTGGCTATCTAAATCTTTGATCAGTCTTATGGTGACCGGCGTGCGTGTGCGCCTTGCTGCCGAAGCTCTATGCTATGTCGGCATTGAATGCTATAACCAAAGCTGTTTTGTAATGGGTTGTGTGATCTGTTGAGTTATTCATTGGTCCAATTATTTGGTGTTTTCTGAGTTGTTTTTATAAGTTGTCTGTGTTGTTGGTGTTTGAGTTTTAGGCTCGTTGCTTCATAAAAATAAATATCAATAGGGTCTCCAATGAATATCAGAATGCCGTTAATTACTTGGCTTTATATGTTGCTTGCCAAAATTGTATATTTATAGTTTGTGGTGAATAAAGTTGTAGCTGTCTTGAATGTCTATTTTCTGTATTTTGTTTTTTTTGAGAGCTGAAGATATCTCGCTTTTGAATTTTGTTGGGTATATAAACTGCATTGCTGCATGTGTTTCTTCTTCGTAGAATCTACAGAGTAACAAGCTGTCATTCGAGTCTAAAAAGTAACTAATATTTTTCGCGGTAATATTTTTTTCAAAAATTAACATGCTTTTCCAGAGTGTCTCTATCTCGCTTTTTGTTTTTTCTAATATTAAAAAAACGCTACTTGATCCTTCTAGCGCTAAGTTGTTTATTTTTATGGGGTTGTTTGGCCTGTTTTTGATCATGGAGTATGTATTGCTTTTTTCGCTCTTTTGCAAGAGGTCTCCACTTTTTAGTTGGCTGGTTAAATATTTTCTTGATAAGTATTCCTCGGTTTTTGAGTTGGGTTTTTGTCCGCGAATTACTTTCCATTCTCTTTTAAAGTACCACGTTTCAGAAAGGTGCTCCACAACACTGCACCAGGTTTTCCATAAGTCAGGAAAGTTGTGGTCTATCAAAGTTGTGGTAGTGAACTCACTGTTGCTTATGCAGTCCGCATCTGTCCAAGGCCTGACGCCGAGCTCGTTTATATAAGCGGTTTTCATTTTGATCTCTTAAAGTACGTATGGGAGTTGTCACAAATTTTTAGCGGGGTCTTAATTTCGTGTATCGTATTTTTGGTATTGAAGTGGGGGCCATGATTTCCTTCCAGATGTCCGAGAGAGTGTTCGTAAATCGTAGTAAGGTGGCCATTTTTTAAGCTAAAAACATATACTCGTCCCATTATGTGCTTATTCTGATCGCGAATTTTATCTCGATAAATTTCTAATGGTTAACTGTTCGGCATATTCAAGCGGGTCTTCAAGAATCGCCTGAACCAGCTTGATGCTGCCATGCTCATCCAACATGACCCGCGTGGAGCTACCGTCATCCAGCCCGATCACCTCGACCGGGATGTCACCAATCGGCACGTCATACGCCGACTCGAACTTGCTCTCGATCTTCAGCTCGCCACCCACCTGGCAGATGGCAACGCTGCCCATGAAGTCCGGGTCGGTCATGCTCGCTGTGGTGTGCGAATCACCCATCCGTACCACCCGATCCATTCCCAGCAACGACGGCATATCCGCCGCATGTTCGATAGAGGCGATGTGGGCAGCGTGGGTCATCCGTGACGTCTCGGCAGAGGGCAAGGCGTCGGAGTCTGCCGCAGCAAAAAGCGGCTGGATGAACGGTTTGGAAAATCAGAATGGGCTGACAAATGCTGGAGAAAAACCGCGTGAACCCACCTCAAAGGGCTACACAAAAAAGCGAGCCGACTGATTGCAGCAAGGCCCGAATAAACCATCTCAAATAAAAACTGCTCTCATCCTTGCCCGATTTGCGGACATGGCCGTCATGATTAATAGAACCTCTATGACCCAGGATTTCCCATGTCGCGCCTCGCTCGTCCCTTGCATCCACTGGCCCTGTCAGTGGCGATGGCTTTTGCCGCCGTGCCGTTGCTGAATGTCCAATCCGCCTATGCCGAAGCTAGCAGCAGCGCCGTGCGCAGCTTCCAGATCCGGGCCGGTGACTTGAGCCAGGCCCTTAATAGCCTGGCCGAGCAGGCGGGGTTGGTGCTGGCGTTTGATGCAAGCTTGACCCGAGGCAAGGTCAGCAATGGCTTGAGCGGGCAATACGACACCGATGTGGCACTGAGCCAGCTGCTGGCCGGCAGCGGCCTGCAAGCCATGAAGATTTCCGCCGACCGTTACCGCCTGGAAGCCATCCCGGATAACGGCGGTGCCCTGGAGTTGCAGGCCACCACGATCAGCGGCGCCTACCAGGCCGAAAGTCCCACCGGGCCGGTGTCCGGTTATGTGGCCACGCGCAGCCTGTCTGGGACCAAGACCGACACCGCGCTGATCGAAACGCCGCAGTCGATCTCCATCGTCACCAAGGACCAGATGCGTGCGCAGAACGCCGAGAGCCTCAACCAGATCCTGCGCTACAGTGCTGCCGTGGTCCCGGAAACCCGCGGCGCTACCGCCTCGCGCCTGGACCAGTTGACCATTCGCGGCTTCGCCCCGGCCACCTACCTTGATGGCCTGCGTATGCCATCGAGCCGGGATGCCTTGCCGCAAAAAGACGCTTTCGACCTGGAGCGCGTCGAAGTGCTGCGCGGCCCGGCGTCGGTGCTGTACGGCCAGGGCACGCCGAGCGGAGTGATCAACATGGTCACCAAGCGCCCGCTGGACACGCCGTTTCATGAAGTGGGCGTGGAATACGGCACCTTCAACAAGAAGCGCACCACGTTCGATTTGAGCGGGCCGATTGACGATCAGGGCGTGTATTCCTACCGCGTCGCAGGACTGTTCGACGACGCCGACGGCCAGGTCGAACACACCGAGACCCGCCGCCAGTCGCTGTCCACGGCTTTCACCTGGCGCCCGGATGACGCCACGTCGCTGACCCTGCTCGGGCATTTCCAGAAGGACCCCAAAGGCGCGTCCTACGGCTCGGTGCCGGCCTGGGGCTCGGTGTTGCACAGCCCGACCGGGCGCAGCATCGATGTGGATTTTTATGATGGCGAAAAGAGCTTCGAGAAGAGCGACCGCGAGTATTACTCCATCGGCTACGCCTTCGAACATCACTTCGATGATGTGTGGACCGTGCGCCAGAACGCGCGTTACCTGCGCAGCGAAGGCCAGTACCGCAGCCTCTACAGCAACTACCTGATGACGGATTATCGGACCATCCGCCGTTCGACCATTGCCACCGATGTGGACATGGATGCGTATACCCTCGACAACCAGGTACAAGCCAAATTCGACACCGGCCCGTTGCAGCACACCTTGCTGATGGGGCTCGACTATCAGAACACCAGCACCGATACCCTGTCCGGTTCGGGCACCTACACTGCCGGGCCGACCCTGGATATTTTCAACCCGGTCTACGGCGCGGCCGTTGCGGTACCGGCGTACACCACTGACGGCACGTCACGCAGCGAACAGACCGGCGTCTACCTGCAAGAACAGATGAAGTGGGACAAGTGGGTGTTGTTGCTGGGCGGCCGCTATGATTGGGCCAGCACTGACAGCACCACCAAGACCCTGCGCACGGGGACCAAGAGCCAGTCCTCGCTGGACAGCAAAGCCTTCACCGGGCGTGTCGGCCTGGTTTATCTCTTCGATAATGGCCTGGCGCCGTATGCCAGCTACTCGGAGTCGTTCAACCCCCAATCGGGCACCGGGTATGGTGGCTCGGTGTTCAAGCCGACCGAAGGCAAGCAGTATGAAATCGGCATCAAGTACCAGCCGCCGGGCAGCAACAGCTTTATCACCGCAGCAATCTTTGACCTGCGACAGAGCAACGTACTGACGACCGATCCGGACCCTACGCACCTGTGCGGCACTGGCCGCTGCCAGAGCCAGGACGGCGAAGTGCAATCCCGTGGCTTTGAACTGGAAGGCAAGGCCAGCCTCAATGACAACCTGGACATCACCGCGGCCTACGCGTATCTGGATAATCGCATCAGCAAGTCCAACAACACCGTGCGTTACGCGCCTATCAGCGACATCGGCGTAGGCCCGGCAATCAATGCCGAGGGCACCACCACCTACGCGGTTCCGCGCCACACGGCCTCGGCGTGGGCGGATTACACCTTCCATGACGGCAACCTCAAGGGGTTTGGGGCCGGGGCGGGGGCGCGTTATGTCGGTTCCTCGTGGGGCGATACGGCTAACACTCTGAAAGTACCGGGCTACACCTTGTTCGATGCGGCGGTGCACTACGACATCAAGAACATCGTCAACCTCAAGGACAACCTGCGCCTGGCGCTGAACGCCACTAACCTGGCGAATAAAGAGTATGTCGCGTCGTGCTTTTCGTACTCGTGGTGCTGGTATGGCTCGCAGCGTACGGTGCAGGCGAGTGCGACTTATCAGTGGTAAACGCCTGAACCCCTTGTGTAGGGGGCTTATTGTGGCGAGCGAGCTTGCTCGCCAAAAGGCCTGTTCGCCACAGGATTGTCGCCATAAAGTTTTGCCGATAAGGCAATTTAATGGCCCCTTTGTAACAAAATCCTCGCCAGAATCGCGTTTATTTTCAGGCGGTTAGGTGGGGATGCAAATGCGCAATGTTGGAATCATGCTGATCGCCTGCTCCCTGGCCGGCGGCGCGGCGGCCGTGCAGGCTCGGGAGCTGCGCGAGGGTGACAAGTACATGTGCAGCTGGGGCGCCGGCACCGCCGCCAGGGCCCAGGAACTCAAGCTGTCAGGGGTATCGCTGTACGCTGCGCGGCAGAAGATCCAGACGATCAAGTTCAACAAGTCGTGGATGCGCATGATGGCCATGGGCATCACCGAGCAGACCTACGACAGCCGTTCACGCCTCAAGCCCGAGGCGATCCGCCAAAGCTTCTATCAGGACTGTGTACGCTACAAAGTCGCACGCAAGTGATCACCGCGACAGCGGCGAACCGGCATCTTCCTGAAAGAACAGCTTCGCCGTTTCAATAAACCGTCGATTGGCCTGGGACAGGTACTCACTGGCGCGCCAGCACAGGTTGAAGTGCATGAACTGGGCGGGCTCGAACGACACGCCGGCGATCCCCGGTTCTTGCTCCTGGACCGAACGCAGCAGGGTGGAGACGCCCATGCCGCTGCGGGTGGCGGCAATCACCAGCGGCACGAAGTTACTTTCCAGGGCGATATTGAAACGCACGCGGGCATTGCTGCAAAAGGTGTCCAGCAGGTGGCGTTGCAGGAAGGTGTTGTCGAACACCAGCATTGCCTCGTCCTGCAACTGGGGGGCCGAAATCGACGCCGCTCGTGCCAGCCGGTGGTGCTCAGCCATGCACAACACCATCTCATCGCTGCCAAGCAACACCGAGTCCCAGCCCGGATCGACCCGCCGCGACTCCAGCAACGCGACATCAATGTCCCGCGTGGCGAGGCGCTCGCTGATGTCGTCGGCACTGCCTTCCACGACATGCATGGCAATGCCGGGGTAGCGGGCGCGGAACTGCATCAGCAGCTCCGGAATATGGCGGATGCCATACATGGGCGGCACACCGACGCGGATCTCGCCGCTGTGCAACTGGTTCAGGTCCTGCAGTTCCCGCCGTGCGCCTTGCAGGCCCAGCAGGCAGGCTTCGGCACGCGCCAGAAACAACAGGCCCTCGGCCGTGACGCTGATCTGCCGCGTGGCCCGGTTGAACAGGGCCACACCCAACTCATCCTCCAGCCGACCCACCGCCATGCTCAACGCCGGTTGCGCCACATGCAGTACCTGGGCGGCCTTGGTGAAGCTGCCTTGGCGGGCGATTTCGACGCAATACTCCAGGGCTTTGAGGTTCATAAAATGCTCGCATAACAAACAGTGATGAGTTGCTTAACAAATGGATATTTTCTGTGATGGTGGCGAGTCTATAACCTGTCGGCACTCTTCTCCAGACCGGATTTGTCATGACCCTCGCTCTTTTCCCGTATTGGCTCGTCACCCTTATCGTCGGCGCCTTGGGCGGCAGTCTCGCCAGTTGGGCGGGATGGCCGTTGCCGTGGGTGATTGGGTCGTTGCTCGCGGTGCTGCTGACCCGTTGCGCCGGTGGCCCGGCCCCGGAAATCCCCCGCGGCCGCCAAGCCGGGCAATTAATCGTGGCGGTCGCGATCGGCTGCCATTTCACCCTGCCGGTGATGCAGCAAGTGGCGGACCATCTTGGGTTGATCGTCACGGCGGTGTTGCTGACCCTGGTGTTGGCACTGTGTTCGGTGTTGATCCTTTATCGCTGGGGTGTGCCGTTTGGCACGGCGTTCTTCGCATTGATGCCGGCCAACTCCAGCGAGATGGTCCACTTGGGCCGTCAACGCCAGGCGGACACCGGTTTTATCGCGGCTGCCCACAGTGTCCGGTTGTTGCTGATCCTGCTGGCCGTGCCAGCTATCGCGACCTTTGGCATATCCCCTGCAATTGCACAGGCCCCTTTGCCGGTGATCTGGCCTTGGCTGATTTTCATCCTGGCCATGGCCTGGTTGGCGGCGCTGGGTTTCAAACGCTGCAACGTGCCCAACCCGTGGACGTTCGGGCCGTTCCTGATCTGTGCGGTGGGGGTGGGCTGCAACAACTTGTCGATGAGCATGCCAGGATGGCTGAGCGGCGCTGGCCAGCTTCTGATTGGCTGCGCCCTGGGCGCTGCGTTTGACAGCGGTTTTCTCCGTCGTGCGCCGGGCTTTCTACTGAAGGTAGTGGTGTTGATGGCAGGTTCGGTGATCACCACCGGGTTGGCCGCTTGGGGGCTGGGGACGTGGCTGGGCCTGTCGTGGCTGTCGCTGGCCTTGGGCATGATGCCGGGCAGCGCCCCGGAAATGAGCCTGACTGCCGAGGCACTGGGGCTGGCGTCACATTGGTGACGGCAATGCAGGTGATCCGCATGCTATTGATCCAGGCCGCGTGCCTGCCGTTGTATCGTCTATTGAACCAAGTTCCTGATGAACGAACTTCAAAGCGTGCAGCGTTGTGGTAACTGATAACCCCTTTTTATAAGTGGAAATATACCCGGTAGTTGCACCAAAAAGTGGCACTTGAATTTCTCACTACCTTAAAAAACATGTGGTTATTGAAGGACTTACGGCACTTTTAATCCGACGAATGGATTGAAATAGTCTTGTTACACGTTTTTACAGTCGTTACTATAGCCGGGCGTTCACCTCCCACGGTTTATGCATTTTTGAATCCCAAGTTTCCATCAGCTACTTGGGATTTTTTTTGCCTGGAATTTGACCGCCAGCGTCAAACCTCACCGTCGGTAAACTCCGCACGCATCCGTCCATTGCGTTTGGCTTGATAAAGCAATTTGTCGACATCCTCGACAAAACCCAGCATTGGGCTGTCGGGTGTGACGATACGTGTACCGACGCCCAGGCTAAGGGTCAGCAGGTTCGACACCGCCGAAAAGCCATGCTCGATCTGCTGCTGGCAGATCAGGTGCAGGCAACGCCGTGCCACCTGTCTGGCCGACGCCGCGTCGGTTTCCGGCAGCAGCCATACAAACTCTTCACCGCCGATCCGCGCAATGAAATCCCTTGGTCGGTTGGCCGCCAGGGACAAAGTGCGTGCGACCTGGCGCAGGCATTCATCACCCTTGATATGGCCGTAGTGATCGTTGTACTGCTTGAAGAAATCGATATCCAGAATGAGCAACGAGAGCGGCAACTGGCTGCGCAGGGCGCTGGCCCATTCGCGCTCAAGCACGGTGTCGAACATGCGCCGGTTGGCGATACCGGTTAGGCCGTCCTGATAGGAATATTCCTCAAGTTGTTTTTGCAGGCGTATCAAGTGCTCTTCGGTTTTCTTGCGTTCGCTGATATCGAACATAAAGCCGATCAGGGCTTCGACCTCGCCATTCTTGCGCACCACGTGCACCACATCACGAATCCACACGTAGTCGCCATTGACCGTGAGCGCTCGGTAATCCGCCTCGTGGTCCACGCCGGCGCGGGACTGTGACACACAGAAATTCACCACGTATTCCCGGTCATCCGGGTGCATGCGCTCGACCCAGTCGTCCACGCTGACCCAGCTTTGCGGGGTCCAGCCCAGCAATGTCTCGATCTGCGGGCCGATATAGCTGAAGGTCATGGTCTGCCAGTCGATGCGCCAGGGGATGGCTTTGGTCGACTCCAGCAGCGTTCGGTACACGTCACTGTCGGGCTGGCTCGGGGGATCGATGCTCATGGGCGTGCTCGGGGATGGTGGCGAATAGCCAAGAGCCTCTTTTGATTGACACCTTGAGTCAAGCGTAAGCCGGGGCAGCAGACGAGAGGTCGTGACAGGGGCTTTTTGGCGCCAAGGTATCGGCGTGTTCGCTGCGAAATGAGGCGTGGCCAGCACTTTTACATCAGTCGCCCGGTGCCCGCTGAAAGCTCATCTCTGATGCTTGCATCACAACCAAAGGGGGGTTACAGGCGACGCAGAAAGGATTTGACGATGTGTCTGGTGGCATCGGTGGTGTCCAACTGGTCCAGCGCGCCATAGGCGTACCACTGGCAATCGACGATCTCGTTGCACGGCCGCGCCTGCGCAATATTCACCACCGACGCTTCGAACACGTGGTGCAGCGTGTCGCGTGCCTTCAGTTCCTGCAGGTACAGCAGGCCATCCACGTTCAGCCCGGTTTCCTCTTCCAGCTCGCGTTCGGCGGCGCCCACCGGGCGTTCGTCACGCTCGACCTTGCCGCCGGGCAAGGCCCATTTTGATCGGGCCTTGCGCACGAAGAGGATATGCCCCTCGTGTTCGCAAATGACCGTTGCCCTGATTTTCATCGTCTGTGCCCCCGCCGCGGGATGAATGTCATAAAAGTGTAATGCAATTGTCATGCTAACTGTTTATGGCGTGTCGGCGCAGCTATGTGGATACTGCCCGACTGAACAAAACGCACGAGGGAAACAGATGAGCACCGTACGTTGGGGCATGATCGGTTGTGGCAGTGTCACTGAGTTGAAGAGTGGACCCGCTTTCTACAAAGCGCCAGGTTCGGCCCTGGTGGCCGTGATGGGGCGCCGCGAAGCCGCCGTGCGCGATTATGCGACACGCCATGGGATTGCCCGCTTTTATACCGACGCCCGGGCGCTGATCAACGACCCCGAAGTGGACGCGGTGTACATCGCCACTCCGCCTGACAGTCACCTGGAATACAGCCTGATGGTGGCTGCGGCCGGCAAGCATTGTTGCGTCGAAAAACCTATGGCACTGAATGCCGAGCAAAGTGCGCTGATGCAACGCACCTTCGAGCGCGCCGGGCTGCATCTGTTTGTCTCCTACTACCGCCGTTCGCTGCCGCGCTTTGTGCAAGTACGCGACTGGTTGCGCGACGGTCGCATCGGCGAGTTGCGCCAGCTCACCTGGACCCTGTGCAAACCGCCGGCTGCCGAGGATGCAAGCGCCGCCAATTGGCGTACCGACCCGCTGATCGCTGGTGGCGGTTACTTTGCCGACCTGGCCAGCCATGGGTTTGACCTGTTCCAGTACCTGGCCGGGGATATCGTCGAGGTGTCGGGCTTTAGCGCACGTCAGGCCGGGCGCTATGCGGCCGAGGACGCGGTGACCGCCTGCTGGACCTTCAGCTCGGGCGCGTTGGGCATGGGGTGCTGGAACTTTGTTGCCGACCGCCGGGAAGACAAAGTCGAGTTGATCGGCAGCAAGGGCCGCATCACGTTTGCGGTCTTCGAAGACAACCGCTGCATCTCGAAGGCGAGATCAACGAAGTGCTCGACGTGCCGTGCCACGCGCATATCCAGTGGCACCACGTGTTGGCCATGAACGCGCATATCCGGGGTGAAGCCGAGCATCCGTCGCTGGCCATCGAGGCGTTGAAGACCGACCGGATCCTGGACAAGGTGCTACAACGTAACCCCAATCATCCCGGCTAGACGCGATATACCTGTTTTTTTCAAGGAATAGACGGATGAAATACTGGATAGCGTTGTGCCTCGTGTTCGCTACAGGCGCTATGGCGGCCCCACGGAGTCAGGGGACGCCTGGAGAGTTTGATTTTTATGTGTTGTCGCTGTCATGGTCGCCGACGTTTTGCCTGACGCACCCGGACAATGAGCAGTGTTCGGGCAAGGGCTACGGATTTGTGCTGCACGGCCTTTGGCCGCAATACGCCAAGGGCGGCTGGCCGGCGTCCTGTAACCCGCAGTCGCGCTTGTCCCGCGAAGAGCTGGACAAGGGCGCCGCATTGTTCCCCACTCGTTCGCTGCTCAAGCACGAATGGGCCAAGCACGGTACTTGCAGCGGTCTTGAACCGCTGGCCTACCTGGAGAAAACCGATGTGGCACTGGGCGTCGTTGCCATTCCAACGCAACTGCAGCCGTTCAATACACCGCCATCGTTGCCTGCCCGTGAGATCGAGGCGTTGTTTCGCGAGAGCAACCCGCGCATGGGCAATCATGGGTTGGCGGTGATTTGTAAAGGCAAGGTGCTGTCGGAAGTGCGCGTGTGCCTGACCAAGGACCTGGCGTTCGCCGGCTGCCCGCGCAGTGTGAAAACCCAATGCCGGGAGGGCGATATCCGCATTCCTGCGCAGCGCTAAGGCAGCATTGCCGCGGGACTGAGGGGCAGGGTGATTTTGTTCAATACCGTTTCGGCTCGGGCTTATACCGTGGAACCCTCTTTACGCATCACCATAAAAAGGGAACCGCAATGAGCTTGATTATTTCCATGGCCGCCTTCGCCCTGGCCACCTCCATCACACCGGGACCGGTCAATGTAGTGGCGCTGAGTTCCGGTGCGCGCTTCGGTTTTGTCGCCAGTCAGAAACATGTGTTCGGCGCTGCCGTCGGCTTTACCCTGCTGCTGGTGCTGATCGGTCTTGGCCTGCATGAAGTGCTGCTGCGCTGGCCGATCCTGACCCAGTTGATCCAATGGGGCGGCGTGGCCTTTCTGTTGTACATGGCCTGGAAACTGGCGGTCGATGATGGCCGCCTGGACGCCGAGGGCACGGCCACGGCACCGTCGATGCTCTACGGCGCGATCATGCAATGGCTCAACCCCAAGGCCTGGCTCGCCTGCGTAGCGGGGATGGGGCTGTTTGTGGCCGATGGCGACGCCGGGCAGGTGTGGCTGTTTGCTAGCCTCTACCTGGTGATCTGCTACCTGTCGGTCGCGTGCTGGGCCTATGCGGGCACCTTTCTACGCCGCTACCTGAGCAACCCCCAGGGCGTGCGCGTATTCAACCGCTCAATGGCCGCGTTGCTGGTGGCCAGTGTGGGTTATTTGCTGATGGCTTGAGCCGGTCGCGGTACTGGCCGGGCGTGGCGGCGAAATGCTGCTTGAAGGCGCGCTGAAAATGCGCCTGGTCGGCAAAGCCTGCGGCCAGTGCCACGTCGGCGATCAGCTCACCGTTACGCAATTGAGTGCGGGCAAACTGGATGCGTAGGTTCACCAGGAAGGCATGGGGTGTGAGCCCGTAATACTGCTTGAAGGCACGGATCAGGTACGACGGCGACAGCTCGGCTGCCAGGCAGATATCTTCCAGCTTCAAGGCCTCGGTGCAGTGTTCGCGGATGTAGTCGGCAGCGCGCTCCAGCTTGTAGTTGACCTCCCGTACTGGCGTGAGCGACGGGTTCAGGCGTAGCTGGACTTCGCTGAAGTAACTGACCAGCGCGCTTTGCTTGTGCAGGTGCTCGGCCTGTTCGTCGACAACGATGCGGTACAGCTCCAGCAAACCCTCGTAGAGCACCGGATCACGGCTGTACGGCGTACTGAACGAGCGAAAACCTTGATCGGCGCTGAAGCCCAATTGGTGCTGCAGATCGGTCAGCCAAGGCGTGTCGATGTACAGCATCTGGTACGACCACGGCTCGTTTTCGATCGGATTACAGGCGTGTACATCGCCGGGGTTCATCAGCACCAGCGTGCCGGCACTGATCTCGAAAGTCTGTGCGCCGTAGTGGTAGTAACTGCGCCCTGCGGTGACCGCGCCGATGGAGAAGTGTTCGTGGGCATGCCGCGTATAGGTAACCTTGCGCCCGTCGTCGATGCTGCGCGCTTCGAGAAACGCGAGCGCCGGATCACGCCAGAACAACGGAGCGGTAGAGGCGGGCATACGGGCAGCTCCCTGAAGTGATCGAATGAACCGGCGAGCAGCGTTATACAAACCCGGCGATTGTTCAAGCCTCAGCTGGACTTCAGCGCCATGCTGCGTAGGAAATCAGCCCAGGGATCGTGCCCAGTCACGGCCGCTTCCAGCGTGATCGGCAGTCTCGCTTTTTCGCGCAAAGCCTGGCTGTCTTCCAACTGGTGGGCGAGGATTGCGTCTGCCACGGCGTGGGAGCGCGCTGAATCAAGAGTGCGCGGCACGCGGCGGCCCAGGATTTCCTGCGGCGCCCGCTCATCCGGTTCGGGCAGCTCGTTTCCCAGCGCCTGGATTGCCACGTCGGTGTTCTCCGGCAGCAAGGCCGGTTCCACAGGCCAAGTGCCCTCTGCATAGGCCGCCCAGTCAAAACGCATCCACGGCTGGCGGGTTGCGGTATCGATGGCACGCCTGAATTGAGCGTCGTCAATGTCGCGACGTGGCATTACCAATAGCTGACAGGGGAAACACTCATAAAAATCCAGCTGGCTCAGATACGCGACACGCATCAGAACACCAAAGCGACCGACGCTGAGTGGCGTACCTTCCGCGGTGGCCGGCCGAACCAGGCGGAAGAACCGCACTCGGCCATTTTCCAGGGCCTCACGCCGAGGCAGCGTGAGTTGTGACAGCCAATAGCAAATGGACTCCCGAAAAGCGGTCTTGAGCTGTTGGAGTTTTTGGTCGAACGCCTGGGAAAACACGTTGAAAATGCGTCCCAGCAGATGAAAGCGCCTGGTCATCTGCTGGTATTTGATCGCGGCTTGCGACGAGTGCCATTGGGTTTCGGTGACATCGAGGCGATCGGCCATGTGCAGGTCGGTGAACGAGTATTTTGGGCCGTTATACACATCCTCGAAGCGACCGTTTTCGGAGAAGGGGGAGTTTTCCGGCAGCCACATCAGAATCGGTGCGTCGAGCCAGGGATTATCAGGGTAGACCCTGCGCAGATCATTGCGCGCAGTCTCGCGCAGGGTCACCACGGGTTTGGCGAACGCTTCGAGGGTGGAACGCAAGCGCGCGCGTTGTGCGTTGATGGCCTCCAGCGCCGTGTTGACCGCTGGCACACCGTAGCGTGACTGATGCGCCAGTATGCCGTTCACCACAGCCCAGTCGATGATCGGAACAGCCGCCTGGGGGCTGGCCAGAAATGATTTCCAGGTCCCATCCGGCGGTAGCTCGGCGAGGAACATGATCTGGGCGTAGGTCAGCTGACGTGACGCGCCGGGCAAAAGCTTTTCGACGTACATCACGTATTGGCGTAGTAGCACCCAGGCGTGGGCGCTCAGGTAATCGGTGTCGTCGGGAATCTCGCGTACCAGCAACTGCGGGCTTTTCTCACTGAGGATCAAATGCGCCGCCAGCGCCGCCGCGGGTTCGCCCAGCTCGCTCAAGGCGCCTTCCACGCAGCGGCGAACGAACGTAATGCGTTCCCCCCAGAAATAGTCGCCCTGCCAGTCGAGGTAGGCGAGGCGCGTGGGGTGCGCGTCGAAGTGCGGGTCAATGCTCAGGATCAAGGCCGTCGCTATCAGTGCGATGCGGCTGCCACGCTCCGAGCTGTCGCGGGCATGACTGCCGTGCCAGTGCAGGGTGTCCGACAATGTTTCGCCCAACGCCTGGGCCAGCGGCGACTCAAGCACGCGCACCAGCAGGTAATCGGCCTCTGCGCGCACCTCGGCCACCGACTTGTCGGCCAGCCAGGGTTGGCACAGGCAGGTGAACAGTGCGTCGCTGCGGCCTGCGATGAACGCGTTGCTCAGCTCCACGATCTGTTGCCGTTGCAGCGGCGTCAGGGTCCAGTCCAATGACCGCGGTTCGACGGGCTTCAGTGCGCGCCAGTAGGAGCCATGGCTGGCGGGCAAGGGCAATGGGATTTTCAGGCGCTGCACCAGCGTGCGTGCCTGGGCCAGCGTTTCCGGCAGTCCGAACTGATAAAGCCGCAACCCTTGTGCAAGGCTCACTGCACCGTTGGTGCGCAACTGGCCGCCGGTTTTTGCGGCCAGTTTCATCAATGCCAGTTTCAGCACAAACAGGTGGTCGTGGGCGGTGACGGCGCGCTCCAGGGATTTCCAGCTGCCATCCATGGCATACGCACCGATCTCACCGGAAACCGATAGCAGCACGTGGCTGGCCGGGTCAATCCCCTCATGTGTGCGCAGGCTCACGAAGGCCGGGTCGTCGGTCAACTGGCGCAGGTGAGCATAGGCCTTGTTGACGAATGCCTGCAGGCCGTCCGGGTCGGCGGCGATAATGCGGTCAAGGCCGTCAGGTCCATGCAGTTTGCCGACGGTAATAATCCGTGAGAGCTCGGCGCAAAGGGTGTGCCGATCATTCAATTGGCCTACCAGGCGCCGATAGCGCAACAGCTGGTTGAACGAGCGCGTCGTGTTCATGATCAGCGGTGCAGTGGGTACTTCCCAATCGCGCAGGCGTTGAATCAGGGCGCGGATGTCTGCTCGATTCAATGGGCGTTCAAAGCCGTAGGCCTTCAACACGGCCGCGAGGCTGACGCTGTGGGCGGGATAAAGGTGGGTACCCAGTTGCGTACCCAGCAAAGTCAGGCGCTCCCACCGTGTATCAGGCGACTCAGGGACCCAGGTGCCTTGCTCCTGCTCACTGCCGTGGGCCAGCACGCAGATGCGATTGCGCTGGACGTCGAAGTGCGCATGGGTTGGCGCATCGGCCGGACCGCCGAGATCGTTTTCGTCGAGGATTGCCTGCAACAGGACGGCCGCTTCGCGCAGGCTTCTGGCCAATTTTGAGTCTGAGTTCAGTTGCAGGCTGGTGAGGTAGATATCCAGTGCAAACAGCAACTGTCCACCACTGATCAGCGATTCCAGCGCCTCGGCCAGCTGTTGAAAATCGCGTTTTTGGCGGGTCAGTTCCGCCTCAATGATCGACTTGCTGCGCCCGTTGTCGTCGAACACCGGGAACCCTTGCAGGGCTTGCAGTTCCTCGACGATGCTCAACGCGGTAAAGCGATTGGCTGGCAGCGGATAACCATGGAAGGCTAGAACCAGGTTCAGCGGCAACGTGAATGCATCGTCACCGGCGGGGGGGGCGAGGTAATGAACGCCCAGGTCCGCGGGGTCGACCACATGGCTGATGGCAATAATGGGGTTAGCCACCGACCACCACGCGGAGGTATCGCCCAGGGTGTAGACCTTGGGCTGTCCGTTGGCGCTGACGTGGAGTGTGCTGGTGCGCACGCTCAGGGTTTTGAGGTCAAGGTTCCGATCGGCGGCCCAGGCCATGAAGTGACTGGCATGGATCGCCTTGCTGAACAGTCCGCTCCACTGTCCCAACAATGATTGCGCGGGAACCTGCACAGGTTGCGCGGGCGTTGGCAACTGCGCCTCTGCACCGCCGGAGAGCAGGCCGATCAATTGCGTGATCAAGGCGTTGTCGCCCACGGCGTGCAACGCCTGGGGGGGACTCAGATACGCGTGCACCGGGCCGGGGGTGATTGGCTCTGCGGTATCGTCCGGCAATGTGTTCCACATCAGGCCGAAGGTAGTGGCGTCATCCATGAACGTATGTCCGAGTTGGGGAAACCCGGATCATCGCTGCCGATGGCGCTGGTTCAGTAGCAGGGACTTCCTGGAATGCCGTGGCGTGTGTCCGTCACGGCGGCAGGCAATTGGCCCGCGGTCAGAAGTCCCAGCGGGTGGCCAACTGCAGGCTGCGCGGCTCGCCGTAGAAACCGGTGCCGAAGTTGCCCAGGCCGGTGTAGTACTTTTTGTCGAACAGGTTCTTCACGTTGAGTGTGGTGCTCAAGTGCTCGTTGAAGCGGTAGCGCGCCATCAGGTCGACCAGGTAGTAGCTGTCCTGGGTGATGCGCGAGTCGTGGCCGAAGTTGACGGTGTCGTTCGGGTCTGGCTGGAACACGTTGCCGAAGAATTCGCTTTGCCAGTTCACGCCGCCGCCCACGGTGACATTCTCCAGGGCGCCGGGCAGGCGATAGGCACTGAACAGGCGCACCACTTGCTGCGGCGTGGTGGTTTGCAAGACGGAGCTGTAGACGTAGCCATCATCGGCATTGCGGGTGTGCTGGTAGGTGTAGCCGGCAGAGACATTCCAGCCGTCGAGCACTTCGCCCGAGAGTTCGGCTTCAAAGCCCTTGGTGGTGGCGCCAGCGATGGGGCGGTAGATCGAGTCGGTCTCGAAGCCCGAAACATACTCGGCCACGTTGTCCTGCTCGATACGGAACGCGGCGAAGCTGGCGTTCAGGCGGCCGTCGTAGAACGCGACCTTGAGCCCGGCTTCATAGTTTTGGCCTTCCACTGGATCGAGCAGCTTGCGGTCGGCGTCCTTGCTGGTTTGCGGTTGGTAGATCTGGGTGTAGCTGCTGTACACCGACCAAGTATCGTTGAGGTCGTAGACAATCCCCGCATAGGGCGTGACCACGCCGCTCTGGTGATAGGTGGTGCGGTTGTCGGTCTTGGTGGGGTCGTAGAAGTCCGTGGTGTCGGCGCCGCTGAACGTGCTCACGCGGGTGCCGAGGATCACCGACAGGTCATCCGCAGGTTTCAGGCGAGTGGCCAGGTAGGCACCGGTCTGGCGTTGCACGATATCGTTCTGGCCGCTGCGCGGGATGTCCGGCTTGGCGTATTCACCCTGCCAGTCGAAGATGCTGCCGCCCACGCCTGGGTAGATCGAGCCGTAGACAGGCACGTCCTGTTTCGAACGTGTGGCCATAAAGCCCATGATCAACTCATGCTCGCGCCCGAACAGGCTGAACGGCCCACTGAGGTTGACGTCCAGGGTGTTCTGGACCTGATCACCCTTGTACTTGCCCATGAACATGTACATGCCCTCGCCGGTGACCGGGTCCGGGTTGCCGCCACTGGCAGAGGCGAGCAAGGTGTCGTGCTGGCTGCGCTTGCGGTCGAGGCTGACCTTGAGCGACCAGTCATTGGCCAGCTTCTGTTGTACCGAGGCGAACAGCGTCTGGTTCTGGAAGTCACGACGGCTCCAGTCGGCGGCCGGGTTGAACGAGCGGGAGAAATTCGTACGCGACCCGTCGCTGAAGTACATCGGGAAACCGGTCCAGCTGGCGCCGCGTGAACGGGTGTTCTGCTGGTCGATGCCAAATGTCAGCAGGGTGTCGGGCGTGAGGTCCGCTTCGAGAATGCCGTAGGCGATGTCCTTGGTGTTCTGGTAGTGGTCCAGATAGGACTGGCGATCTTGATACACACCGACAAAGCGTCCGCGCACGTTGCCGGATTCAGTCAAAGGCCCGGAGATATCGCCCTCGGTGCGGTAGTTGTCCCAGGAACCGAAGGTCTGGGTGACCGAGGCCTTGAAGTCCTTGGTGGGCTTTTTGCGGATCAGGTTGACTGTGGCCGATGGATCACCGGAGCCGCTCAACAGGCCGGCCGAACCCTTGATGATTTCCAGGTGGTCGTACACCGCCATGTCGGTGCTGGTGGTGCCGTAGTCGTACACGCCGTCGTAGGTGGAGTTGACGCCGTCGTACTGGAAATTGGTGATCGGCAGGCCACGGCTGGAGAACTCCCAGCGCTCGCTGTCGTAGTTCTGCACGCTCACACCGGGGGCGCGGCGCAGGGTGTCGGCGATGCTGTTGGAGCCCTGGTCGTCCATCTGCTGGCGGGTGATCACCGTGACCGATTGCGGCGTTTCACGCATCGACAACGGCAGGCCGGTGGCCGAGGCCATGGAGCCGGTGGTGTAGGAGTGGGTGTCTTCGGTGGTGGCGCCCAGGTCCTGGCCGGAAATGGTGGTGGCGCCCAGCTCCAGGGCGCCAGTGTTGGCCGGGATCAGCTCCAGCACGTAGCCATTGTTGCCTTGGGGCAAGGCCTGCAATCCGCTGCCTTGCAACACGCGCTGCAAGCCGCTGGCGGCGGTGTAGCTACCGTTCAGGCCTGGACTGGTCTTGCCGGCGGCCAGGCTGTTGTGGCCGGCGATGAAAATGCCGGACTGCTCGGCAAAGCTGTTCAGTACGCTGACCAGGGAACCGGCAGCGATGCGGTAGCTGCGCGGGGCCTCCTGGGTCGAGGGCGATTCGGCGGCATGCACCTGCGGCGCACCGAGGCAAAACAGCGAAGTGGCCAACGCCAACGGGCGTAGCGCGAAGCGAGCAGGTTGCGACATGAATGTTTCCCTTTGGATCAAAACGATCGGCGAATTGAAAGCGTCTGCTGGGTTAACCGAACGAGTTGTGTAAAAGGGAACTGGCGGCGTGAAAAAAGTTACCGGGGGCCAACGGTGACCCACCACGGCATCACCCGGTCGACCCGCACCGGCAGCGCGGCTTGCAGCAGATGCAGGGCGTGGTCGCTGTCCATCAGCGGGAATGAGCCCATCACCGGCAAGTGTGCCACCGCCGGGTCACAGCCCAGGTGGCCGGGACGATAACGGTTGAGCTCGGCCACCAACTGGCCCAGGGGCAGATTGTCGGCCAGCAGCACGCCACGGCTCCACGCCTCACGGGCGGGTGAGACGGCAGTGGTTGGTTGGAAGCCATCGCGGTTGAACGCGACTTGCTGGCCGGCGTCGATGATGCGTACCTGCTGGCTGGCGGTGTGCACTTGCACGCGGCCCTCGAAGACGTTGAGCTGGGTGTGGTCCTCGCCTTGCAACACACTGAAACGGGTGCCCAGGGCTTGCAAGCGGCCGTGGTCGGTGTCCACCAGGAACGGCCGACTGGCGTCTTTGGCTGTATCGATCAGCACTTCGCCAAAACGCAGGTGCAACAGACGTTGCAGGGGATCGAAGCGCACATCCAGCGCGCTGAAGGCGTTGAGCCACACATGACTGCCATCGGCCAGCACGGCGTCGCGGGTTTCGCCGCTGCCGGTGGCGTAGTCGGCGCTCCAGCCGCCCACCAGCCGGGGCAGGGCGGTGTTGCGCCAAGTGCCCCACGCCAGGGTCGAACCGGCACACAACACCAGCAATGTCTTGAGGGTCTGGCGCCGCGAGCTGCGCAAGGCGCGGCTGGCGCCGGGGACTTGGTCGACCAGCGGGGCAAAACGCTGGCTGACCCGGCTCCACATACTGCCAGGCCGCCAGGTGCTC
>NZ_JADDUM010000010.1 GCF_015163715.1 Pseudomonas cyclaminis
CCAACCCCGCCAGGCCAAGACCGCCACCCATCAACACGTTACGTGCCACCCGCTGGCCGAAAAACACCCGGGCGTTGAGCGCGTTCCACAACGTGGCGGTGGAAAACACCACCGCCACCAACCCGCTGGGAATCCACTGGCTGGCGGTGAGGAAGCACATGAAGTTGACGCAAAACAGGCACAGCCCCTGGGCCAGGCAGATCAGGTGCCCGCGCCGGTTCATCACCTGCAACTTGCGGCTGAGCAGCAACAATGCAAACAACACCAGCGCCGCCAGGCCAAAGCGATAGACGATGGACACAGGAATCGCCACCACGCCCAATTGCCATTTGAGGGCGATCCAGGTGGTGCCCCAGATCAGCACGGTGAGTAAATACAGGGAAAGGTTCATAGCGGGCTCCATCGGTTGAGCCACAGTGTCGCCTTCAACGTGTGTAACGTTCTTGCACATTCTTGCGCTTTTGTCGGGCGCTGGGCTCACAGCGCCAGCGGTGCGGAGTAGGATGCAAGGCGTCGGAGAACACACACCATGTCAGATCTGGAATCCCTGCAAGTCTTTCAAGCCCTTAACCGCTCGCCCAACGCACGCCTTGAAGCCTGCGCCGAGCTCGGTGACGGCTTGTCGGCGGCCTTGTGGAGCAATCATCACGATTCCCAGGACTACCAGGCGCCCAGCCACCACACGCTGTCCTGCTACATCGGCGGTGGCACCGGCACGTTTCGGCGTGACCAGCCGGGCACCAAGGGCGGCCCCGACAAGCTGTGCATCCTGCCCGCCGAGCATCAGTCGGCGTGGGTGATCAACGGTGAAATCCGCCTGGCCCACGTGTATTTCAGCCCCGAGCAATTTGCCTTGGGCTGCGTCACCCTGCTCGACCGCGAGCCGCGCACCCTGGAGCTGCGCGAAAGCACCTTTCTGCAAGACGACAGCCAGGCCCGACGTTTCCACCAACTGATCGCGCTCAATTGGCAGGAACCCGCCGAACGCCTGCTGACCAGCAGCCTGGCCCATGAAATGCTCAGCCACACCCTGCTCAGCCAAGTAGGCGCCCGAGAAGGCCTGCGCTTGAAAGGAGGGTTGGCGGCGTACCAGCGACGGTTGCTGGTGGACTACATCGACCAGCACCTGGAAGACCCCATCAGCCTGGGCCAATTAGCTGGCCTGTGCGCGCTGTCGGAATACCATTTTGCGCGGATGTTCCGCCAAAGCTTCGGCCTGCCGCCCCATCAATACCTGTTGGCGCGTCGGCTGAGTCGTGCGCAAAGCCTGCTGCGCGGCGGTGCCCTGCCCCTGGGCGAGATAGCCTTGCTGTGCGGATTCTCCAGCGCCAGCCACTTCACCCATCGCTTCCGCCAGGCTGTGGGCGCCACGCCCGGCGATTACCGTCAGGCCTTCATTTAAACCATCAAGCCCAACGTCTTGGCCTTGGCCACTGCCTGGGTGCGCCGCTCGACGCCCAGCTTGCTGTGGATGCGCCGCGCGTGGGTCTTGACGGTGTGCAGGGAGATAAACAGCCGGTCGGCGATTTCCAGGTTGGAGCTGCCTTGGGCGATCAGTTGCAACACTTCCAGTTCACGCTGGCTCAAAGGGTTTTCCAGCGTGCCGGGGGTTGATGCCTGAGGCTCCATGCCCAGCTCGCTCAACAGTCCCGGCGAGCGCAAGCGCAGTTCGCGAATCGCTTGTTGCACCTGGCAACGTCCGGCCAGGTCCAGGCCGGTTTGCAGCGAACGGCGCGCCAAGACCGGGTCGCCCAACTGCCACGCCACTTCACCCAGGACCAAGTGCAGCTCGGTTTCCAGGCAGAGCATGCCGCGCTGGTGGGTGGTTTCCAGCAACACATTGAGCCGCTCTACGGGTCGCTCGGCGCAGCCCAGTTTTACCTCCGCCAGCACCAGCAGGTATTCCAGGCGCGGGATCAGTTCCAGGGTGGCCGGCGGCGCTTGTTTGCCCTGGGGCCCGCGAAAGTGGCGCAGCACACGGCGCACTGCTTCCACGGTCAATTCGGCGCGGCCTTGCTGCAACCAGAAATGCCCGCTGACCAACAACAGCACCGCTCGGTACACGCTGTCCGGCACCTGGCGTTGCTGCATCAGCCGTTCGGCCTCGCGCAGTTGGATAAACGCCTGGGCGTAATCACCCCGGTTGGCGGCCAGCAGTGCCAGGCCGAGATATCCGTAGAGCACGCGCTTGTCCTGGCTGTGCAGGCACATCTTCAAGCCAGTCTCGAAACACTCGGCGGCCAGGCTGTCCTGGCCCTGGCGCAGCGCCAAATGCCCGCGCCGCAACGCAATGCGCCCCACCAATGGCCCAGCCTTGAGTCGCTGCTTGAGCAACATCGCCTGCACCGTTTCCAGCAGGCTCTGCGCCCGATACGGCGCGCCGCGCTGCTCCAGCAGTTGCGCGTGATCCAGTTCCAGCAAGGCCTCCAGTAGCAACGAACCATGGGCGCGTGCCAGGCACAGCGCTTCACGGTTCAGGCCTTGGGCGACGTCCAGCTCGCCGCGCAGCAAGGCTTGCTGGGTCAGCCCCGACAGGCACATCAAGCGGGACGTCCAAGCGCTGTCGGGCAACGCTTGCAGGGCCTCTAGAAAATGCAGACGGGCACCCTCGGCATCGCCGCCCAGGTGCAGTAACCAGCCCCACTGCGCCTGCCAGCGCGCCAGTAGATAACGCTGTTGCGCGGCCGTGGGTTGCGGGGCAAATCGGGCCAACTGATCGATGCACGCAGCCGCCTGATCGAAGCGCCCGGCGAACAGCAACGCGGCGGTCACCAGCCCTACCAACTGCGCCGAGCCAAGCATCAATTCATCGCCATGCTGCTCATGCAGGCGCAACAGCAACACGGCGTTCTGCTGGCGGAACAGATCCTCGAAGCTGAAGTGCTGCAACAAGCTCACGGCCATTTCATATTCTTCGGCCAGCAGCGCTTGTTCGAAGGCGGCCTGCCAGTCCTGTTCGGTGCAAAACCATTGGCAAGCGCGTCGATGCCAAGAGCGTTTGGCCGGCCAGGGTTCGTCGTGCATCAGTTGCGCCAGCGGCGGGAAAACCTGCAGCCAGTCAGTGTCTTCCCACGGCTCGATAAATGCGCCGAGCGCCTGCAAATCCCGCAGGTACTGGCCACCGTCGCCCGCGCCGAACAAATGCTCGCAAAGGCCCGTATTGAAGCGCGGCAGATGGGCCAGCACGCGCCAGGCCTCGGCCAGCTCCGGCGGCAGCGTGCTGAACAGTTCATGTTGCAGATAGTCGAGCAAGGTCTTGTCGGGATGCCCATCGCCCAGCAACGCGATGCGCACACCTGCGCACCAACCGGCACTGAACTGCAGCACGCTTTCTACGGATTGGGCCGGCGCGTGACTGAGCAGTGCCTGAATGTCTGAAGAGGTAAAGGCCAGGTCGGCGCCGCCCTCAAGCAACTCATCGTCGAGCAGCAGCCTCGGCCAATTGCACGCCGGACGCCGTCGAGCGCCCAGCCACCAGGTCAGCGCCGGGCTGCTGGCTGTGAGCAGGCGGTCGAGCAAGGCGTCGGTGTCGGGAGTGGGCAGGCGGCAGAAATCATCGAGGAACAGCCACGCCGGCGCCTGCCAACGGCTGAGGTCCAGCAGCAAGGTAGTTTCGTCGGTAAACGTCAGGCCCAGGTTTTGCGCCAGTCGCTGGCACAGGTCAAGAGGGCTGAGGGACGCGCCATTGAGCGGCAACCAATAGACTTGGCAACCCGCCGGCGCCTGCAACGCGCACTCGGCGAGCAACGCGCTCTTGCCACTGCCGCCGGGGGCGCACAACAACTTGACGCGCGCCTGCGCCGCCAGCAAAGGCTCGGCCAGGCGGGGGCGCAGCAGATGATGGGCGGACAGCCGGGGCATGAATCCAGGACGGTCCAGGCAGCGTGTCATGGCAGTCATTGCTGCATCCTGCGTTCTTATTGTTATGCAACGTGATGCGTACCCTAGTCCTGTGGTTGGCGGTTGTTGAAGAAAGATTCAGCACATTGATTAAAAGACATGCATAGAACCCAATGTGGAGCGGGCAAGCCCGCTCCCACATTGGATCAGCGTACGCCTTCAGCCCTCAACGCTGCCGGGGTGTAGTCCGCTGCCTTGGCGGCGAAGCCGAACACGAAGCTGCTCTTCTCCTCGTTTTTCATGCCCAGTGCGATGTAGCGACCGGCGATGATGTCGTACAGGGTTTCGACGGTGTACGCCGGCACCTGGTGGTCGTAGTAGAACTGCGCATGACCTTCGGCGATGCGCCACAGTTGGCCGCGACCGTCGTAGTGATCCACCAGCGCGACTTGCCAGCTGTCTTCGTCGATGTACATGTGGCGCTTGGCGTAGATGTGCCGCTCGCTCGGCTTGACCGTGCCGACCACTTCCCACACGCGGTGCAGTTCGTAGCGGGTCAGGTCCTGGTTGATGTGGCCGGCCTTGATGATGTCGTCGTACTTGAGGCTCGGCGAATCGAGCTTGTAGCTGTTGTAGGGGATGTACATCTCCTTCTTGCCCACCAGCTTCCAGTCGTAGCGGTCGGGAGCGCCGGAAAACATGTCGAAGTTGTCGGTGGTGCGCAGGCCATCGGACGCGGTGCCCGGCCCGTCATAGGACACTTGCGGCGCACGGCGCACGCGGCGTTGGCCGGCGTTGTAGATCCAGGCCAGGCGCGGCTCTTTCACCTGGTCGAGGGTTTCGTGCACCAGCAGCACGTTGCCCGCCAGGCGCGCCGGGGCGGTGACCGATTGCTTGAAGAAACTCAACACGTTGGCCGCCTTGGCCGCGTCGATATCCGGGATCGCCTGGGGCACCGCCACTTCTTCTTCGAAGCGGATCGGCGTGTAGCTGCCGTTGGTCTGCGGGGTGGCCTGGGTGATGATGCGGCGCAGGTTGCCGCCGTGGTAACGGGTGATGTGGTTCCACAGCACCTCCACGCCATTCTTCGGAATCGGGAAGGCGTAGTAACGGTTGCCGGTGAAGTTTTCCAGGCCGTTGCCGTCGTTGATCGCCTTGACGTTGAGCGCGCTGCGCTTGATCGATTCGTAGACGTCCGCCGGCAGGTTGACCGTGCGGTGGCTCGGGTACACCGGGATCTTGTAGGTCTCGGGGTAGCGCTTGAACATCGCCACCTGGCCGTCGGAGAGTTTGTCCTTGTACTTGTCGACGGTGGCGGCGGTGATCACGAACAGCGGTTTTTCACTGGCAAACGGGTCAGCCAGGAAGCCTTTGCTGTCCACCGCGCCGGCGTTTTTCGGGATGCCGCCGGTCCAGGCCGGGATCGAGCCGTCGGCATTGCCGGCTTTTTCGGCGCCGACTGGCGTGAGGGTGGTGCCCAGCTTGGCCGCTTCTTCCGGCGACACGGCTGCCATCACGTGGGCGGCCAACAGACTCAGGGCCAACACTGCAATTGTCTTACGCATAGGTTCTTGTCCTTCTTTAAGCCAAATCAGAAGTTCACGCCGAAGCTGAGGGCGAGGAAGTCGCGGTCGGTCAGGGTGTTGTAGTCGCCACCGAAAAAGTCGGTGTAGCTGAGGCTGGCGGTGTAGGTGCTGCGGTAGTCCGCATCCACGCCGACGCTGATGGCCTTGGCGCCTTTGTTGAAGATCCCGTTGGGGCCGTAGCCGGCGACGTCATGGGACCAGGACAGGTTGGGCTTGAGGTTCACCCCGAAAATGGCGTTGTTGTAGTCGAGGATCGCCCGAGCACGGTAGCCCCAGGAGGTGGAGGTGACAAAACCGTCGGTGTCGCCCTGGAAACCGTAGGCGCCGTAGACCGAATCACGGCCGTAACGCAGTTTGGATTTGTCCTCCAGGCCAGCCACGTGGACGACCGCCGCCTCGCCGACCAGGGTCAGGCGTTCGGCGCCAAGGACCTGATCGAAGAACTGGGTCATGGTGCTTTGGATCTGGGTGATTTCCTTGCGGCGGTAGCCTTTGTTGTCGTCGCCGAAGTTGCTGCGGATGGGTGAGGCCAGTTGGCCGGCGATAGGGTTGACCAACGCCAATGTCAAGTCGGTGGTGTTCAACTGCACCGGGGCGTTGGGCCGGTAGCTGATCTCTCCGGTCCACGCCGTGCCGGTGGGCAAGGTGGTGGAGAAGCTCGCGCCGAACAGGCGGATGTCTTCCGGGTAGTCGAGATAGTACTGGCCACGGCCAAGCATGGTGCTCTGGGCCAGGGCTGAACCGAAACCTGCAGGAGCGGCCGCGGCGATGCCACCAATGGTCGCCAGGTTCGTATTGGCGGTAATCGTGCCGACAGTTGGCGTACGGCTGTGATAGTTCATGAAGTAGAGGCCGTACTCGGTGTCATCACCCAACCAGCGCAGGGCTGCACCAAATTGGCCGGAGTCCCGTGCATCACGGTCGCCGGCACGCTGCACCACCACACCCTCGCGGGTCACCACAAAGCCTTGGCCGCGTGATGCGGCGATCGGTTGCAACGCTGCGATCCCCGGACTACCTACGGTGTAGTTACCTGTACAACCATCCGCCGCCACATCCCCACCAAAGAACGTACCGCAGTTATCCAGCACGGTCTGGTCCCATTCCAACTGGTAGAACCCTTCCACAGTCAGTTGGTTGGTCAGGCTCTGGGACGCAAACAGCATGTTCACCGGGATCAAGCCTTCCTTGATCTCGGCACCGGGCCGGCGGAACGCCGACACGTCAATCGGGTTGATGCTGTTGATGGAGTTGCCGATGAAGGTACTTTCGCCCCAGCTGACCACCTGCTTACCGGCGCGCACGGTGCCCGGCAGGTCGCCCAGGGAGTAGTTGTGGTAAACGAACGCATCGAGGATCTGCGCACCGCTGGACTTGGCGCCTTCCTTGCGATTGTGGTCGCTGATCTGCTTGAACTCGCGGTCTTCGTCCTTGAGTTCGAAGTCGTACCAATACTTGCCGCGCACGAACACACCGGTGTCGCCGTACTTGAGTTCCAGGTCGTGCAGGCCCTTGAAGATTTTCGAGAAGGTCTCGCCCTTCTTGAAGTTGAGGCGCCCGTCATCCCCCGTGGAAGCCTGGCCTGTGCCGCCATTGACGGTACCGACCAGGCTCTTGTCGGCATCGCGCATGCCCCAACTCGACCCCACCGACAACGACGAATCGAATTGCCCTTCGATCTCGCCAATATTGAACGAAACAGCCTGAGCCTGGGCACAGCAACCCAAGGCAACCGCAGCGGCCAGCGCCTGTGGCGTGAAGATGGCGCGCATTGTTGTTTTTGTCATGCGTCTTCCCCGGTGAGTGACAGAAGGCCCCACCCTACTGCCGCGCATCAGGAGCGATAAGCGCACCAAGGAGGGATTCGTGTTGTCGCTCGAAAGGATTACCAGGCGCTCTGGCCTGGGTCTGGGCGGGGGCATGGACCGGGTGGATGGCGGGTTATCAGGGGCGTGGATGGCGAGCGCCGTGACTGTTGCAGTTTTGACAACAGTGCATGTCGTGAATCGCTATTACTCATTCTGTTACTAACGACTATTCTTGCCGGGCTTTCAGGGCAAACGGCCCGCTTCCTTCCAACGGAAGAACAGCCAGCTTTAAATGGATTGATGCCTCTTTTCAGTCTGTTACCAGTGTTCACTGACGTTGATTTGTCGCTCCTTGATCCAACGTCTTACTTCGGCCGCTGCCTATGCAGCGGCCTTTTTTATGCCTGAAATAAAACGGGGCGCCATCAGCGCCCGTAGGATTCAATCTTTTTCAAGCAACGATCACAGGCTGTATTTCTGCAAATTGGCCATCATCTCCTTCAAGGCCTCGATGTTGTCCTTCGGGTGAGCCGCCCCTTCGAAGTCGCAGATCTGCTGCCAGTGCGCGGCCACATCATCCGGCGAAAAGCCGGCTTCGGGATCAAAGCCCATGCCCAGGCTGCGCTCCCAGCGGGTCTTGCCGATCCAGCCACCGCCCACTTCAAACAACCCGGAGGTTTCCTGACAGGCTTCGCTGCCCAGGTACACCACCAGCGGGCTGACCAGTTCCGGCTTGAGGCGCTCGAACACTTGCGGCGGGATCAGGCCTTCGGTCATGCGCGTGGCGCCGGTGGGGGCGATGGCGTTGACCAGGATGTTGTTCTTGCGCCCTTCCAGCGCCAGGGTGCGGGTCAAGCCATACAGGCCGAGCTTGGCCATGCCGTAGTTGGACTGGCCGAAGTTGCCGTAGATCCCCGAGGTGGACGCGGTGAAGATCACCCGGCCGTAACCCTGATCACGCAGATGAGGCCAGGCGGCGCGGGTGACTTTGTAGGCGCCTTCGACATGCACGCGGTACACCAGGTCCCAGTCGGCGTCTTCCATTTTGTGGAAGGTTTTGTCGCGCAGGATGCCGGCGTTGTTGACCACCACGTCGATACGGCCAAAGGCGTCGAGGGCGTTCTGCACAATCTTGTCACCGTCGGTGACAGAGTCGTGGTTGGCTTCGGCGATCCCGCCCGCTTCGCGAATCTCGGCCACCACCCGGTCGGCCGCCGAGGCATTGGCGCCTTCGCCCTGGGTGGAACCGCCGAGATCGTTGACCAGCACCTTGGCCCCGTGTCTGGCGAACAACAGCGCATGGGCCCGGCCCAATCCGCCGCCGGCACCGGTGACGATCACGACCTTATCCTGGAACTGCACTGACTCACTCATACCGAACTCCAATGGCGACAATGGGAATGAGTCGAGTGTCGGGCACCCAGCCTCTGGTCACAATAAAGACGGCCAGGGCTGAATGGTGCTCGATAAGGCAGAGGGATGATCCTACGGTCTAGGAATAAGCCAAGCGCGGCGCGGACAGCCCAATCCGATCACGAAACGCCTGGTAGTGCTTGAGCACCAGCACCGGCGCCTCGATCTGCGGGTAGTGGCCGATATTGGCCAGCAGCACCGTGTCGGCGTTGGGCACCAACTGGCGGTAGCGCTCCACCATATGGATACCTGAGATCGGGTCGATCTCGCCGTCGATCACCCGCAACGGCACGTCATCGTGCTGCATCGCCGCCACCCAGCGATCACGCAGGCGCCGACGCTGGGGAATGTAGGCGATGAGTTTGTGCAGGATGCGCGTGCCATCGTTGCAGTCGATCAGGCTCCAGAAATCGTCAAGGGCGCTTTCGCTGGGGCGGGTGTTGGGGCCGAATATCTGGTTGAAACTGTCGGCCAGGGCATTGCGCCCGAACGCGCGGCCGATCATCCAGCCCAGCGGACTGAGCAAGAGCTTTTGCACCAGCGCCGGACGATGGGTTTCCGGGAACAGCCCGCCATTGAGAAACACACAACTGGCCATCTGGAAGCGACCTTCATAGTGTCGGGCCAACAGTTCCTGGGCGACGCTGTCGCCGTAGTCATGGGCCAACACGTGCACCGGCTGATCCAGCCGCAGATGCTCAAGCAGCGCCTGTTGCAAGTCCGCCTGTTCGAGCAGGCAGTAGCCATGGTCCAGCGGCTTGTCCGAATCGCCAAAACCGAGCATGTCGCAGGCGATGACCAGGTTGTGCTGGGCCAGGGGTTGCCACACGTAATGCCAGTCCCAACTGGCGGTGGGAAAGCCATGGATCAGCAGTAACGGTTCGCCCTGCCCCGCCGTCCAATAACGGATGGTGCGACCGCGAAAGTCGAAACTCTGGCTGCGTTTGCGCCAGGCTCTGAGCGGGATCTCGGCGAGTGGCATCAGCTTCTATACCCAGGATCTTGAGCATCCAATTTGCGCAGCAACGCCGGCCAGGCCAGCGCGCCCCCCATGCCTTGGGCGCTCTTTGTGACAGCCGCGACCATGGCCTTGGCGCCCGCCAGAATCTGCGGGCCAATGGCGATCAATTCAGCGCCGCCGTTTTGCGCCAGCACCTGGATATCGCAGGCGCGCTGAAAGGTGAACATCATCAGGAAGGTGTCGGCGATGGTGCTGCCACACGTGAGCAGGCCATGGTTGTGCAGCATCAGGAAATTGTTGTCGCCCAGGTCGGCCTGCAGGCGCGCCTTCTCTTCGTGGTTCAGCGCCACACCTTCATAGGCGTGATAGGCCAGGCTCGACAGCACGAAGATCGATTGCTGGCTGATCGGCAGCACGCCTTGTTTCTGCGCCGCCACCGCCACGCCGGCGGCCGTGTGGGTATGCAGCACGCAGGTGACATCGTGGCGCACTTCATGGATGGCGCTGTGGATGGTGTAGCCCGCAGGGTTGATTTCGTAGGGGCTGTCCATCAGCTTGTTGCCGGCCTGGTCGACCTTGACCAGGCTCGACGCGGTAATCTCGTGGAACATCAGCCCGTAAGGGTTGATCAGGAAATCATCGGTGCCCGGCACCTTGGCCGAGATGTGGGTGAAGATCAGGTCGTCCCAGCCATGCAGCGCCACCAGGCGATAGCAGGCGGCCAGGTCGACTCGGGCTTGCCACTCGGCAGCGCTGACCTGGTCTTTGACAGTCTGTGGCGATACAACAGGGGCTAGGCTCACGGCAACGACCTCCTTGGCGCACTTCTTATTGTTTTTTGAGTGATGGGCCAGTCTAGTCAGACGCCCTGGCGGACGGAGTTGCCTTCGCAGCCAGCTTGATGACCGTACGAGTCAGCTAGGAGAATAGTTTAAATCTGTGTAAACGGCGTCAAAGAGACGCCGTCAATAAAGCCACTGCGAACCGCTCAATCGGCGCGCAGTGCGGTGACCAGCTCAGCCAGCCACGGCTCGGCGTCGGTTTCCGGAGTGACGCTCTCGCTGGCGTCCAGGCGCAGCATCGGCAGGACTTCGCGCACGCCCAACTCGCCGAACAGTTCACGCATCTGCTCGCCGCCACCACAAAAGGTGTCGCCATAGCTGGCGTCGCCCAGGCCGATCACCGCACCGGGCAGACCGCGCCAGGCGGCGGGCAACTGGTCGCGAATCGTCGAATACAACGGTTGCAGGTTGTCGGGCAGTTCACCCATGCCGGTGGTCGAGGTCACCGCCAGAAACGCCTCGGGGGCAAACGCCTGCACATCCGCCAGGGTTGCGCGGGGGTTGTGCCAGGCTTTAAAACCGGCGTCTTTGAGGATGCCGGCGGCGTGGCGGGCGACTTCTTCAGCCGTGCCGTAGACCGAGCCGGAAAGGATGGCGACTTTCATCAATCTGATCCTGTAGTTGAGCGAAAGCCTGGGATATTAACAGCGACGCAAATATTTCGGGGCACACCGTGCAAGATTCAGGACTTGTCATAAACTGCCCATTTCAACAACCAGCCATGGACCGCTCAATGATTAACGCCAAGCTGATGCAAATGGTGATCGCCGCTTCCAACGACGGCATCGTGGTCGCCGAACGGGAAGGCAAAGACAAGCCGCTGATTTATGTAAACCCCGCATTCGAACGGCTCACCGGCTACACCCTGGATGAAATCCTCTATCAGGACTGCCGCTTCCTGCAGTCGGGTGACCGTGACCAGCCAGCGCTGATGGCCATACGGGACGCGTTGGAGAGTGGTGAGTCGTGCCGGGAAATCCTGCGTAATTACCGCAAGGACGGCAGCCATTTCTGGAACGAACTGTCACTTTCGACGGTGTATAACGCAGCCGATAAACAGACGTATTTTGTCGGCGTACAAAAAGACGTCACGCTCCAGGTCAAGGCCCAGCAGCGTGTCACGCAATTGGAAGGCGAATTGGCCCAGGTCAAGGCCGAGCTGGCGGCGCTCAAGGCGACCAGCGGATTGAACAAAACTTAGAAAATACGGCCATATGAGCGGATAATGGCACTTTAATGCCCTCCCTACTGAGCAAGTACGATGCAACGCGATGCACTTCTGACCCAGGATGAGCTGGATTTCATTCAGAACATGCAACACAACCCGCAACTTAACTTGCGGGACGCGTCGTCGAGCCTGACCGTCAACGGCGGTGCGCAGATTCGCGACTTGCTCACGCGCCTGGCCGCCCATGACCATGTCACCATCCAGGCACAGTTCGACAACCAGCAACTGACCTTTCCCCTGCACTTGGTGGAAGATGAGTTCAATGCCGTGCATCTGCGTCTGGGGGTGCCGAGCATTTTCGAAGACGGCCCGGTGATCCGCGCCTGGCGCCTGGCGCTCGAAGCACCGGTGGCCCTGGAAAACATCAAGGGCACGGCGAGCGCGCTGTGGGTGCATGAAGTGTCATTCAAGGGCGTGCTGGTGGAGATTCGGGGCAGGATCAAGCCGCCAAAAACCTTTTCCCTGTGGTTCAGCCCTTCCGGCTATGAGCGCATCAGCCTGCGCGGCGCGTTCGAGCGGGAAACGGCGCGGGGGTTGTTTGCCTATCGCCTCAGCCAAAGCGATACGGATGAAATCGAGCGCCTGCGCCAGTTCATCCTGCATCAGCACCGCCTGGTGCACCCGCAGATGCACGCCTGAGATCAGGTATCCAGGTTACCGCTGAGGAACTGCTGCAAGCGGCGTTGCATCTCGCGCCCTTCGCTGCCCAGACAACCGATGGAGGAGCCTGCCAGTGCGCTCTGCGCCAGGTCCGACGCGGCACCCGCCAGAAACAATGGGCAATCGAGGGTCAACGCCAAGCGATTGAGGCGTCCGGCCAACTCAAGGTTATGGGCGTGATTGGAGAAGATGACCAGCGCCTGGGGCTGAATCTTTTCACACACCAGGGTCAGCTCATCAAACGGCTGGCCCATGCCCAGCACCTTCACGGCCAAGTCATCACGACTCATCAACAGCGCCGCCACCAGCAATTCCAATTTGCGGCATTCGCCGGGCATGGCGGCCAGCAGAACCCGAGGGCTTGGCGACACGCTCGCGACGTGCAGCCGCAGGAAGGTTTGTACACGCAGGAAAGCATCGAAAAACAGCCATTCGCTGGCCTGGCCGAAGCGCCCCTGGTGGCGCAACAGCTCGTTCCAGAGAGGCATCAGGATGTCCTGGAACGCCACACTGAGGGGATAGGTGGTAAAAATCTGGCCGTACAGGCTCTCCATCTGGCGGTCATCAAAGGCACTGATCGCGGTCATCAGGCGCGCCCGCCACTGCGGCCATTCGGCCTCTTCGAGGGTGTCACGCTCAGCGCGAATCAGCTGGGCCTGCTGATCGTCGCGGGCGAGAATCTTGCCGACCTTGCTCACGGCCACTCCCCGCTCGATCCAATCAAGAATGCGATTGACGGTCTCAATGTCGGACTTGGAGTAGAGGCGATGCCCACTTTCGGTGCGTACGGGCTGGATCAGACCGTAACGGCGCTCCCAGGCACGCAGGGTGACCGGGTTGATGCCTGTCAATCTTGATACTTCACGGATTGGAAACAGCTCAGGGGCGTCAGTTGCGTCCAGATGCGAAGTGCTATCAATGGGAGCAGTAATCACGGGCATTTGAGACCAAAAAACCGTTTGTAGTCGGGTGCTCATTTAACGCCTTTAGACCTGTCTTTTTCAAGGGCTGGGCTTTTCGGACCAATGTCGCTGGTGTATTTCGGCAAAACAGGAATAATCCTTGCCTGCTTTTTACACGTCGCTGCAACACCCCGCAGCGTCGTCTGTGTGCCACCTACCCGGTTCAGCGCACCCGTATATTTGGAGATACACAATGTCTACCTCTCCCGTCACCTTGATGGTTGCGCGCCGCGTCGCCAAAGGACGCTACGAAGAACTGATGGCCTGGCTGCGCGAAGGCGAGCAATTGGCCACCGACTTCCCCGGTTACCTGGGTTCCGGCGTGCTGGCACCGCCGCCCAACGATGACGAATTCCAGATCATTTTCCGTTTCGCCGATGAAAAGACCCTGCACGCCTGGGAATTTTCCGCCTCCCGTGGTGCGTGGCTGAGCCGTGGCAGCGACTTGTTTGCCGACCCGTCCGAGCACCGTGTACGTGGCATCGACGGCTGGTTTGGAGCGGCCGGTGCGCGTCCGCCGCGCTGGAAGCAGGCGGTGGCGATCTGGCTGGCGTTTTTCCCTGTGTCGCTGCTGTTCAACTTTATCCTGGGACCATTGCTCAATCAGCTCGACCTGGTGCCACGCGTGCTGGTCAGCACGATGGCACTCACGCCCCTGATGGTTTACTGGTTCATTCCGCTGTCGACCCACCTGCTGGCGAACTGGCTGCATCCCGCGCCGGCACCGCGCAAGGCCGCCGAAGCGGCGGCGTGAGTACAGGGGCAACCCGTCGCTGGTATGATTTGCGCCTGCCAGCGACGCGAGCCTCCCATGACTGCAACGAACGCCCCGATCCTGATCACCGGCGCCGGCCAACGTGTCGGCCTGCATTGCGCCCAGCGCCTGCTGGACGAGGGCCAACCGGTGATTTTCAGCTACCGCAGCGAACGCCCCGGCGTGCAGGCCCTGCGGGACCGGGGTGCAATCGGTGTGTTTGCCGACTTCTCCAACGAAGCTGGAATCCTGACATTTATCGCTGACCTGCAGACCCATACTCAAAGCCTGCGTGCGATCATCCACAACGCCTCGGCCTGGGTCGCGGAAACCCCGGGCGACGAAAGCCGCGCCTTCAGCGACATGTTCAGCGTGCACATGCTTGCGCCCTACCTGATCAACCTGCATTGTTCACCCCTGCTGCAACGCTCTTCACCTGCCGACATCGTGCACATCAGCGATGACGTGGTGCGCAAGGGCAGCCGCCAGCACATAGCCTACTGCGCCACCAAGGCCGGGCTCGACAGCCTTACGCTGTCATTTGCCGCGCAGTTCGCGCCGCTGATCAAGGTCAACGGCATCGCCCCGGCGATGGTGATGTTCAACGAGAACGACGACGCGGCCTATCGCAGCAAGGTATTGGCCAAGTCGGCCCTGGGCATCGAGCCCGGACCCGAGGTGATCTACCAGAGCGTGCGTTACCTGCTGGACAACCCCTATGTCACCGGTACCACCCTGACCGTCAACGGCGGGCGGCATATCAAGTAAGCCGTATGTGAGGATGTTGTATGACCTTGTCCCTGCCCCAACACTACCGCGAGATTCTCAAAGGCCTCGGCGAAGACCCAGAGCGCGAAGGCTTGCTCGACACGCCCAAGCGCGCCGCCAAAGCCATGCAGTACCTGTGTCATGGCTACGAGCAGAACCTGGAAGAGATCGTCAACGGGGCGCTGTTCTATTCCGATAACGACGAGATGGTGATCCTCAAGGACATCGAGTTGTACTCGCTGTGCGAACACCACCTGCTGCCCTTTATCGGCAAGGTTCATGTGGCCTATATTCCGACTGGCAAGGTGCTGGGCCTGTCGAAGCTGGCGCGTATCGTCGACATGTTCGCCCGGCGCCTGCAAATCCAGGAAAACCTCACGCGGCAGATCGCCGACGCCATCCAGGACGTGACCCAGGCCGCCGGTGTGGCCGTGGTGATCGAAGCCAAGCACATGTGCATGATGATGCGCGGCGTGGAGAAACAGAATTCAACCATGAACACCTCGGTGATGCTCGGCGCTTTCCGTGAGTCGAACACCACGCGCATGGAGTTCCTGCAACTGATTGGACGGAGCAAGTAGCAATGCCACAACTTCAACCAGGCATGGCGCGCATCCGGGTCAAGGACCTGTGCCTGCGCACCTTCATCGGCATAAACGAGGACGAGATCCTCAACAAGCAGGATGTGTTGATCAACCTGACCATCTTGTATGCCGCCCAGGACGCCGTGCGCGACAACGATATCGACCACGCGCTGAACTACCGCACCATCACCAAGGCGATCATCGCCCATGTGGAAGGCAACCGCTTTGCCCTGCTGGAGCGCCTGACCCAGGAGCTGCTGGACCTGGTAATAAGCAATGAATCGGTGCTGTATGCCGAGGTCGAAGTGGACAAGCCCCATGCGCTGCGCTTTGCCGAGTCGGTTTCGATTACCCTGGCGGCCAGCCGCTGACATTCAAGTGAACCCTATGAACGATCAACAACGCCTCGAACTCGAAGCTGCCGCCTTCCGCCGGCTGGTGGCCCATCTGGACAGCCGCAAGGATGTGCAGAACATTGACCTGATGAACCTTTCCGGTTTCTGCCGTAACTGCCTGTCAAAGTGGTACAAGGCCGAGGCCGACGAGCGCCACATCGAGCTGAGCCTCGATGATGCCCGTGAAGTGGTGTACGGCATGCCGTACGCCGAGTGGAAAGCCCAATACCAGAAAGAAGCCAGCGCCGACCAACAGGCGGCGTTCGCCAAAGGAAAAACCCATGACTGACTTGAACACCCTGCGCGCCAGCCTCAACAGCGGCGAACACGTTTTTGCCGATACCCTGGCTTTTATTGCCGCTGGGTATGACTACCAGCCGCAAGCCTTCACCAACGGCGCAGTGGAAAACGCGGCCGGGCAGAATGAAGGGTCGTGCAAGACGCTGGGTTTGGCGGTGCTGGAAGGTTTGAGTGATCAGGAAGCGCTGCTGGCGTTCGGCGAGCACTATCGTTCAGTGCTGGCAACGCCTGAGGGCAGCGACCACGGCAATATCCGCGCATTGATTGCCAATGGCCTGGCCGGTGTGAAATTCACGGCCCAGCCACTGACCCGCAAATCCTAAGTCAGACGCAGATCAAAATGTGGGAGGGGGCTTGCCCCCGATAGCGGTGTGTCAGTCAGTACATTTGATACTGAACCACCGCTATCGGGGGCAAGCCCCCTCCCACATTGTTTTACGGCGTTTGTTAGAACGAAGCGTTCTGCAGGCCGTCGAGGTAACGCTCGGCATCCAGTGCCGCCATGCAACCGGCGCCAGCCGAGGTGATGGCTTGGCGGTACACATGGTCAGCCACGTCACCGGCCGCGAAAATGCCTTCGATGTTGGTGGCAGTCGCATTGCCTTCACGGCCGCCCTGTACCACCAGATAGCCGTCTTTGGCTTCCAGCACGCCTTCGAACAACGAGGTGTTCGGGGTGTGGCCGATGGCGATGAACACGCCGTCGACTGTCAGCTCGTCGAAGCTGCCATCGTTGTTCTTCAGGCGGGCACCGGTCACGCCCATGGTGTCGCCCAGGACTTCATCCAGGGTGGCGTTGAGCTTGAGGATGATCTTGCCTTCAGCGACACGGGCGTGCAGCTTGTCGATCAGGATCTTCTCGGCGCGGAAGGTCTCGCGACGGTGAACCAGGGTCACGGTGCTGGCGATGTTGGCCAGGTACAGCGCCTCTTCCACCGCAGTGTTGCCGCCGCCGACGACCGCAACCGGCTTGTTGCGGTAGAAGAAACCGTCGCAGGTCGCGCAGGCGGAAACGCCCTTGCCCATGAACGCTTCTTCCGATGGCAGGCCCAGGTAACGGGCGCTGGCGCCAGTGGCGATGATCAGCGCGTCACAGGTGTAGACGCCATTGTCGCCGGTCAGGCTGTAAGGCTTCTTGGAGAAGTCGACCTGGTTGATGTGATCAAACACGATCTCGGTTTCGAAGCGCTCGGCGTGCTCTTTCATACGCTCCATCAGCACCGGGCCGGTCAAACCGTGGACGTCGCCGGGCCAGTTGTCGACTTCCGTGGTGGTGGTCAACTGACCGCCCGCCTGCATGCCGGTGATCAGCAGCGGCTTGAGGTTGGCCCGGGCAGCGTAGACCGCAGCGCTGTAACCGGCAGGGCCGGAACCGAGAATAATCACTCGCGAATGACGGGTATCAGACATGACTCACTCCTATCGACCGCCCGGACTACAAGGCGGCTGGAATAAAAAAGGACTGCGAAGCACTTGGGGAAGGCTTTAACTCGCAGATCCTGAAAATAATGGGTGCAGCGTATAGAGGGGGGCAAGATTAAGGAAATACGGTTTAACAATCCAGCTCATAGGCGGTCTCTATGCTGTCAGTCGGCCTGATCGACGCCTTTGTTACCTTTGATGTCGCAGCTTTCACCTTGAATGCAAAGCCGGTAAGGTCGGCGCGATCGTCATCCTGCTCGGAGTTCTCCATGCCCGCCCCTGCTCTTTCCGGCCCGCAATACCTGCGTGAAGGCCTCAAACTGGTATTGAGCCCTGGCCTGCGGCTGTTTGTGCTGCTGCCTCTGGTGATCAACCTGGTGCTGTTCGTCGGCTTGATTTACTTCGCCGGCCATCAGTTCAGCCTGTGGGTTGACCACTTGATGCCGACGCTGCCGAGCTGGCTGAGTTTTCTCAATTACCTGTTATGGCCCTTGTTTGTGGTGTTGGTGGTGCTGATGGTGTTTTTCACCTTCACCATGCTCGCCAATATCATCGCGGCGCCGTTCAACGGCTTTCTCTCGGAGAAAGTCGAAGTGGTGGTGCGCGGTACCGACGACTTCCCCGCGTTCAGTTGGGGCGAGCTGATCGCCATGGTGCCGCGCACCCTGGCCCGGGAAATGCGCAAGCTGGGCTACTTCCTGCCGCGGGCGATCGGTCTGTTTATCCTGTCGTTTATCCCCGTTGTGAACCTGATCGCGGCGCCACTGTGGCTGCTGTTCGGCGTGTGGATGATGGCGATCCAGTACATCGACTACCCGGCCGACAACCACAAACTGGGCTGGAACGAGATGCTCGCGTGGCTGCGCCAGAAACGCTGGCAGAGCATGAGTTTCGGCGGGATTGTTTACCTGGTGCTGCTGGTGCCGGTGGTCAACCTGCTGATGATGCCGGCGGCGGTGGCTGGGGCGACGCTGTTCTGGGTGCGCGAGCAAGGCGCCGAGGCGATGGCCGCGCCCAAGGTGCCCACGTCATAAATCCATCATCTGGATGACACAATGGCGACATGGCCCAGCGGGACACTGTGGGTCATGACGACAGCTTCGCTCCATATCACTCTGATCACCGAAACCTTCCCGCCAGAAATCAACGGGGTGGCCAATACCCTTGGTCGCCTGTGCGACGGTTTGCGCGCGCGCGGCCATCAAGTCGAGCTGGTGCGCCCACGCCAGGGCGCTGATCAGAGCCGGCTCAGCGACGACGAACTGTTGCTGTGCCGCGGCTGGCCGCTGCCGGGTTATCCAGGGCTGCAATGGGGCCAGTCGTCGATGCACAAGTTACTGCGACGGTGGACGCGCCAACGCCCGGACGTGCTCTACATCGCCACCGAAGGCCCGCTGGGATTGTCCGCACTGCGTGCAGCACGCCGCCTTGGGATCAGTGTGGTCAGCGGCTTTCACACCAACTTCCAGCAGTATTCAAACCAGTATGGCTTGAGCCTGCTGAGCCGTGTGGTCACGCATTACCTGCGCTGGTTTCACAACCGTTCGACCCTGACCCTGGTGCCCAGCGCCAGCCAACGCCTGGAGTTGGAGCGCCGGCATTTCGAGCGCCTGGGCATGTTGTCACGCGGGGTGGACAGCCAGTTGTTCCATCCGGCCAAGCGTGACAATGCGCTGCGCGAGCGCTGGGGGTTGGAAAACGACGATATCGCTGTGCTGCACGTTGGCCGCCTGGCCCAGGAGAAAAACCTCGGGCTGCTCAAGCGCTGCGTCGATGCGCTTCAAGCTACGTATCCATCGCGCCGCATGAAGCTGATCATCGTCGGCGACGGCCCGCAACGCGCACTGCTGGAGCGTGATCTGCCCGACGCGGTGTTCTGCGGCACTCAACGCGGCGAAGAACTGGCGCGGCATTACGCCTGCGGTGACCTGTTTCTGTTTCCCAGCCTGACCGAAACCTTCGGCAACGTGGTGCTGGAAGCCATGGCTTCAGGTCTTGGTGTGGTGGCCTACGATCAAGCGGCCGCAAGCCAGCACCTGCGCCACGGCTATAGCGGCGCACTGGCGATGCCGGGGGATGAAGATGCGTTTTGCGATGCGGCCATCTGGCTGCTGGAAGAGCGCGAAACCTTGCGCAGGGCCCGCCTGAATGCGCGCCAACATGCCAGTCGCCAGGGTTGGCCGGCGATTATCGAACAGTTTGAACGCCAGTTGCGCGGCGTGTGCAAGGACGGCCACCCAGTGCCCGCCCTGACGCCACTCAGACCAGAGTCGTCAACGCCTCACGACTAAATGGCAGAATGTCACCCTCGCGACCTTCACGCACCTTCACGGCCCAATCCGGGTCAACCAACAGCGCACGACCTACGGCAACCAGATCAAACTCGTCGTTATTCAGACGCTCCAGCAGTTTTTCCAGGCTGGCCGGCTGCGCGACTTTGTCGGTGTTGACCATGAACTGCAGGAACTCGCCATCCAGCCCCACGCTGCCGACGGTGATGGTCGGTTTGCCGGTGAGTTGGCGGGTCCAGCCGGCCAGGTTGAGGTCGGAGCCTTCGAATTCCGGCTCCCAGAAACGGCGAGTGGAGCAGTGGAAAATATCCACGCCGGCGTCGGACAACGGCTTGAGGAATTCCCCCAATGCCTCAGGGGTTTGCACCAGACGTGCGGTGTAATCCTGCTGCTTCCACTGGGAGAAGCGGAAGATGATCGGGAAGTCCAGGCCGACGGCGGCGCGGGTGGCCTCGATCAGTTCGATGGCAAACCGCGAGCGGTTGGCGAGGCTGCCGCCGTATTCGTCGGTACGCTGGTTGCTGCCTTCCCAGAAGAACTGATCGACCAGGTAGCCGTGGGCGCCGTGGATCTCCACGCCGTCCATGCCGATGCTTTGGGCGTCTTTGGCGGCTTGGGCGAAGGCGTTGATCACGTCCTTGATGTCCTGGGCGGTCATGCCGTGGACGACCACGTTGCCGTCCTTGAGTTTTTCCATCGGGCCGTAGGCCGGAACGCTGGCGTCAGGCTCGGTGCCGATACGGCGCACGCTGCCTACATGCCATAGTTGCGGGACTATCTTGCCGCCTTCGGCGTGCACGGCATCGACCACTTTCTTCCAGCCGGCCAAGGCCGCCTCACCGTAGAAATGCGGGACATTCGGGTAGCCGTTGGAGGCCTGGTGACCGACCACAGTGCCTTCGGTAATGATCAGGCCCACGCCAGCGGCAGCGCGGCGACGGTAGTATTCGATGACTTTGGAATTGGGCACGCCACCCGGAGAAAACGAGCGGGTCATCGGCGCCATGACCACGCGGGTCGACAGTTGCAGTGCGCCGAGCTGGAAAGGTTTGAACAAGGCTTGGACGGGCATGGGGGCACTCCACGGAGGACGGGGTTTATGATGTGGATAATATGAGGAGCGCGAAGTGCCGGGTAGCACTATTGATCTGGGTGATTAAGGGGTAAAAGCAGGGAGGCATTGGGGCTGCTGCGCAGCCCAGCGCGGGCGATGCGACGATTCGACAAGCCCGCTCACCACACGAGCCCGCCTGCCAAAGGTTCAGCTCAAGGCGTTTTCGATGGCCTGGACGACTGTTGGATCATCCGGCGCTGTGCGCGGTGAGAAGCGCGCGAGCACGCGACCATCTTTACCGAGCAGGAATTTTTCGAAGTTCCAGGTGATGTCCCCAGGAAATTCGGCGCCCTCACCTGCCAGCAAACGGTAGAGCTGGTGACGCTCCGGGCCGTTCACGTCGAGCTTGCTACCCAAGGGAAAGGTGACACCGTAGTTCAGGCTGCAGAACTCGCGGATGTCCTCTTCGGTACCCGGTTCCTGGCCGGCAAACTGGTTGCACGGCAGGCCCAGCACGGTAAACCCCTGGTCCTTGTACTGCTGGTAGAGGTTTTCCAACGCCGCATATTGCGGGGTCAGGCCGCATTTGGAGGCCACGTTGACCACCAGCACCACGTGCCCCTTGAAAGGCGCCAGTGGCAGCTCTTGTCCGTCCAAAGCTTTGAGTTTCAGGTCGTGGAAAGCACTCATGACGAACTCCAGATATCCCATATTCTTTACGTTGCGGCTTATCGAGATTACAACCCGCAAGCCTGCAATCATAGACGCCGATTACAAAACCCGCCTGCGGATTACTGAGCGGTCGGCCACGGAAGAATTGGAATCGCCGTCACCGCGTTCTGTGGGCTGCCTTCGATCAGGCGGTCGCTGTAGACCAGATACACAAGGGTGTTGCGCTTCTTGTCGAGGAAACGCACCACCTGCATGGTCTTGAACACCAGCGAAGTGCGCTCCTTGAACACTTCGTCGCCGTCCTTGAGCTCACCCTTGAAACGGATCGGGCCGACCTGGCGGCAGGCAATCGAGGCTTCGGCACGGTCTTCGGCCAGGCCCAGGCCGCCCTTGACGCCGCCGGTCTTGGCGCGGGACAGGTAGCAGGTCACGCCGTCGACCTTGGGGTCGTCAAACGCTTCCACGACAATCCGGTCATTGGGGCCGACAAACTTGAACACCGTCGACACCTGGCCAATCTCCTCGGCCGAGGCCAGCAGCGGCGTCAGCAACAGCAGGCCCAGCGCGAACTTCACTAAACGCATCGTATATTCCTTTGGTTAAACCAGGATCAGGTTGTCGCGGTGAACCAGTTCCGGTTCGGCCATGTAACCCAATAGTCCGACAATCGCATCCGACGATTGTCCAATAATTTTCTGGGCTTCCAGGGCGCTGTAATTGGCCAGGCCACGGGCGATCTCGCGACCATCCGGGGCGACGCACACCACCATTTCGCCACGGCGGAAGCTGCCCTGCACCAACTTGACGCCCACCGGCAGCAAGCTCTTGTTGCCTTGGGACAGTGCCGACACCGCGCCATCGTCCAGTACCAGGGTGCCACGGGTTTGCAGGTGACCGGCCAGCCACTGCTTGCGTGCCGCCAGCATGCCGCGTTCCGGCGACAGCAGCGTGCCGATGCGCTCCCCAGCCTTGAGGCGATCCAGCACGCGCTCCAGGCGCCCACCGACGATGATGGTGTGGGCACCGGAACGTGCAGCCAAACGCGCAGCACGCAGTTTGGTCTGCATGCCGCCACGGCCCAGGGCACCGCCGACACTGCCGGCCACGGCGTCAAGCGCCGGATCATCGGCACGCGCCTCATAAATAAGCTGAGCATCAGGGTTGTTACGCGGGTCGGCGTCGAACATGCCGTCGCGGTCGGTGAGGATCACCAGCAGGTCGGCCTCCACCAGGTTGGCCACCAGGGCGGCCAGGGTGTCGTTGTCGCCGAAACGGATTTCGTCGGTGACCACGGTGTCGTTCTCGTTGATCACCGGGATGACCTTGAGCTCCACCAGTGCACGCAAGGTGCTGCGGGCGTTGAGGTAGCGCTTGCGGTCGGACAGGTCATCGTGGGTCAGCAGGATCTGCGCCGTGTGGCGGCCATGCTCGGCAAAGCTGGACTCCCAGGCTTGCACCAGGCCCATCTGGCCGATGGCGGCGGCGGCTTGCAGTTCGTGCATCGCGCTGGGTCGCGCGGTCCAGCCGAGGCGGCTCATCCCGGCGGCTACCGCCCCGGACGACACCAGCACCAACTCGACGCCCGCTTCATGCAAGGCCACCATCTGCTCGACCCAAACGCTCATTGCTGCGCGATCCAGGCCTTTGCCATCCGCTGTCAGCAGCGCACTTCCGATCTTTACGACCCAGCGCTGCGCACCTGTCACTTTGCTCCGCATCATCTTCAACCTTAGATTGAGGGCCGCGCGACCCAGCGCTGACCATAACGTTATATCCGGATACTAAAACGCCGCTCTAAGGAGCGGCGTTCAAGTTTATCGCAACGAATCAGTCACGCACGTAAATGATTTCCGGACCGTCTTCATCATCCACGTCTTCTTCGTCCCAATCGTCGTCGCCGATGTCATGGACCGACTTCACGCCGCTGCGGCGCAGGGCACGCTGGTCGTCCAGGGCTTGCAGCTGGGCGCGGGCTTCGTCTTCGATCTGCTGGTCGAGTTCGGCCAGTTCTGCCTTGAATACCGGGTCGGCCGCCAGGCGGTCGGCACGGTCTTCGAGGTAGCGCATGATGTCGCGGGTCAGGCGCTCGGTGCCTTCTTTGGCGATGGCCGAGATCACGTAGACCGGACCGGTCCATTCCAGGCGGTCAACGATTTCCTTGACGCGCTCCTCGTGCTCTTCTTCGAGGATCTGGTCGCACTTGTTCAGCACCAACCAGCGATCACGCTCAGCCAGGGCCGGGCTGAACTTGGTCAGCTCGCTGACGATCACTTCGGCGGCGTCTGGTGCACTGGTGTCATCCAGCGGCGCCATGTCGACGAGGTGCAGCAGCAAACGGGTACGGGACAAGTGCTTGAGGAAGCGAATCCCCAGGCCCGCGCCATCGGAAGCCCCTTCGATCAGGCCGGGAATGTCGGCGATCACGAAGCTTTTCCAACGGTCGACGCTGACCACGCCCAGGTTTGGCACCAGGGTAGTGAACGGGTAGTCGGCGACTTTCGGCTTGGCGGCCGAGACCGAGCGGATGAAGGTACTTTTACCAGCGTTCGGCAGGCCCAGCAGGCCCACGTCTGCCAGTACTTTCATTTCCAGCTTGAGGTCACGCTGCTCGCCAGGCTTGCCCGGCGTGGTCTGGCGCGGTGCACGGTTGGTACTGGACTTGAATCGGGTGTTACCCAGACCGTGCCAGCCGCCCTGCACAACCATCAGCTTCTGGCCGGCTTGGTCAGGTCGCCAATCACTTCCTGGGTCGCGGAGTCGATGATCGTGGTGCCGACCGGTACGCGCAGTACCAGGTCTTCACCTTTCTTACCGGTGCAGTCGGTGCTGCCGCCGTTGGAGCCACGCTCGGCATCGAAGTGCCGGGTGTAACGGTAGTCGACGAGGGTGTTGAGGTTTTCGTCGGCCATCATGTAGATGGAACCGCCGTCACCGCCGTCACCGCCGTTGGGGCCACCGTTTTCGATGAACTTTTCGCGACGGAAACTCATGCAACCGTTACCGCCGTCGCCTGCTTTTACTCGGATGGAAACTTCATCAACGAACTTCATAACAAAACGCCTCTCGCCGCACGGACGAGCTTAAAAAACCAAGACATAAGACTCTTGCAAAAATGAGCGCAGCGACCTCAATCAGCGACCGCAAATCCAGCGCCGGAGCCCATCACAAACAGCTTTGCAAGAGACTCACCCCACAAACGAAAAAGCCCCGTCGCAAGACAGGGCTTTTCCAGCGATCTCGCAATTAAGCTGCGACAACGCTCACGTAACGGCGGTTGAACGCGCCTTTTACTTCAAACTTGATCACGCCTTCGATTTTCGCGAAGAGGGTGTGATCTTTACCCATGCCTACACCGTAACCGGCGTGGAATTGGGTGCCGCGCTGACGCACGATGATGTTGCCCGGAATGATTTTCTGGCCGCCATACATCTTAACGCCAAGGCGTTTGGCTTCTGAGTCGCGACCGTTACGGGTACTACCACCAGCTTTTTTGTGTGCCATGAGTCAATTCTCCTAGTGAGGAATTAGGCTGAAATTAAGCCTGAATACCGGTGATTTTGATCTCGGTGTACCACTGGCGGTGGCCCATACGCTTCATGTGGTGCTTACGACGACGGAACTTGATGATGCGGATTTTATCGTGACGCCCTTGGGAGATCACTTCAGCCACAACGGTAGCGCCAGCAACAACTGGAGCGCCGATGTTCACGTCATCGCCATTGGCGACCAACAGAACGCGATCAAAAGTAACGGATTCGCCAGTAGCGACTTCCAGTTTTTCGATCTTCAGGTATTCACCTGGGGCGACCTTGTATTGCTTGCCACCAGTAACAATTACTGCGTACGACATGGTATTTCTCCGATAATCCTGCTCACCCAGCTCTTTATAAGAAGAGGTATTGGCTGGCATGGCTGCATGGGATGGACGTCCCGAATGCAATTGCGTAAGGCAGGTGCTGCCCAGGAAGTTCAGGGTGCGCGATTGTACGCAAGGCAACGAGGCCTTGCAAGGGGCCGTCTATCGCGCCTTGACACTGCGGGGTCAGGGTCCTAGCATGCCGCGCAACCCTTCTGGAGCGACTGTCGCTGATGCAACCCCAAGCTTTCTACCGCGCGGTCGCGGACGATTTTAGCGCCGTCGACGGCATCATCAAGCAGCAGCTGACGTCTAAAGTGCCGCTGGTCTCCAAAATTGGCGACTACATTACGTCGGCGGGCGGTAAGCGCCTGCGTCCTTTATTAGTGTTGCTGTGTGGCAAGGCCCTGGGCCGCGAAGGCGATGACCTGCGCCTGCTGGCGGCCACCATCGAGTTCCTGCACACCGCCACCCTGCTGCATGACGACGTGGTCGACATGTCCGGCATGCGCCGTGGCCGCGAGACCGCCAATGCGATGTGGGGCAACGCCCCGAGCGTGCTGGTGGGCGACTTCCTGTACTCGCGCTCGTTCGAGATGATGGTCGAACTGGGCTCGATGCCGGTGATGAAGATCCTGTCGCAGGCCACGCGCATCATCGCTGAAGGCGAAGTGTTGCAGCTGTCGAAGGTGCGCGACGCCAGCACCACCGAAGAAACCTACATGGAAGTGATTCGCGGCAAAACCGCGATGCTCTTCGAGGCCTCGACCCACAGTGCTGCGGCCCTGTGCGGTGCGACCGCCGAACAGGCTGAAGCCCTGCGTACCTTTGGTGATCATCTGGGCGTGGCCTTCCAATTGGTCGACGACCTGCTCGACTACCGTGGCGACGCCGAAACCCTGGGCAAGAACGTCGGCGACGACCTGGCCGAGGGCAAGCCGACCTTGCCGCTGATCTACACCATGCGCGAAGGCACGCCGGAACAGGCAGCCCTGGTGCGCAAGGCGATCCAGAAAGGCGGCATCGAAGACCTGGAAAGCATTCGTGAGGCCGTAGAAGCTTCGGGCTCCCTGGACTACACCGCACAGCTGGCGCGTGACTACGTTGCCCGTGCGATCAAATGCCTGGAAGCCCTGCCCGCCAGTGAATACCGGGACGCCCTGGTTGAGCTGAGTGAGTTTGCGGTGGCCCGCACTCACTAAAATACCTGCAATGTGGGAGGGGCAAGCCCCCTCCCACATTTGGATTTCATACAGCCTGCAACACCACAAAACCCTATATAATGTGCGACTTTTAGCCATCCTGACCTTTAAGGAGCTTTAGTGAGCACGTTGCCACCCTGCCCGAAATGCAATTCCGAATACACCTACGAAGACGGCGCCCAGCTGATCTGCCCGGAATGCGCCCATGAGTGGTCCGCCAATGGCGAGGCCGAAGTGGCCGGCGATGAAACCGTGAAGAAAGACTCTGTGGGCAACGTCCTGCAGGACGGCGACACCATCACCGTGATCAAGGACCTCAAGGTCAAGGGCACATCCCTGGTCGTCAAGGTCGGTACCAAGGTCAAGAACATCCGCTTGTGCGACGGCGACCACGATATCGACTGCAAGATCGACGGTATCGGCCCGATGAAGCTCAAGTCCGAGTTCGTGCGCAAAGTCTGAATCCGCTGCATCCATCCCGCGCCAGCCGCGGGATGGCGTTTTGCCCTCCTTGCTGACCCATCTCAATATCCACACAGAAAAACCAACAAACTGCCAATAGGCGCTTGCTATTCTACGAATAAGAATTATTCTCATTGAAACCCATCAAGGAGATGCACCATGACTTATTTGATAGATGCCTGGCTGGACCGCCCACACCCTTACCTGCGGATCCTGCATAGGGAAACCGGTGAAGTCTGTGCAGTGTTGGAAGAGGAAGCGCTGAATGAATTGCAGGACCAGGGTGACCTGGACGTCAACGGCCTGAGTTCAAGTGAACCCGGTGTGCTGAAAGAGGTGGTGCGTAACTTGTTTCTGTTCTGTTATGCCCGGGCGTTGCGCCCGGCGACGGAGCTCAATGGCAAGTTTCATCCATGAGCAAACGCGCAAAACCCTGTTGGGACGAACAGGTTCGCCCCAACAGGTAATCAGCAGGTCTTACAGAACGTCGAGCAGCTCGACGTCGAACACCAGAACGCTGTGCGGCGGGATGCTGCCAACGCCTTGAGCGCCGTAAGCCAGTTCGCTCGGCACGTACAGACGCCATTTGCTGCCGGCATTCATCAGTTGCAGGGCTTCGGTCCAACCGGCAATCACGCCGCCAACCGGGAATTCTGCTGGCTGGCCACGCTCGTAGGAGCTGTCGAACACAGTGCCGTCGATCAGGGTGCCGTGGTAGTGGGTACGAACTTGATCTTCACGGGTCGGCTTGGCGCCCTCACCGGCCGTCAGCACTTCAAATTGCAGGCCGGAAGCCAGGGTGGTGATGCCATCACGCTTGGCGTTTTCAGCCAGGAAGGCCAGGCCAGCGCCAGCAGCGGCTTCAGCCTTGGCGGCTGCTTCGGCTTGCATGACTTCGCGGATCACCTTGAAGCTGGCAGCCATTTGCTCTTGATCAACGCGGCTTGGCTTGCCTGCGAATGCGTCGGTCAGGCCAGCCAGGATTGCGTCAAGGTTCACGCCCGGTGGCGGGTTGTCGCGCAGTTGGTCGCCCAACTGACGGCCGATACCGTAGCTGACGCGGGTTTCGTCGGTGGACAGATTAACTTCGGACATGAAGAGGCTCCGCTGTAGGACAACGCGATTTCCCGCGCTGTCCGAAACTAAAAGGGCCCGCAGACTAGCACACAAGACCGCCCCTTGATGAGCCCTCAGTAGTGCGGCACACCGCTGGCGACCCTTCGTCGCCACCTGAAATAAAACGCCCTTCAGAATCACGCCCCGCCGCCGATACAGCGCTACACCTTGGCTGGCTCAAATAACAACACCGTCCAGCAAACAGACATCACTCTTGCGGAGCAATCGATGAACAGCTGGTTCGGTAACATCAGCGTCAACCTCAAACTGGGCCTGGGCTTCGGCCTGGTGCTTGTCCTCACCTCGATCCTGGCACTCACTGGCTGGACCAGCCTGGGCGGCCTGATCGACCGCAGCAACTGGATGAGCGACATCACACAGCTCAACGCGTCGCTGACCAAACTGCGCATCGTGCGCCTTCAATACATGTTGGCCAACGGTGACGAAGCCGTGGCGCAAAACGTGCAGACCAGCCTCGATGCCTTCGCAGCCCAACAACAGAAACTGTTGGACAGCTTCAAGAGCCCGGAAAACCTCAAGCTGCTCAATGAGCAGAAGTCGGTCATTACCGCCTACCAGCAATCCCTGAACAAAATGCGCGAGGCTTACCGTAACGGCAATGCCTCTCGCCAGGTGATGGGCGACAAGGCCGACAGCGCCAACGCCCAGATCGACGCGCTGGAAGCCAGCGTCAAGCAGATGCCTGACAGCTCGGAGCACCTGGCCCAGTTCCAGGCTGTGGCCGACGCCAAGATGCAATTCCAACTGGCCCGCTACGAAGTGCGCGGCTACACCGGCAACGTCAACCCAGACACCGAAGCCCGCGCAGCCGCACAGATCGACAAAGCCATTGCCGGCTTGAAAGACCTCAGCGCCGCCTTTGGCGCCACCCAGCAAAACGCGCTGACCGCACTGGAAACCGCTCTTGGCGCCTATCGCACGGCGGTGCAGAACTACAAGGCGGCCAACGCCAACATCGTTGCTGCCCGTGCTGAAATGACCACCCAAGGCGCTGATATCGTCACCATCAGCGACAAGCTCTACGATATCCAACTCGACCGCCGCGACGCCGAAAGCGCCCAGGCCCGTAGCCTGCAATTGATCAGCACTCTGCTGGCCCTGCTGGTTGGCATCATTGCCGCACTGGTCATCACCCGTCAGATCACGCGCCCGATCCAGGAAACCCTGGCCGTGGTGGAACGCATTGCCTCCGGCGACCTGAGCCACAACATCCAAGTGACCCGCCGCGATGAACTGGGCGTGCTGCAACAAGGCATCCAGCGCATGGGCACGACCCTGCGTGAGTTGATCAGCGGCATTCGTGACGGCGTGACCCAGATCGCCAGCGCCGCCGAGGAACTCTCGGCCGTGACCGAGCAGACCAGCGCCGGCGTGAACAGCCAGAAGATCGAGACCGATCAAGTGGCCACCGCGATGCATGAAATGACCGCCACGGTGCAGGAAGTCGCGCGTAACGCCGAACAGGCTTCACTGGCCGCTGCCGATGCCGACGGCCAAGCCCGCGCTGGCGACAAAGTGGTGGCCGAAGCCATCGCCCAGATCGAACGCCTGGCCGCCGAAGTGGCGCGCTCCACCGACGCCATGAGCCACCTGCAACAAGAGAGCAGCAAGATCGGCAGCGTGATGGACGTGATCAAGGCAGTGGCCGAACAGACCAACCTGCTGGCCCTCAACGCCGCGATCGAAGCCGCACGCGCCGGTGAAGCCGGTCGCGGGTTTGCCGTGGTCGCCGACGAAGTGCGCGGCCTGGCCCAGCGCACGCAAAAATCCACCGAAGAGATCGAAGGCCTGGTCGCCGGTTTGCAGAACGGCACCCAGCAAGTGGCCAACGTGATGAACAACAGCCGCAGCCTCACCGACAGCAGTGTCGAACTGACGCGCAAGGCCGGTGTATCCCTGGAGAACATCACCCGGACAGTGTCGAACATCCAGTCGATGAACCAGCAGATCGCCGCCGCCGCCGAGCAACAAAGCGCCGTGGCCGAAGAGATCAGCCGCAGCATCGTCAATGTGCGCGACGTGTCGGAACAGACCGCCACCGCGAGTGACGAGACGGCGAAGTCGAGTGTGGAACTGGCTCGTCTGGGCAGCCAGTTGCAGCAGATGGTCAGTCATTTCCGGGTTTAACAAACCAAAAAGCCGCCTCGGGATTAACCGAGGCGGCTCCACTTCTCAGACCTTACAGGTCATCAAAGCTGTCCCGCAGGAACTTCCATACGTGGTAAGCACGCAGGCAGTTCACTACGAGGTTCCACGTACGTCGTGCAAACTTAGACATACTCGGCCCTCCGTGAGTTGGGCCTTACCTCCAGCGCACTTACCGGAACATGTGAGCCTTCGGATGCACGTCAGTGCTCCTGTGAGGCGGCTGGGTTTATGGTCCTCCCGCATGAATCCGGCACGGATTGCAAGCCCGTGGCAGTCGGTCCAAAATTTGCGCGCGAACCCAGCCAACCTACTTCACGACTAACACAGAACGAGGGCGATACTAGCCCAACCCTCAAAGCTAAGGTGTGACGAGCGAAGGTCTTTTAATTGTGCAGTTGTTGCTGGTTTTTGCAGGCACATATCAAAAAAGCTGACGTTTACCGAAGTGAAAAATCCCCCATCTTCAGGTCTTGCATTACGCACGAAAGCAGCAGTAGTATCGGCAACACGTCAGTGCTCCTGTGACACCGCAACCCCAGCCGCAAACTGGGATTGCAATAAAAAACCGCCCTACTAAGGCGGTTTTTTATTGCCTGCGATTTGCCCCTCAGCCCTCACCTTCCTCGACAAACACCACCCGATTCCCAAACGGGTCCTTGATGCTCATCTCCCGCGAGCCCCAAGGCGTTTCTTCAACCCCGGGTTTGGCATAACGGTAGCCCTTCGCCTGCAATTGCTGCTGGTAGGCATCCACTCCCTGCGCCTGGATCCGCACCGCAGCCCCCGGCGAGGCATCGCCATGGTGCTCGGACAGATGCAGCACGCATTCACCCAACGACACTTGCAGGTAGAGCGGGTAATTCGCCTCGAAACGATGCTGCCAATCGACCTTGAACCCGAGGAAGTCCACATAGAATTCCAACGCCTTGGTCTCGTCGAAAATCCGCAGGATGGGGGTGACTTTTCCTAAGTGCATGGCAACCGCTCCGTGTAAAAGATCGCCCACTATAAAGGCGAAAAACCCCGACGCAAATCCCCGCTGCGCGCCAAGAACCGCCCAGGGCGCTGGCCGTTCGCCTGCCCGTCGCTGTAGCTCAGGACGCCATTGACCCACACCCCGTCAATGCCTTCTGCCGCCCGTTCCGGCGTTTTAAAGTCCGCCACATCCCGCACCCGCAACGGATCAAACAACACCAGGTCAGCCCAATGCCCTTCACGAATTGCTCCGCGATCCGACAAGCCAAAGCGCGCCGCCGACAAGCCGGTCATCTTGTGCACCGCCGTATGCAGTGGGAACAACCCCACGTCACGGCTGAAATGCCCCAACACCCGTGGAAACGCGCCCCACAAACGCGGATGGGGAAACGGGTCTTCAGGCAACCCGTCCGAGCCCACCATCGACAACGGATGCGCCAGGATTCGCCGCACATCCGCCTCATCCATCCCGTAATACACGGCCCCCGCCGGCTGCAGGCGGCGGGCGGCGTCCATCAATGAAACTTCCCACTCGCCGGCGATAGCCTGCAGATCTCGCCCGCCCATTTCCGGATGGGGCGTGGACCACGTAATGGTGATGCGAAATGCGTCGGTCACCTGCTTCAAATCCAGGGTCGAAGAACTGGCCGCATAGGGATAGCAATCACACCCCACCGGATGGGTTTTCGCCGCCCGTTCCAGCGCAGCCAACAGTTGCGGACTGCGCCCCCAGTTCCCCGCCCCTGCACACTTGAGGTGGGAAATAATCACCGGTGCCTTGGCATGTCGGCCAATCTGAAACGCCTCGTCCATCGCCTCCAGCACCGGCTCGAATTCGCTGCGCAAGTGAGTGGTGTACACCGCACCGTAGGCCGTCAGTTCTTCACTGAGTTGCAGCACTTCATCGGTCTCGGCATTGAACGCGCTGGCGTAGGCCAGGCCTGTGGATAAACCGAGGGCGCCGGCTTCCAGACTCTCGTGCAGTTGCACCCGCATGGCGGCGATTTCATTCGGTGTCGCCGTGCGATGCAGGTCGTCCATGTGGTTACTGCGCAGCGCTGTGTGGCCGATCAGCGCCGCGACGTTGACGGCTGGATGAGCGCTTTCCACGGCGCGGCGATAGTCGCTGAAACGCGGATACACAAACGCCGCAGCGCCACCCAGCAGGTTCATCGGGTCCGGCGGATCGCAGCGCAAACTGACCGGCGAGGCGCTGATGCCGCAGTTGCCGACAATCACTGTGGTCACGCCCTGACTGAGCTTGGGCAGCATCTGCGGGTGGCGAATCACCACGGTGTCGTCGTGGGTATGGACATCGATGAAGCCCGGCGCCAATACGCGGCCGGTGGCGTCGATTTCATGCTCGGCCGTCGCAGTAGACAGGTCACCGATTGTCTCGATACGCCCATCGCGCAACCCCACATCCGCCACGTAACCCGGTGTGTTGCTGCCGTCGATGATCAGCGCGTGGCGAATCAGCGTGTCGTACTTCATATCAGTCTCCAAGCGGCAGGCTACCGGGGCCGCCGCGATAATCGTCCAGGGCCAGTTTGATCCGGCGCAGGCGTTCCTGGTTCTCGTCCGGCAAGGCCAACGCCAGCTCGGTAGCGAGCAGGTCGATGGCCAGCAGCAGGCCGTAGCGCGCTGCGGTGGGTTTGTAGATAAAACTGGTTTCGGCCGGTTGCAGGGGCAGCACCACATCCGCCAAACGCGCCAGAGGGGAATCGGCCAGGGTGATGGCAATGATGCGTGCGTCGTAGTTGCGCGCCAGCGCCACCACGTCCAGCAGTTCCGGCGTCAGGCCGGTCAACGAGCAGACGATCAGCGCATGTTCCGGGCCCAGGGTCGCAGCCGTGACGCGCATCATCACCGGGTCGTGACAAGCGGCAATCGGGTAGCCCAGGCGAACCAGGCGCACTTGTAACTCGTCGCTGCACAGGCTCGACGGGCCGCCCATGCCGAACGCATGGATCATCCGCGCCTTGCTCAGCAGGCTGACCGCATCGGCGAAACTCGCCTGGTTGAACCCCGATAAGTGCTGTCGCAACGTTGCCTCGATATCCCCCAGAATCTGCCGGTGAAACGCCGACTGTTCGGGCAACCCCGACGGATCCAGGAAACGGCTGCCGACGCCACTGGCCTGGGCCAGTTGCAGGCGCAAATCCCGTAGATCGCGGCAACCGACGCTGCGGGCAAATCGCGACAACGTTGCCGTACTGACCTCTGCCCGTTGGGACAACTCCTCCAGGCTGGCCGACGCCGCAAAACCTACGTCATCGAGCATCAGCTTGGCGATACGTCCTTCGCCGGCGCTGAAAGAAGCCTGGCGGGCGCGGATCTGGTAGAGGATGTCCATGGAAACTCCGGGTTACAGGATGAGGCTTATAAAACCAGCGACAGACCGTACGTAAGACCGAAGGCGACCACCGAAATCAATGTCTCCAGCACGGTCCAGGTCTTGAAGGTCTGGATCACCGTCATATTGAAGTATTCCTTGATCAGCCAGAAGCCGCCGTCATTCACGTGGGAAAAGATCACCGAACCCGCACCGGTGGCCAGCACCAGTAATTCAGGGTGTGGATAACCCAAGCCCAGGGCGACGGGCGCGACCACGCCGGACGCGGTAGTCATGGCCACCGTGGCCGACCCGGTCGCAATGCGCATCAACGCGGCGAACAACCAGCCCATCACCAGTGGCGACAAATGAAACGCATGGGCCAGGCCAAGAATTTCGTTGGTCACACCGGCGTCCACCAGGATGCGATTCAAACCGCCGCCCGCGCCCACCAGCAAGGTGATGCTGGCCGTCGGCGCGAGGCATTCGTTGGTGAACTTGAGGATCGATTCGCGGTTGAAGCCTTGGGCCAATCCCAACGTCCAGAAACTCACCAGGGTCGCCACCAGCAAGGCGATGACCGAGTTGCCGATAAACAGCAGGAATTGGTTGAAGCCGGTCCCCGGCGTGGAGATTACGTTGGCCCAACCGCCGATCATCATCAGCACCACCGGTAACAGGATGGTGCCCATGGTCAGCGCGAAACTCGGCAAACGGGTGCGCGGTTCACGTTCGATAAACTGGCGCTCCAGCGGGTTTTCCGCTGGCAGGTGGATGTGCGGCACGATGAACTTGGCGTAAAGGGGGCCGGCAATGATCGCCGTGGGGATACCGATCAGAATCGCATACAGCACGGTCTGCCCCACCGACGCGTTATACGCCAGCACTGCCATCATCGCCGCCGGGTGCGGCGGCACCAGCGCGTGCACCACCGACAAACCGGCGACCATCGGCAGGCCGACCATCAAAATCGACACGCCGACCCGTCGCGCCACGGTAAAGGCGATGGGCACCAACAACACAAAACCCACCTCGAAAAACAGCGGCAGCCCCACCAGGAAGGCAATGCACACCATCGCCCAATGGGCATTGCGCTCGCCGAAACGGTTGATCAAGGTGCGCGCTACCTGCTCCGCGCCGCCGGACTCGGCCATCATCTTGCCGAGCATGGTGCCCAGCGCCACCACGAGCGCGATATGCCCCAGGGTCTTGCCGACACCCGCCTCATACGAGCCCATGATGGTGTCCGCCGGCATCCCGGCCATCAGCGCCAGGCCAATGGACACCAGGGTGATGACGATAAACGGGTTGAGTCGGTAACGTGCAATCAGCACGATCAAAGCAATGATGGCGATGGCAGCGTATGCCAACAGCCCGAAGCCCGGTGATGCGGCCATGCGGTACTCCTCGGAAAGGGTCACGTCGAATTGGTTGTGAAACTCATAAATCATTACCGAGGAGAGTTTTCAAATTTTATGAAAGTAAGTTTCGCCCACAGACAAGCGCTGTCGCGTTGGGATATGCCCGACACCTGTGTATGAAAATTCGGGGGTTGTTCTTACATGAAGATCAGAAAAGACCGGAAACTCAACCCAGCTGGTTGAGTCATAGACTGCACATCCACTGTTGCCAGGAACATCGACCATGATTCGCACAACTCTCGCCGCCGGCGCCCTGCTTCTCGCCGTCGCCGGCGCGGCCACCGCCGCCGACAACCCGGCGCTGAAAAAATGCATGGACGGCGCCAACACCACCGCTGATATGGTCGGTTGCAACGTCAAGGAAGCCAAGGTGCAGGACACGCGCCTGAACAAGGCCTACAAGACCGCCCTCGCCGCCCAGGACGGTACGCGCAAGCAGCAACTGCAAGACTTGCAGCGCCTGTGGATAAAGTACCGCGATGCCAACTGCGGGTTTGTCGGCTCAGCCACTGGCGGCACCATCGATCAGGTCAATGGCACCGGCTGTGTACTGGACATGACCCAGGCGCGTGCCCAGGAACTGGAAGACCTGGTCGGGCCATGATCACCCGCCACAGATGCTCCATCAGTCGTGATGCACCCGCGCCCGCTTGAGCAACTTCTTGCAGCGCTCCGACAAATGCAGCACCCGCAGATGCTTGCCGGCCTTGGTGTAGCGCTCGCGCAGGGTCATCAGCGCGGCAATCGCTGAATAGTCGACAAAACTCAGGTGACGGCAATCCAGCGTCACCTGCTCCGGGTCATTGGCCGGGTCGAACTGATTCAAAAACGGCGTAGTCGAGGCAAAGAACAAGGTGCCGTGCAGACGATAGAGCTTACTGCCGTCGGCTTCCTGGTGCTCATCGGCATACAACTCGCGGGCCTGTTGCCAGGCGAAGTTGAGCGCGGCGATCACGATGCCACACAGCACGGCGGTCGCCAGGTCGGTAAACACGGTGATCACCGTCACCGCGATAATCACCAGCACATCATTGAGCGGCACCTTGTTGATCACCCGCAGCGAAGCCCAGGCAAAGGTCTGCTGGGACACCACGAACATCACCCCCACCAGCGCCGCCAGCGGGATCCGCTCGATCAGCGGTGACAGAAACAGAATGAACAGCAGGATCATCACCCCGGCAAACACCCCGGAAAAGCGCCCGCGCCCGCCGGAGCTGAGGTTGATCACGGTTTGCCCGATCATCGCGCAACCGCCCATGCCGCCGAACAGGCCCGAGACCATATTCGCCGCGCCCAATGCCACGCTTTCACGGTCTGGGTAGCCGCGGGTTTCAGTGATTTCGTCGGTCAGGTTCAGGGTCAGCAGGGTTTCCAGCAGCCCGACCATGGCCATCAGGAACGCATAGGGCGCGATGATGCCGAGGGTTTCCAGGGTCCAGGGGATCTGCGGCAGTGCAAAGGTCGGCAGGCCCCCGGCGATGTGGGCCATATCGCCGAGGGTGCGGGTCGGCAGGCCGAGCAGGTACACCGCCAGGCCCACGCCGAGGATCGCGACCAAGGCCGGCGGCACTGCGCGGGTCAGACGTGGCAGCAGGTAGACGATGGCCATGGTGGCCGCCACCAGCGCGGTCATCACATACAACGGCGTGCCGCTGAGCCAGGTTTCACCGCTCTTGAAATGCTCCAACTGCGCCAGCGCGATGATAATCGCCAGGCCGTTGACGAAACCGAGCATCACCGAATGCGGCACCATGCGCACCAGCTTGCCCAGGCGCAGCAGGCCGAAGGCGACCATGATCAACCCGCCCAGCAGCACCGTCGCCAGCAGATACTCCACGCCGTGCTGCACCACCAACGCCACGATCACCACCGCCATCGAGCCCGCCGCACCGGAAACCATACCGGGCCGGCCGCCGAACAAGGCCGTCAGGGTGCAGATGATAAACGCGCCATACAGGCCCATCAGCGGGTTGAGATGAGCCACCAGGGCAAAGGCGATGCATTCGGGCAGCAACGCGAAAGACGTGGTGAGGCCGGCCAGGGCATCGGCGCGCAGACGGGAGAGGTTCATGAGGTACCAGGGAATTGCGGGGGATAAGGCAGGGGATGGTACGGAATTGATCAACTCGGGGCTAGTCTGGAAGACCGGGGCACTTCAATCGGGGGCAAGCCCCTCCCACATTTTGACCGCGTACACAGGCCCAGCGTGGGAGGGGGCTTGCCCCCGATGGCAGCGCCTCGGTATCAAGCGACCATCACACCATCTCGTTGCGAATCCACTCCACTACCGAAGTACGCTCGGGCACCCACCCCAACAGCTCACCCGCATGCTTGCCGCGTACCCGGCTGTTCGAACCCAACCCGTAGTTGGCCATTTCATAACCCCACTCGGCTTCAGCTTCAGCCAATGGCCAATCCTGTGGCTGACCCAGGTTCAGGGCTTGGGCGATGGCCGTGGTCATATCGACGAACGACGCTTCACCACTTTCCACAAAGTAGAAGGTGCCCGGCACATTCTTCGTCAGCGCCAACAGGTACAGCGCCACCACGTCTTCAATGTGCACGTTGGACCAGATGTTCTGCCCTGTGCCCACATGGCGCACCACCCCACTCTTGCGCGCCTGCTTGAGCAAGCGCGGTAACTGCACGCTGTCACGCTTCACGCCCAGGCTGTGGCCGTAGATCAAGGTGTTGCAGATCACTGCCGAATTCACGCCATCCTGGGCGGCCGCCAGGATCAGGTTGTCGATGGCCACGCGGGCGGCCTTGTCGACGGTCGGCTCCGGCAGGTTGCCCTCAACGTAAATGACATCGCTGGCCTTGCCGCCCGACGCATCGCCGACGATGCTCGAACCGCTGGTGTGCAGGAACGGCTTGTTCGAGCCCTTCAATGCAGCCAGCAGGGTTTCCACGGCAGCGCGGTGGTCGCTGCTCGCGGCGTTGATAACAGCGTCGGACTTGTTCGCTTGCTCAGTCAATATCGCGGCGTCGTCGAGGCTGCCGATGACAGGAGTAATGCCCAAGTCGGACATCTCAGCCGCTTGCTCGGCGCTGCGCACCAGGCCGGTGACGTGGTGGCCGGCCCGGACCAGGCCGGTGGCAATCGAACCGCCGATAAAACTTGCGGCGCCGGTGACGAATACGTTCATGGAGGTTGCTCCTGACGGGGTAAGTGATGGGCCCAGTATCAAGGCTCGACTCTTGTCGAATAAGCCTCTATCGCCCAATTCACTCTTGCGCGGCGGTCACGAATCAGCACGCATACCGCGCCAGCTTGACCTGGATAAAGTCCAGGAAGCACTGAATGCGCAACGCCAGCTGCGAGTTACGGTAGAACACCGCGTGGATCGGCTGGCGATAACCGCTGTTGAACGCCTCCAGCACTGGCACCAGGCGCCCGGCGTCGATGTCGGCGTTGGTCATGAAGTTCGACAGGCAACAAATGCCCTGCCCTTCCAGCGCCAGTTGGCGCAGGGTTTCGCCGCTGGACGCGGCGATGCTCGGCTGGATCAGCCAGCGGTCGCCTTCCACATGGCGCAGCGGCCAGTGGTTGAGGGTTTCGGTCTGGGTGAAGCCGAGCAACGTGTGGTCGCCCAACTCGGCGACGGTCTGCGGCGCGCCGTGCTGCTTGAGGTATTCAGGGCTGGCGAGGATGTGCAGCGGCGTACACCCGAGGGCGCGCGCATGCAGGGTCGAATCGGCCAGGGCGCCGATGCGAATGGCGATATCGGTGCTCTGTTCCAGCAGGTCGATGATCAGGTCATCGCTGTTCAACTCCAGCTGGATCTCTGGGTACAGGCCACGAAACTCGGCGATGTACGGCACGATCCCATGCAGCATGAACGGCACCGCCGCGTTGATGCGCAGCCGGCCGGCCGGGTTTTTCTGGCGTGACGACAAGCGTTCTTCCAGCTCATCCATCTGCGCCAGGATCAACTTGGCCTGTTCGAAGAAGTACTTGCCCTCTTCGGTCAGGTCCATCCGCCGTGTGGTGCGGTTGATCAGCGTGGTGTCGAGCTTGGCTTCCAGGCGCGACAAGGTGCGGCTGACCGCCGACGGCGTCTGCCCGACCTGCTCCGCCGCAGCGGAAATCGAGCCGCACTCGATCACGCTGACGAAGATCTGTAGCTCATCGGATCGGGCTTTCACGGGCGGTCCTCATTATCGGTTCACAGCAGCTTACACCGAGAGGTTGAACACCTGCGCCAGATGCTGCTCGTAACGCGCCACGTCCGCCTCGATGGCCGGGCGTTTCATCACATCCACGCAGAGGAAAGTCGGCAGGCTGGTCATGCCAAGGAACTCGTGAGCCTTGTGGAACGGGAAGTACACCGCGTCCACGCCTTTGGCTTCGAAGAAATCGCTCGGGTCGTCGAAGGCTTGCTGCGGCGCGTTCCAGGTCAGGGAGAGCATGTACTGCTTGCCCTGAATCAGGCCGCCGCTGCCGTACTTCTGCGAGGCATCGGAACGGGTGCGGCCGTCGCTGGCGTAGAGGCTGCCATGGCCTTCGGTGAAGACTTCATCGATGTACTTCTTGATGATCCACGGTGCGCCCATCCACCAGCCGGGCATCTGGTAGATGATCACGTCGGCCCAGAGGAATTTCGCGACTTCTTCGGCGACATCGTAGCCTTCGTCGATATGGGTGACTTTGACGTCGATACCACTGCGGTCCAGCACGGCCAGGGCAGTGTCATGCAAGGTGGTGTTGTAGCGGCCATCGGAGTGGGCGAACTTTTTGCCGCCGTTGAGCAGGAGTACTTTTTTCATGGGAGGGCATCCGGAAGTTGAAAAGGTCTGGACGCAGACTATCGACCCCAACCCTTCGGAATAAGCCGTGCCCCGGCAAAATACCTTTGATCAAAAAGCACGAATCCACTGGCAATTATTAACCACTGATCAGCAGATGACCGCCCAACAGCGCCATGCCGATGAAAAATACCCGCTTGAACAGCACCGCACTGATGCGCTGGCGCAGCACCTGGCCCAGCCACATCCCCAGTAACGCCGGCACCAGCGCCAGCAACGAGGCACTGACCTCACCGCCGCCCAAGGTGCCGCGCCAGGCCAAGCCCGCCGCCAGCGCCAGCGTCGACACGGTGAACGACAGGCCCAATGCCTGCACCAGTTGATCGCGATTCAACCCCAGTGCTTGCAGATACGGCACCGCAGGAATCACGAACACGCCGGTGGCCGAGGTGATCACGCCGGTGATCAACCCACACAGCGGGCCCAGCCAGCGTTCGGTTGGCGGCGTGAACTTGAAGGTGGGCAAAAACAATCCACTCAGCGCATACACCAGCAATGCCCCGCCCAACGCCCGCACCACCCAGTGCCCGCCGTCCATGCCCAGCCACAGCGTGCCCAGCCCGGTGCCGAGGAAAATCAGCACGAGCATCGGCCACAATCGTTTGAGCAAGGCACTCAGGTGACCGCCGAACGCCAATTGCCAGAGGTTGGTGACCGTTGAAGGAATGATCAGCAACGCCGCAGCCTGCGCCGGCAACATAGCCAGGCCGAGCATGCCCATGGCCACTGTCGGTAAGCCCAGACCGATTACCCCCTTGACCGTGCCGGCCAGCAGGAAGGTGCCGATCACCAGCAGGGTCAAGGCGGGGCCGAGGTTTTGGTAGAACGCGAGGAAGGTCGTCATGGGGGGGATTGTGCGGGTTTGGATATTCGCTGGAAATTCGCCATATACTGAGGCTGCCTCTTGTTTTGTGTGAGGCTGAGACCCCAAGCCATGCACTTTGACCTGACTGACCTACGCCTCTACCTGCACACCCTCGACACCGGCAACATCACCGCCGGCGCCAGCCGCAGCCATTTATCCCTGGCGGCGGCCAGCGCTCGCATCCGCGCAATGGAAGCCTCGCTGGGCATCGCCTTGCTTGAGCGCGGTCGCCGTGGTGTTACCCCTACCGCCGCTGGCAAAGCCCTGGCCCGCCATGCGCGCCTGCTGCTGCAACAGGCCGAGCACCTGCAACAGGACCTGGCGGAATACGCCAACGGCATCAAAGGCCAGGTGCGCCTGCTGTGCAACACCACGGCGCTCAGCGAATACCTGCCTGAACTGCTGGCGGATTTTCTGCGCGAGCACCCCAACCTCGACATCGACCTGCAGGAATTGCCCAGCCTGCGCATCACCCAGGCCCTGCGCCAGGGCACGGCGGATCTGGGGATCATCTCCGATGCGGTGGACACCCACGGTTTGCAGACCCTGCCCTTTCGCGACGACCCGCTGGTGCTGATCATGCCCTTGGATCATCCCTTGGCTGCCGGCCCGGTGAGTTTTATCGACAGCCTGCCACACGATTACGTCGGCCTCGCGGCCCACAGCGCACTGGCGGTGTACCTGGAAGAGCAAGCGCTGAACGCGGGGTTTCGCTTACACACGCGCATCCGCGCCGAGGGCTTTGATGGGGTGATTCGGATGGTCGCACGGGGCACTGGCCTGGGCATCGTGCCCCAGGCCGCGCTGGATCGCTGGCCTTTGGAACGCCACTTCAAGGCCCAGCCTCTGGCAGAAGACTGGGCCTGCCGACAGCTATTACTGTGCACACGTTCGTTCGAGCAACTGCCCGGTTACGCCAAAGCCTTGTTCGACGCCTTGGCCCTGCCCTTGCGGAAGAACCCGTAATACACCGCCGACAGAATCAACAGGAACGGCACGCCAAACACCAGCGTCATCTTGAACGCTTCGGTGAAATACGTGGTGATCATCACCGCGCCCATCAGCACCAGGCCCAGCAGTGTGCTGTAGGGAAACAGGCGCAGCTGGAAGGACAACTTCGGCCCGCCGTGGCGCTTGCGATAACGGCGGAAAAACAGGTGCGTGAGAAAGATCATGAACCAGGTGAAGATCGCGCCAAACATCGAGATCGCCATCATCAAGGTGAACGAGCTTTCCGGGTACACCACATTCAACAAGGTCGCCAGGGCAATGCCCGAACTGGAGAGCAGCAGCGCATTCAGCGGGATGCCGCTTTTGCTCAGGGCGCCCATGGACTTGGGCGCGAAGCCGGCGCGGGACAAGCTGAACATCATGCGCGTGGTGATATAGAGCTGGCTGTTCATCGCCGACAGCGCGGCAATCAGGATCACGAAGTTCATTACCCCGGTGGCGCCGGGAATGCCGATGGTCTGCATCACCGTGACGAACGGGCTCTGGGTCTGCCCGGCCTGGTTCCACGGCACGATGGCGAGCATCAGCGCCAGCGTCAGCAGGTAGAACACCACCAACCGTACGATGGTTGCGCGAAAGGCCTTCTTCACCGCCTGCTCCGGGTCGGCGGCTTCACCGGCGGCCACGGCGATCATCTCCACGCTGAGGTAGCTGAAGATCGACACAATCACCGCGATCCACATGCCGCTCAAGCCATGGGGGAAAAATCCGTCGTGTGCGGTGTAGTTCTGCACGCCGTAATCCGGGTTGCCGGAGCCAAACACTACGTACGCGGCCAGGATGATGAAGCCGACAATGGCGCTGATCTTGATCGTGGAAAACCAGTATTCGAAGTTACCGAAGGTCTTCACGCTGATCGCATTGAGCGCAATCAGCACACTGGAAAACGACACGATCCACACCCACTCCGGCACGTTGGCGAACCAGTACTTCATGTACATCGCCACCGCCGTGACCTCGGCGCCCACCGCCAGCACAATCGCCGCCCAGTAGGCATAACGCACCAGGAAGCCGGCCAGCGGGCTGATGTAGAACTCGGCATACGCACCGAAGGAGCCCGAGGTGGAATGGGCCACCGTCATCTCTGCCAGGCAGCCCATCAGCAGCAGGGTGACCAGCGCGCCGATGGCGTAACTCACCAGCACACTCGGCCCGGCATAACCGATGGCATAGGCGCTGCCCATGAACAGCCCGGTGCCAATGGCGCCACCGATGGCAATCATGCTCATCTGGCCGGAAGTGAGCTGGCGCCGCAGGCCCAGTTCGCGTTGGGTGATTTCGGCAAAGCCGGTGTCAGGTGTGGTCACGTTGGTGTGCCCCTTTATTATTATTTGAAGATTGACTTGATCCCTGTGGGAGGGGGCTTGCTCCCTCCCACATTTTGATCTGTGTTTTATTCAGGTAACGCTGTGGCGGACTTTGAATTGCGGTTGGTCCCAAGTGTGCTCATCAAGGATTTCACCGAGGATTTCCACGGCGTCCCACACCTCGGTAAAGCTCGTATACAACGGCGTAAACCCAAACCGCATAATCCGCGGCTCGCGGTAATCGCCAATCACACCTCGAGCAATCAGGGCCTGGATCACCGCATACCCTTCCGGGTGCTCGAAACTCACATGGCTACCGCGCCGCGCATGTTCACGTGGGGTGATCAACACCAGGCCGTGGGCCGCGCAACGGGCCTCAACCAGCTCGATAAACAGGTCAGTCAAGGCCAGGGATTTGCTGCGCAGGCTCGCCATATCGGTCTGTTCGAAAATCTCCAGCCCACACTCCACCATCGCCAGCGAGGTGATCGGTTGGGTGCCGCACAGGTAGCGGGCGATGCCGGCGCTCGGCGCATAGTTGGACTCCATGGCGAACTGCCGGGTATGTCCGAACCAGCCCGACAATGGCTGACGCACCAGGTCCACCAGCGCCGGGTTAACCCATACGAACGCCTGGGAGCCGGGGCCGCCATTGAGGTATTTATAGGTGCAGCCAATCGCGTAATCGGCTCCCGCATTGTGCAGGTCGATGGGCACCGCGCCTGCCGAGTGCGCCAGGTCCCAGATACTCAGCGCGCCACATTCATGGCTCAAGGCAGTGAGCGCCTGCATGTCGTACATGTAGCCGGTCTTGTAGTTGACGTGGGTGAGCATCACCACCGCCACATCGCCGTCGATGGCCTGGGGCAGCTCATCCGGGCTGTTTACCAGACGCAGGGAGTAACCCTGTTGCAGCAACTCGGCCAGGCCTTCGGCGATGTACAAGTCAGTGGGAAAGTTGCTGGCTTCGCTGACAATCACCTTGCGCGATGGTGCGCGTTGGCGCTGTACCGTCAGCGCAGCACTGAGCACTTTGAACAGGTTGATGGAGGTGGTATCGGTGATCACCACTTCACCGTCCTGCGCACCGATCAGCGGTGCCAGGCGGTTGCCCAGGCGCTGGGACAGGTCGGCCCAGCCGGCGCTGTTCCAACTGCGGATCAAGCCATTGCCCCACTCCTCGGCAATCACCTGTTGCGCCCGCGCCAGCGAGGCCACGGGACGTGCGCCGAGGGAGTTGCCGTCGAGGTAGATCACACCCGCAGGCAAGGTGAACTGATTGCGCAACGGCGCCAGCAAATCCTGGGCGTCGCGGGCTTGGCATTGGCTTCGGGTGGTCATGGTCTGTCCTGGTTTTTATAGGTAAAGATGGACTAAATAATGAACGAAGATTTACAGAATTTTCGTGCAAAGTCGTAGGTAACAGGCTAATTAAGCTGTAGGAAATTCGAATTTACCCCCCAAACACGCGGATTTATTCTAACCATGATTCTTGATGCCACCGACCTGCGCCTCCTGCATTTCCTGCAACAGGATGGCCGTATCAGCAACCAGGAACTGGCGGAAAAAGTCGCGCTGTCGCCCTCCGCCTGCCTGCGCCGCCTGCGTCTGCTGGAGAGCGAAGGCATCATCAGCGGCTACCGCGCGGTGCTGAACGCCGAACAATTGGGGATCGAGCTGGAAGCCATCGTCCACCTGTCGTTGCGCCAGGACGTGGAGGATTGGCATGAGACGTTTATCAAGAAGGTGCAGGGCTGGCCGGAGGTGGCCAGCGCCTATGTGATCACGGGCGCCAGCAACTATGTACTGCGGGTGCAGGCGCGCAACCTCAAGCATTTTTCGGACTTTATCGTGAACCACCTGAACCGCACCGCGGGGGTGATGGATATACGCTCGGAGATTGTGTTGCAGAAGATCAAGGATCGGGATGAGGTGCTGGATTTGGTGCTGCGCAAATAACTGAAACACCATCAATCCAATGTGGGAGGGCGGTGC
>NZ_JADDUM010000100.1 GCF_015163715.1 Pseudomonas cyclaminis
GGACGCGGCGGCGGGCCCGGATTGGGTCGTACACCCTCAGGCAGAGGACGCGGCGGCGGGCCCGGATTGGGTCGTACACCCTCAGGCAGAGGACGCGGCGGTGGGCCCGGGCGGAAGTGACCGTGACCCGGTACCGGGTGCCTCGATGCGCTATCAAATATCAGCCCGGACTGACTGCCCGGACTGTTGAATGTCACGCCTACCTTCTGCTGACTACCTGAAGACGGATGAGGTCGCGCAGGACCGGACGGGGCACTTTTTTGTGTGTCGTTATTGACGGACTGTGTAGCAGGTTGGTTGAGTACTGATACCGACATTGAGCTCTCCAGTTCGGTTTTTTCAGGCGCCTTACCTCGCGGACCCAGCCCTCGACGTCAACTGACCGTCAAAAAAACCAGCGCAAGCAGGCTCTTTCTGTGTGGCAGAACAGTGGAAGTCGGTTCCTGAAAGTGCTGAAATTTTCCAATACCTCGTAGGAAGAGCCTAACGAGCGCTTGCCGTGCAACCTGTGCATCACCGCCCCCTGACCGGGAGCGGCGGCGACATCTGGACGTCCACGCAGAATCAAAACCCGACGCTGGCCTGCACAAAGAACGTACGCGGCTCGCCCAGGTACAACCCGGCATTGTTGTCGCTGGAGCGCGTGTAGTGCTGCTGATCAAACAGGTTTTTCACGCCCACGCCCAACTTCAGATTCGACAGTTGCTCGCCGAAGTCATACCCGCTGCGCACGTTGACCGAGACATAACCGGGAATATCACCGTACTGGCCATCGGCGGTGCCCTGGGTGACGTAGGTGCTGGTAGTGCCCGGCGCACGCTGGCCGGACTGAGCGTACACGTCCAGGTTATGGGTCCAGTGATTGACATCGTAGCGCAGGCCCAAGGTGGCCACTTCCCGTGAATACAATGGCAGGTCACGCCCCTTGAATGGCACATCACCCTCAGAGGTGGCCTTGGTGTAGGTGAAACCGGCAGTGGCGGTCAGGCCGTCGAGGCGCGGGTCCAGGTTCGACAGGTCATAGTGGGCCGACGCTTCGATGCCGGCGTGCTTGGTTGCGCCCAAGTTGGTCCAGCCCACGGCATTGCTGACGTATTGCAGTTCATCCGAGAAGTCGATGTAGAAGTACGTCAGTTCGCCGCCCCACACGCTGTCGTTGTAGCGGGTGCCGACCTCGTAGGTCTTGGCCTTTTCCGGGTTCAGGCCGTTGGCGGTCTGGTCACCGGTGCCACCTTGGCCCAGTTGGAAGTACTGCAGGCTGCCGAAAGAGGTTTCGTAGTTGGCGAACAACTTCCAGGCATCGGAGAGGTGGTACATCACGCTCAGGGCCGGCAGGGGCTCGTTGTTGTGGACCTCGCGGCGCTTTTCCGAGGTGCGGGTGCCGTTCAGTGCAATCACTGGGCGGTCGTGCCACTCGGTGCGGATATCTTCGAAGCGAATTCCAGGAGTAACAGTCCACTTGCCAATATCGATTTTGTTATCAATATAGAACGCGTTGGCTTCGGTACCGCCTGTGCGGTCTTGATACACGTGGCCATCACTCTGCCCTCCTGGTGTCGGCACATTGTTGATCAGGTTCAGGCTGGTGGCCTGCTCATGCATGCCTTCCTTGAGGTAGCGATAACCGACGCTGACTTCCTGGGTGCTGGGGCCCACGTCGAACACATGGGACACCCGTGGCTCGATGCCGAAGGTGTAGTAGGTGCGCGGGTAGGAACCGAGGGTCGCGAGGTCGCGGTTGGCGATGTTGCTGCCACGGAAACTATCGGAGTAGTACGTCAGCACTTCGGCCTGGGTACGGTCGTCGATCTGGCGGATGTACTTGAAGGACACGTCCTTGCGCCGCCCGCTAAAGTTGTCCCAGTCGCGCACCGACTGGTACGGGTTGGCGTCGAACTGCTTCTGGGTCAGGCCGCCGGGCATATCGGCGCTGGCGTCGTAGTAGTGGAAGTTCAGCGAGAAGTCGTCTTGATCGGTCGGTGCCCAGTGGGTCTTGAGGATCACGTCGTCGATGTCATTGGAATTGTTGCTGTTGCGATAACCGTTGCCATTGACCCCGGAGTACAGCAGCGCAACGCCGATGCCGTTGTCGGCCGTGCCGCCGATAAAGGCGTTTTCGAGATGCTTCCAACCACCATGGGCGGAGGTTTGCAGGGTGGTGCCGACTTCGCCGGAGAATGTCTGCGGGATCGCACGGGTCACGAAGTTGATCACGCCGCCGACGTTCTGCGGCCCGTAACGCACCGAACCGGCGCCACGCACCACGTCGATGCTGTCCAGGTTACCGGCGGAAATCGGCGCCATCGACAGCTGTGGCTGGCCATACGGCGCGAACGCCGCCGGCACGCCGTCGATCAGCACGGTGGAGCGTGGCGACAGGCGTGACGTCAGCCCGCGCACGCCGACGTTGAGGGAAATATCGCTGCCGCCGGTGCCGTTGGATTCCTGCACCTGCACGCCAGGCACGCGACGCAGCACGTCACCGACGTTCATCGCGCCCTGCTCCACCATGGCTTCACGGCGAATCACCGTGCGTGCGCCAGGATGGTTTTGCACCACTTCGGCATTGGCATCGCCTAGCCAGTCACCCACCACCCGGATGTCGGTGCGCCCAGCTCCACAGGCGAACCGGCCTCACCGGTGCCGCTGTTCAGCGGGCGCAGGGTCACGGAACCGGCGTCGATCTGATAGTCCAGGCCACTGCCTTGCAGCAATTGGCGCAGGGCTTGTTCAGGAGAGAGGTTGCCGTCGACCGCAGGCGCCTGTTTACCCGCGACCATGTCGGAGTTGAAAAATACCTGCAAGGACGTTTGCTGGCCCAACTGGCTCAGCGCCGCGCCCAGGGGTTGAGCCTGGATGTGGATAGCGTCGGCCGCATAGGCCGCAGGCAGTGCGGCGCTGACGGCAAGTGCCAGGGCCAATGGCGCCCAGCGGGCGATTTTATTGTTGTTAACGGCAATTTTTTCACGTCTGACCCAGTCCTGTGATCGCAAAAGTATGCGGCTGTTAATGCAAACCAGTTGCAGCTGCAGGAGAAGACGATGGACGCGGAAAAACCTGAATCTCAGCGTGAAATAATTTCCTGGCTGCCATCCGGCAGCGTTCGCAGGGCCACCGGCAGGATGTGCGGCAACGCTTTGAGCAAGGCATCGGTGTCGTTGGATTTGAACACGCTGGTCAGCCGCAGGTTACCGATGGCAGGCGAGCTGACGCGCAACGGTTGCTCGCGGTAGCGCGACACTTCCCGCGCCACTTCCCCCAGCGTCGCGTTGTTGAACACCAGTTTGCCGCTGCGCCAGGCCGTCAGCTCATCGGTATTCACGGCATAGGACGCCGCCACCCGCCCTTTGCGGTCCACATGCGTCCCCAGGCCCGCCGTCAGTGTCACCAACTCATCCGGTGAACGCCCTTGGACCTTCACGGTGCCGGCCTCAACCATCACACGGGTCTGGTCGTCATCGCGGCGCACATCGAAGCGCGTGCCGGTGACCGTCACCTGCCCTGCCCCGGCGGCCACTACGAACGGTCGGCTGGTGTCGTGCTCGACGCTGAACATGGCTTCGCCCTGTTTAAGCTCCACACCGCGCCGGCTTTTTTCGTAGTGCACTGCCACCACGCTGCGGCTGTTCAAATCCATCACCGAACCATCGGGCAGTGCCACTTGGCGATGCTCCCCCAGACGCGTGCTGAACTCGGCACTGTAGGGCTTCGGATGCTCAAGGCCGCTGAACAGGCCCAGCCCCAGAGCAATCGCGACCACACTGGCCGCGACGGCATAACGCAGCACCGCACGCCGCTTGGGAGGCGCCTCGCATAACGCCTGCAATCGGGCCTTGGGCAGCAGGTCGGTGGCGCTCCACAGGCCTTGCAGCACATCGAATTCATACTGGTGTTCGGGGCTTTCAGCGCGCCACGCGTCGAAACGCTGGCGCTCGGTGGCGTCCAACTCGGCGTCTTGCAGGCGTACAAACCATTGCGCGGCTTCATCGCGGGCACGGCTATCCATCATGGAAGGTCCTGTTTCAGAGCGAGCTTGAGTCATGGGGCCAACGCGTCCAGGCGGTCACGCAGATGCCGCAGGGTGCGGATCATATACTTTTCCACCATGTTCTTGGACAACCCCAGGCGTTCGGCGATTTCCTGCTGGGTGAGGCCCTCGATTTTCTGCCAGATAAAAATCTTGCGGCAGTTGAGCGGCAACTCGGCCAAGGCCCGCTCGATGGATTGCGCCAACTGGATCGCGTGCATGACATGCTCCGGGTCGCCACTGTGGGGTGAGCGCTGATCAAGATTTTCCAGGGCCATGGCGTCGCGGCGGTCCTCACGGCGGTAGGCGTCCACTGCGATATTGCGCGCGGTTTGATGCAGATAGGCGCGCGGCTGCGCGACCTCGGTGGACGTGGACTCAAGCACCCGCACGAAGGTGTCGTGGGCCAGGTCTTCGGCCTGCTGACGGTTTCTCAGGCGGCGCGTCCAGGTTCCGATCAACTCTTCGTAGTGCTCGAAAAAGCCTGTTCTGCGGGGCGGCTGAGGGATCATCGCGGGGGCACTGGGGAGGCGGGGCGTGAATAGTAATGCTTCCTATTAAGTCGAGCAATTGCTACCTGTCGCCCGCCCGCTACCCCGCGGATGAACTTACCTTGTGCGCCATCAGTCAGCTAACTGAACTCATGAATTAAAGGCTGGGTGGGCAATGCACATCTCGTTGGAGCAACAAGTGGCACTGGTGACGGGCGCCAGTTCCGGAATCGGCGCTGGCGCGGCCAAGGCTTTGGCCCAGGCCGGGGCTGCCGTGGTGCTGAACTACAACCGCCAGGCCGCCCCGGCCGAAGCACTGGCGGCGCAGATCAATGCCGCCGGCGGCCGGGCGATTGCCCTTGGCGCCGACGTGTCCAAAGAGGCCGATGTAGAACGGCTGTTCGCCCAGACCCTCAATGCGTTCGGCCACTTGGATATCCTGGTGGCCAACTCCGGCATGCAGAAGGACGCCGCCGTGGTCGACATGACCCTCGACGACTGGAACAGCGTGATCGGCGTCAATCTCACCGGCCAGTTCCTCTGTGCCCGCGCCGCCCTGCGTATCTTCAACCGCCAGGGCATCCGTGAAGGCGTGTCGCGGGCGGCGGGCAAAATCATCCACATGAGTTCGGTGCACCAACTGATCCCCTGGGCCGGGCATGTGAATTACGCCGCGTCCAAGGGCGGCGTGGAGATGCTGATGCGCAGCCTCGCCCAGGAAGTCAGCGAGCAGCGCATCCGCATCAACGGCATTGCTCCGGGGGCGATTCGCACGGCGATCAACCGCGCCGCCACCGAGGGCGCCGCGGAAAAAGAACTGCTGAAGTTGATTCCGTATGGCCGGGTCGGCGATGTGGAAGACGTGGCCAACGCCGTGGTCTGGCTGGCCAGCGACGCCTCCGACTATGTGGTCGGCAGCACCTTGTTCATTGATGGCGGCATGAGCCTGTATCCGGAGTTTCGTGACAATGGTTGATTCGAAAAAGGTTGATTCGAAAAACGAAGCCCAGAGCGCCATCGATGCCCACGGCATCATCGGCGACATGCGCAGTGCCGCGCTGGTGAACGATAAGGGCAGCATCGACTTTTTCTGCTGGCCGGAATTCGACAGTCCGTCGATCTTTTGCGCGCTGCTCGACACCCCCGACGCCGGCATCTTCCAACTCACTCCTGACCTGCCCAACGCGCGCCGCGAACAGATCTACCTGCCGGATACCAACGTGCTGCAAACCCGCTGGCTCAGCGATGAAGCCGTGGTGGAAATCACCGACCTGCTGACCATCAGCGAAGAAGTCGATGATCTGCCCCTGCTTATCCGCCGGATACGCGTGGTCAGCGGCCAAGCCAACATCCACCTGCGTTGCGCCGTGCGCCACGACTATGCACGCACGCCCACCCACGCCACCGTCGATAACGGCACCGTGTGCTTCAGCGCCGACGGCCAGCCTGGCCTGCGGTTGTCCAGCAGCCAATCCTTGCAGCTCGAAGGCAACGCCGCCGTGGCGACGTTTACCCTGACCCAGGAAGAAGGCGCCGAATTCGTCCTCGGTGGCCTGGACGATGAACGCGTCGACAGCAGCTGCACCGACCTGGCGCTGGCCCACACGTTGAAGTTCTGGCGTGGCTGGATCGCCCAATCGAACTACCGCGGGCGCTGGCGCGAAATGGTCAACCGCTCGGCATTGGCGCTGAAGCTTCTGACCTCGCGCAAACACGGCGCAATCATCGCCGCCGCCACCTTCGGGTTGCCGGAGTCACCCGGCGGCGAGCGCAACTGGGACTACCGCTACACCTGGATCCGCGACGCGTCGTTTACCGTCTACGCCTTTATGCGCCTGGGTTTTGTCGACGAGGCCAATGCCTACATGCGCTGGCTCAAGGGCCGGGTCAGCGACTGCTGCGGCCAGCCGACCAAAATCAACATCCTCTACGGCATCGACGGTCGCCAGGAGTTGCCTGAAACCCACTTGGATCAACTGAGTGGCCACGGTGGCGCCAGGCCGGTGCGCATCGGCAATGAGGCGGTCGACCAGATCCAGCTGGATATTTATGGGGAGTTGATGGACGCGGTGTACCTCGTCAACAAGTACGGCGAAGCCATCTCCCACGAGGGCTGGAAACACACGGTAGAAGTCGTCGATCAGGTCTGCGAAATCTGGGACCGGAAAGACGTGGGCATCTGGGAAATGCGCGGCGAGCAACACCACTTCCTGCATTCGCGACTGATGTGCTGGGTGGCCCTGGACCGCGCAATCCGCCTGGCTTCCAAACGCTCGTTGCCGGCGCCGTTTGCGCGCTGGGACAAGACGCGCCAGGCGATCTACGCCGACATCTGGAGCAACTTCTGGAACGAAGAACGCGGACATTTTGTGCAGCACATCGGCAGCACAGCGCTGGATGGCTCGATGCTGCTGATGCCGCTGGTGCGTTTCGTCGCGGCCACCGACCCGCGCTGGTTGAGCACCCTGGAAGCGATCCAGAAAAGCCTGGTGCGCGATGGTATGGTCTACCGTTACCGCAACGACGACAGCCAGATCGACGGCCTGCAAGGCACCGAAGGCGCATTTACCGCGTGCTCGTTCTGGTACGTCGAATGCCTGGCCCGCGCCGGCCAGGTGGAGAAGGCCCACCTGGAATTCGAACAACTGCTGCGCTACGCCAACCCTCTGGGGTTGTACGCCGAAGAGTTCGACAGCCAGGCACGGCATCTGGGCAACACGCCACAAGCGTTGAGCCATTTGGCGCTGATCAGCGCGGCGACGTTCCTGGACCGCAAGTTGAGTGGGGAGAAAACGGTGTGGCAACCTTGAGAGCTGGACGGTGAGGCGCGGACTCAACGGCTCTGTGGTGAGCGGGCTTGCTTCGCTTCAGATGTACTAACGCTGGTCACCAAAGGAGCCCAACCATGATCTTGACCGCCCCATTGCTCCACGTGCAAACCTCCATGCTTGACATCTACTACGAGGCCCACGGCCCTGCCGATGGCGAGCCGGTGATCCTGCTGCATGGTTTCCCTTACGACCCGCGTGCTTATGACGCGATTGCCCCGGTGCTCGCCGGGCGCGGCTGCCGGGTGTTGGTGCCGTATCTGCGCGGTTATGGCCCGACGCGATTTATCAACGCGCAGGTCATGCGTTCCGGGCAGCAGGCAGCGTTGGCCAGGGATCTGCTGGAGTTCATGGATGTGCTGGGCATCGCGCAAGCGACGCTGGCGGGTTATGACTGGGGCGGGCGCGCCGCGTGTATCGTTGCCGCGCTGTGGCCGCAGCGGGTACGCGGGCTGGTGACCGGGGACGGCTACAACATCCAGGACATTGCCAAGTCGCCCACGCCTCGGGCGCCAGTGACGGAGCATCGGTTGTGGTACCAGTATTACTTTCATACCCAGCGCGGTGTGGACGGGTTGACCGCCAACCGCCGCGAACTCTGCGAACTGCTGTGGTCGCTGTGGTCACCGTCCTGGGCCGAGGGGCCGGCTCTGTATGGGCAGACCGCGCCGTCCTTCGATAACCCGGACTTTGTCGCGGTGGTGATTCACTCCTACCGCCACCGTTTCACGTACGCCCCCGGTGATCCGGCGCTGGAAGCCATAGAGCAGGCGCTGGCGCTGCAACCGGCGATCTCGGTGCCGAGCATCTCGTTGTGCGGTGCCGATGACGGCGTAGGCCCGCCGTCGGAAGAGGATGACGACCTGGAGCACTTCAGCGGTTTTTACCGACGCCAGGTGTTGCCCGGCGTGGGCCACAATATTCCCCAGGAAGCTCCACAGGCGACGGTGGCCGCGATCATCGAGTTACTCGACAGGGCTTAGGACGCCGCCGCAATCCTGAAGCTGAACACGCTGCCCTGCCCCTCCACGCTTTCGGCCCAGAGCGTGCCGCCGTGGGCTTCGATGATGCCGTGGGAAATGTACAAACCCAGGCCGCTGCCGGTGGGGTTACCTTCCCGGGAGGTCCAGTAGCGCTCGAAGATGTAGGGCAATTGCGCTGCGCCGATGCCCACGCCGTTATCACAGATGCGAAACAGGACTTCGTGGTCTGCCGCCAGGGCGATCACCTCGATCGCGCCCCCCAGCTCAGTGAATTTCAGGGCATTGCCGAGCAAGTTGGAAAACACCTGGAACAAACGCTCCGGGTCAGCCTGGACCTGCAGTCCGGGCTGAGCCCGCCACGTAAGGTTGATGCCCTTGGCCGCCGCCAACGGCTGCCACATCAGGCCGAGTTGATCCAGGGTCGACTTCACATCCAGAGGCTGCAGGACCACTTGGTAACGCCCGGATTCGATGCGTGAAATATCAATCAGGTCTTCCAGCAGCGTATTCATGCGCGACGTGGCGTTCTGCATGGTTTCAATCGCCGTGGCCAGACGCAGGTTGGATTTGGTCTCGTCGGCGGGCACCAGTTTGCGCATCATGCCGCACTGCATCAGCAGGATCGTCAACGGGCTGCGCAGGTCATGGGAGACCACCGCCACCAGTTCATCCCGGGCCCGTACGGCCGCGTGCTCGCGCTGCACCTGACGCGCCAGGTCATGTTCAAGGGCATTGCGGCGCAGGCTTTCCACGGCCAGCAATTCCGAGGCTGACCATTGCAACGCCTTGCCGTCGACCTGTTGCTTCCACAACTCGAACGACTGGCGCGGGCTCAGCGCAACCGCCGCCGCTTCGCGCACTTTGATCGGCTCCCCGCTCCAGTGCACCGTGGTCTTGACCTCGGATCGAAACCACATCACCGCGTTGTCCACCGGTTTAGGCAAGCGAAAGGCCAGCAGGCCGCTGGCAACCCCTTGATAAGCGGCCGCCGGCGCAAAGTCCGCACTCAGTTGGTGACTGCACACCACGCCTTTGCCCTGCTGCTGAACCCACGGATACAGGGCGCGAATCTGCGCTTCGGTAGGGCACACGCCCACGCAGTGCAGGCGCTCCTCCACCAGAATCGCCACGCCATCGGCGGCCGTCAGGTTCAACAGCGTTTGCGTGTGCGGTCGCAGGCTCTCCATCACATCGCAGGTCGCAACAGCCATCGCGCCGACCAACGCGTCGATCATGTCGATCTTTTGCTTCTGCTGGGCACGCGCCTCCTGTTCCTGCAGCACGGTGATCTGCATCGACAGTAACTGGCCGATGCTGATACAGGCCACGCGCAGTTCATGGGGCACACGCAGGGGCTCGCGGTGGCCGCAGGTGATCAAGCCCCAGAGTGCGCCGTCCTTAAGCAGGGAAATGCTCATCGAGGAGCGCACGCCCATGTTCTTCAAATAATGACAGTGCACCGGCGAGACACTGCGCAGCACTGCAAAACTCAGGTCCAAGGGTTGGCCGTTATCCGGACGCAGCGCTGGCAGGATCGGCACCGGCGTGTAGGCCGCATCGGGAATCACCCGGATCCAGTTCAGCCGGTACAGCTCGCGGGCCTGGGGCGGGATGTCCGATGCCGGGAAACACAGCCCCAGGTAAGGTTGCATGCCATCGCTGAGGGATTCGCCGATCACCTTGCCGTGGCCTTCCTGCTCAAAGCGGTAAAGGGTGACACGGTCGTAACCGGTCAACGCACGGATCTCGGTGACGCAGGTGCCATACAGTCCATCAAGGGTCTTGGCCGATTGCAGGCGGCGCAAGGTCCGGGCCACCGGCAATACAGCCGTGTGCAAGGGTGCCACGAACCGCTCCAGCTCCAGAAACAACAGACCCTGGTGGCGATGCAGCAACACGTCAAAGCGGTCACCGTTGAGGGTCAGTTGACGCGTTTCGTCCTCATCCGCCTCCAGGTCCGCGAGCGCCAGACGTACCAATGCCAGGGCTTCTTCGCCGATCAGGCGACCCAGCGCCTGGCCGGACAACGGCTCGGGGCCCAGGCCCAATTCGGTATTGACGTTGGTGCTGGCCTGCAACACCTCCAGCGTCGGTTCACTGAGCGTCAACAACAATCCGTGGGGCTGGATCGAGCCGGGAATGTGAATAGGCTCGCTCGCGCAATCGTCCCGCAGAGGGACCGCGCTGATCGCAGGTAATGGTTTCATGAGCAACATCACGCCGGGGGGCGGAGGGAGTAGCGGCGCAGGCGAAAGGACTCACCGCGGAAGGTAGTGAGGGCAACATAGCACCTTGATTCAACTGTGTACGTTTTCGTTCAGGCCAGCGCGCAAAAGCGCTCGCGATAGGCCTGGGGCGTGACTGACAAGGCCCGCAAAAAGCTGCGGCGCAGGGTTTCTTCACAACCAAATCCGCACTGCACGGCGATGCGTTTGATTGACGCGTTGCTGTCCGCCAATTGCCGGCGGGCGGTTTCGACGCGGATCAGTTCGACGGCGCGCGCGGGGGTCTGCCCGGTTTCGGCGCGGTAATGGCGCACGAAGCTGCGCTCGCTCATGCCGGCCTGGGCGGCCAGGGTCGCAATGTTCAACTCCAGGGTGAGGTTTTCGGCCATCCAGGCGTGCAGTTCGGCGAAGCGGCCGTCGCCCTTTTGCAGCGACAGGGTCACGCTGAATTGCGATTGGCCGCCGGGGCGCTTGAGAAACACCACCAGGTGCCGCGCCACTTCCAGCGCGACTGCGCCGCCGAGGTCTTCTTCCACCAAGGCCAGGCACAGATCGATGCCGGCGGTCACACCGGCCGACGTCCACACCGCGCCCTGCTGGATGAAGATCGGGTTGGACTCCACCGTCAGGGAAGGAAACCTGCGCGCCAGTTCTTCGCAGCGCGTCCAGTGGGTCGCCACGCGGCAACCGTCGAGCATGCCGCTGGCGGCGAGCAAAAAAGCGCCCGTGCACACCGAGGTCATGCGCCGGGTGTGCCGGGCCTTTTCCCGCACCCAGTCCACCAGTGCCAGGTCTTCAGAAGCGCCGTACACGCCCCAGCCGCCGGCGATCACCAACGTGTCGCACGGCGCATCCACGGCGGGTAACGGCTCTGCCACCAAGGCCAGGCCCGCAGAGGTCATCACCGGTTCGCGCTGGGCGGCGATCACCGAGACGGCGTAAGGCAACGGCTGGCCGCGCTGGCGGGCCAAGTCATTGGCGGAGGCGAACACCTGCAACGGCCCGGTCACGTCGAGCACCTGGGCGTTATCGAAAGCGAGGACGTGGACAATTCTGGGCATGATTGGCGTGATTCGTGGGGTCAATGGCGTATTCGCCAAAGCCTAGGCCTCTAGAGTGAAGCCGTCCACCCCTTATCGGAGCATTCTCGATGACCTTGCAGATCGGCTTTGTGTTGTTTCCCGGCATCCAGCAATTGGACCTGACCGGCCCTTATGACGTGCTGGGCTCGCTGCCGGATGTGAAGTTGCACCTGGTGTGGAAAGACTTGGCGCCGGTCACGTCCAGCACGGGGTTGGTGTTCACACCGACCACCACCTATGCCGACTGCCCGACCTGGATGTGCTCTGCGTGCCCGGCGGTTCCGGCGTTGGCGCGCTGATGGAAGACCCGGCCACCCTGGACTTCCTCAAGGCCCAGGCCCAGACCGCACGCTACGTGACCTCGGTGTGCACCGGCTCGCTGGTACTCGGCGCGGCGGGCCTGCTGCGCGGCCGCAAGGCCACCACCCACTGGGCCTACCACGACATGCTCGCCCCGCTCGGCGCCATCCCGGTGCAGGAGCGCGTGGTGCGTGACGGCAACCTGTTTACCGGGGGCGGGATCACAGCGGGGATCGACTTCGCGCTGGTACTGGCGGCTGAGTTGTACAGCGAAGCGGCGGCGCAACTGGTGCAGTTGCAGATCGAATATGCACCGGCCCCGCCGTTCGATTCGGGCAGCCCCCGGACGGCGCCCGCCCATGTGCTGGAAGAGGCGAAGAAGCGCACGGTTGAATCGCGCCGGGTCCGCGGTGAGATCACCGCACGGGCGGCGGCGCGGTTGGGCTGACGCTGTAGCGGGCAAGGCTTGCCCTGATGCCAGTCAGTTGGGACGCGACATCACCGCCAGGCGCACGGCCAGCAGCATCAGTACCGTCGCCAGGCCCCACTTCTGCAGCCATGCGCTATATGTGCGCCTGGCAAAGAACCGGCTGAGCCCGCCACCAAAACACCCCAGCAGTGCGTGAAACACACCGGCGATCACGGTCAGCACGCCGCCCAGCACCATCAATTGCATGGCGACAGGCCCGGCCTCGGGCCTTACGAACTGCGGCAGAAAGACCAGGAAAAACAGCAATGCCTTGGGGTTGAGCAAGCTATTGAGCATCGCCTGCCAACCTACTCGGCTCAAGGGCACACGGTTGACGTGGGCCATGTCCAGGCCAGGGCTTTTCTGCAAGGTCTTGAACACCAGCCACAACAGGTAGATCACCCCCGCATACCGGATCACATCAAAGGATGGCGGCCAACTGGCGACCAGCGCCGTCACCCCGCTGGCGGTCAATACCGTCAGCAGCAGGTCCGCCACGCTGATGCCCAGCGCCGACGCCACTCCACCGCGCCAGCCGTGGGTCACGCCGTGGCTGACAACAAAGGCCATGTTCGGTCCCGGAGACAGCAGCAACAGCACCACTGCACCGGAAAATATCGCCAGGGTCGCCACGTCGATCATGCTCAGCCCTCCGTCAGGAAAGCACGCAGCCTAATCGGCCAGCCTTGGGCAAACAAAAAATTGTGCTGGATACAATGCTCCCCAGTGATTGCTCATTGCCACGGCCAACGTCTAGAATGCGAAACATTATCAATTAAGACTGCTGCGCCAGGATGCCCATGTCGAGCGATCACCCACTGGACCATGCCGCCATCGGCCAGCTGTACCACGCCCATCATTCCTGGCTGCGCGGCTGGTTGAGCCGGCGCACCGGTTGCCGCGAGCATGCCGCCGACCTGGCCCAGGAAACCTTCGTGCGCCTGCTCAATGCGCGCAAGCAGCAGACGGTGCAGCAGCCACGCGCCTACCTGAGCAGCATCGCGCGCAGCCTGATGATCGACCAGTATCGGCGCCGTGAACTGGAGCGCGCCTATCTGGAAAGCCTCGCGCATTTCCCGCAGGTACAAGTGCCGTCGGAGGAAACCCGGCGGCTGATCCTCGACAGCCTGGAACGTATCGACCGCCTGCTCGACCAACTCAAGCCACGCGTGCGCGAAGCGTTCCTGTTGGCCCAACTCGACGGCCTGACCTGCGCACAGATCGCCCTGCGCCTGAACGTCTCCAAGGCCACCGTGGAACGCGACCTGGCCAAGGCGCTGCACGCCTGTTATCGGTTGCGTTATGCCGAACTATGACCCGCGCCTGGTCGACCAGGCCATCCAGTGGATGATCACACTGCGCTTCAACACCGCCGACGATGCCAGCACCGCCGCATTTGACCGTTGGCTGCACACCAGCGCCGAACACCAGCAGGTGTGGCAGCGGGTGGCGACCATGAATGACGACTTCAGCCAGTTGCCGGCCCAGGTCGGGCGCCATGCCCTGCGCGGTGCGCGCCAACGCATCAGCCGCCGTGACGGCTTGAAACTGCTCGGGCTGGTGGCCGGCACCGCCGGTTTGACCTGGCTCGGCCGCGACTACACGCCGCTGCCCGCCCTGATGGCCGATTACCGCACCGTCACCGGCGAACGGCGCTGGGTGGCGCTGAACGATGGCAGCCGCATCCAGCTCAACAGCGCCAGTGCCTTTGATACGGCTTTTAATCAGGCGCGGCGCCTGGTGCACTTGCGCCAGGGTGAAATCCTGGTCAATACCGGCGGCGACAGCCGACCCTTCTGGGTGCAGACCCGCGACGGTTACCTGCGCGCCCTCGGCACGCGTTTCCTGGTGCGTGAAGACGCCCAAGGCACGTTGCTCGCCGTGCAACAGGGCACGGTGGCGCTGTTTGCCGACCGCCATGACGCCAGCGCCCGGCAGTTGATCCAGCCGGGCGAACAGGTGCTGTTCGACCGCCATGGCATTCGCCCTCCCCGCGCCAATGGCCTGGACCCTTGGGCCTGGAGCGACGGCGTGATCAGCGCCCACAACATGCGCCTGGATGACTTCCTCGCCGAGCTGGGGCGTTATCGCAACGGCCTGCTACGTTGCAGCGAAGCGGTCGCCGGGATGCGCGTGTCGGCACCTATCAGTTGGACGATACCGATCAAGTGCTCAGCCTGGTGGCACATTCCCTCAAGGTCGACGTCACCTACCGCAGCCGTTATTGGGTGACCGTCTCGCCCCGCGTATAACCCTTCAAAAATAAATGAGGTGAATTCGCATTGCCGCTCGACCTGTAAGGAAAGGCCGATCAACAGGCCGGTTCTGTTCACTTCCTTCAGGAGCATCCCGCGGTCATGCAAGCGTTCCCCTTCCAACGTTCCCCCCTCAAGCGCGCGGTGCAGGCCGCTTTGCTCGGCGCCTGCCTGAGCAGCGCCGCCGTGCCGCTGGCCGCGAGGGCTGAAACCCCAGCCAGTGATACCCAGACCCGCGACTGGCAGATCGCCGCCGGCTCCCTGGCCAACACGCTGGACCAGTTCGCCCGTCAGGCCGGTGTCAGCCTGTCGTACGACGCCACCAGCGTCGCCGGCAAGACCAGCCCAGGCCTCAGCGGCCGCTTCGATCCGCAACAGGCCCTCGGCCAGTTGCTGCGAGGCCAAGGCCTGGAGGCCCAGCGCCAGGGCAACAACACGTGGTTACTCCTGCCGCAGGCGGCCCAAACCGGTGCACTGAACCTGGGCGCCACAATGGTCACCGGCGAACGCTTGGGGGCCATCACCGATGGCACCGGTTCCTACACCACCGGCGCCGTGACCATCGGCAAAGGTGAACATAGCCTGCGGGAAACACCGCAGTCGGTCAGTGTGCTGACCCGCCAACTGATGGATGACCAGAACCTCACCACCATTGACGACGTGATGGAACGCACGCCGGGGATCACCACCTACGAGTCGCCCATGGGCGGCAAGTATTTCTATTCCCGTGGGTTCAAGATGCTCGGCCAGTACCAGTACGACGGCGTGCCACTGGACATGGGCAAGGACTACGTACAAGCCGACAGTTTCAGCGCCAACATGGCGATCTACGACCGGGTGGAAGTGCTCAAGGGCGCAGCCGGAATGCTCAAGGGCGCCGGCACCGCCAGCGGCGCGGTGAACTTCGTGCGCAAACGACCACAGGCCAAGCCCACCACCAGCCTGTCGTTGTCCGCCGGCACTTGGGACAACTACCGCGCCGACGTCGACACCGGTGGCCCGTTGAATGACAGCGGCACCGTGCGCGGCCGCGCAGCGATCAGCCAGCAGACTCGCGGTTCCTACATGGACATTCAGAAGCGCCAGGACCAGGCCTTCTACGGCGCATTGGACATCGACCTCAACCCCGACACCACCCTGGGCGTCGGCGCCAGCTACGAAGACGTCGACGCCAGCCCGTGCTGGGGCGGTCTGCCGCGCTACGCCGATGGCAAAAGCGCCAACCTCAGCCGCTCCACGTGCCTGGGCCAGTCCTGGAACGACTGGCAAAGCCGGCGCACCACGTTCTTCGCCGACCTGACCCATCAATTCAACGATGACTGGAAACTCAAGGTGTCAGCGGTGCACAGCCGCAACCTGCAAGACACCAAGTACGCCGCCAGCGAAGGCACCATCGCCTACGACAACCCGACGCCCACCGCCAACTCTTACGCGGCGCTGATGGACTACAACCACAAGGACTTCGGCCTCGACGCCTACGTCGACGGCAAGTTCGAAGCCTTTGGCCTGGAACATGAGTTGATCCTCGGTGCCAACGGCAGCCGTGGTACCCAGGACGACGTGTACGCAATCCAGAACCTACCCAAGCGCCAGAGCATCTACCAACCCGATCACCACTTCCCGGAACCGGACAACAGCAGCTTCTGGCCGAACATGTACCGGGGTGGCACGGTCAAGGAGACCGCCACCCAATATGGCACCTATGCCACCTTGCGCCTGCGCCTGGCCGAGCCGCTGATGCTGATCGTCGGCAGCCGCGTCAGTTGGTACGAGAACCGTCGTCAATCCTACAACCTGTCCTGGGGCGAATGGGCCACGCAGGACGCACGCACCCGTGAAACCGGCGAAGTCACGCCGTTTGCCGCGCTGATCTACGACCTCAACGAGCACCTGTCGGTGTACGCCAGCTATGCGGATATTTTCCAGCCGCAAAGCTCTTACGCCACCGTTGACGGCGCGGCCCTCAAGCCGAAGGTCGGCGACAACTACGAGTTGGGCATCAAGGGCGAATGGTTCGACGGGCGCCTCAACAGCTCCCTGGCGTTGTTCCGCGCCATTGAGAAAAACGGCGCCGAATCCGACTACACCACCCAATGCGCGACCTCCGCCGACGGCTTTTGCTACACCGACAAAGGCAAGGTGCGCGCCCAGGGCGTGGAGGCCGAAATCAGCGGTGAAGTGCTCGAACGCCTGCAACTGTTCGGCGGCTATACCTACACCCAGACCCAATCCCTGAGCACCATCGACGTTGCGAAGCAGGGTGGCACGTCCAACACCTATGTGCCCCGTCACATGCTGCGCTTGTGGGGCGACTACCAGCTCGACGGCGCGCTGTCGAAATGGAGCGTCGGCACAGGGGTCAATGCCCAGAGCAGCAACTATCGCGTGCAGACCATCAAGCTCGAACAACCCGGTTACGCCACCTGGAACGCACGCCTGGCGTACCGCGTCGATGACACCTGGACGGTGGCGCTCAATGGCAACAACCTGTTTGATAAAACCTACTACAACACCGTGGGCACCGCCTCCTGGGGCAACTTTTATGGCGAACCGCGTAATTTTACGGTGAGTTTGAAAGGCAACTTCTAATCCCGCGAAAGCCCCGGTGGCAGGGCACTTAGTGCGCCCTGCCTCCTCTCTTTGTCCCCCTTTCCCACCGCGCTTATAAAAAGGTTTTACCGTTAAGCAGGAAAAATCCCATATTTGTTCCTACACTCAAAAACACACCCCCTCCACCGAGTGACTGGACAAGGAATGTCAATAAAATGCCGAAAAATAGACTGATAAACCTGTCTAGCATGCCACCTCCGCACCATCGTCAATCCGTTGACTAGCGCTGAAAAGGGAACACTCCTTTAGTCACGACACCCGCGAAACCAATTCAAATGAATATATATTTTTGAATGAATAGTTGCGTATTACCCAGCGTAGTCGTAGTTCGAAGTGCCTTTAAAGCAGCCTGCCGCTTTATTGAACACATCAACCGAACACCTGCGTCTGGAGTGCAATGAGGGATGTTTTATGCGAGAAAAGTCGTCCGTCGACAGTCTGTTTTTAACGCGTGCCGGTTTTGTTGAGTTCTTTGTTGTTTTCGTCAAATTCATACATGGCCTGAGCGCCATTCTGCCCCCGTTGGTCCTGGTGATTTTCATCGACCCGATGGACCCGGAGCTACGTAGTCATTTCCTCGGCCTGCTGGTATTTTTCGCGGTCCTGACGATCATTCTGTTCCAGGCTCTGGGCATCTATTCCGAAGAATTGTTCAGTAACCGGCTGCGCCTGAAAACCAAGGTCAAGGCGTGGTCCGCGGCATTTTGCATCCTGCTGTTCATGTACCAGATCCTGCAGTTTTTCCCGCAGTTGACGCCGCGCAACCTGGCCGCGTGGTACGTCGCCAGCCTGTTCCTGTTCTGCCTCGAACGCCTGCTGATGCTGCGCCTCTACCGCAACTTGATGCGCAAGGGCAAATTCCTGCAACGCACGGTGATCCTCGGGTTTACCGACACCGCCGTGCACGTCGCCGACCACTTGCAACGCAATGGCGATATCCGTTCCGGGCTGGTCGGTTTTATCGACGATCGCACCGAACGCATTCCCAAGGAATTGAGCAACCTGCCCTTGTTGGGCAACACCCGCGACCTGGAAAAACTGATCCGCGCCGAACAGGTCAACCAAGTGATGATCTGCCTGCCGTGGGCCGCCGAGCAGCGCATCCACGGGCTGGTCAACCGCCTGCGCCAGTTGTCGGTGAACGTGATGCTCGTGCCCGACATGGCGGCCCTGCGCTACGGCCACAGCAAAATCACCGACGTCGGCGGCATCCTGATGTTCAACACCTCGCAACTGCCGCTGCGTGGCTGGTCGCCGGTGATCAAGCGCCTGGAGGATTGCTTCCTCGCCAGCCTGGCACTGGTTTGTCTGTCGCCGGTGATGGTGGCCACGGCAATTGCGATCAAGCTCGACTCCAAGGGTCCGGTGCTGTTCCGCCAGAACCGCTACGGCTACAACGACAACGAAATCCGCGTGTTCAAGTTCCGCTCGATGTACACCGACCAGAGCGATTTCACCGCCGAACGCCAGACCACCCGCCAGGACCCACGTATCACCCGCGTGGGCCGCATCATCCGCAAGACCAGCATCGACGAGCTGCCGCAGTTGTTCAACGTGCTGCTGGGCAACATGTCGATGGTCGGCCCGCGCCCCCATGCCACCGCGACCAAGGCCGCCGGTGTGCCGTTTGAAGTGGCAGTGAGTGAGTACAGCTCGCGCCACCGCGTGAAGCCCGGCATCACCGGCTGGGCGCAGATCAATGGCTACCGAGGTGAGACCGACACCCTGTTCAAAATCCAGAAACGTGTCGAGTACGACCTGGAATACATCTCCAAATGGTCGGTGTGGTTTGACCTGTACATCGTCTTCATGACGGTCCCCGCCGTCCTTTCCACCAAGGAAGTCTATTGATGAATACCCTCAACGGATTGATTCCCTGCATCGTTTCCGGTGGTTCGGGCACCCGGCTGTGGCCGGTGTCGCGGCAGAACATGCCCAAACCCTTCATGCGCATGCGTGACGGCCAGAGCCTGCTGCAAAAAACCTTCCAGCGCGCCGCCAAACTGCCTGGGGTGGAAAGCGTACTGACGGTGACCAACCGCGACCTGCTGTTTCGCACCCTCGATGACTATCGGTCGGTCAACCACGCCCGCCTGCCCTTGGATTTGCTGCTGGAACCGTTCGGCCGCAACACGGCGGCGGCCATCGCGGTGGCAGCGTTGCATGTGCAGGAACACTTCGGCGGCGATGCGCAATTGCTGGTGATGCCTGCCGACCACCTGATTCTCAATGAAGTCGCGTTCGCCGACGCCGTGACCCAGGCCCGGGATCTCGCCGAAGCCGGCTACCTGGTGACCTTCGGCATCCAGCCCGACCATCCGGAAACCGGCTTCGGCTACATCGAACAAGGCGAAAAACTGCGCCATGGCAACCGGGTCAAACGCTTCGTCGAGAAACCCGACCTGGCTACCGCCCAAGGCTACCTCGACGGCGGCAAGCACCTGTGGAATGCCGGCATGTTCTGCTTCAAGGCCTGCACCCTGGTGGACGAACTGGCCGCCCATGCCCCGGACGTGCTGGACGCCGCCCGCGCTGCGCTGGAGCACAGCCAGAGCCTGCAAAACAAAACCTCGCGCCAGCGTGAGCTGGACGCCGATGCCTTTGGCAGCGCGCCGGACATTTCCATTGATGTAGCACTGATGGAAAAGTCCAACCAAGTGGCCGTGGTGCCCTGTGACATTGGCTGGAGCGATATCGGCTCGTGGGAAGCCCTGCGCCAGCTCACCCCCAGCGACGCCCATGGCAACCAGGTCAATGGCGAAGCGATTTTGCATGACGTGCACAACTGCTACATCGACTCACCCAAGCGTGTATTGGGCGCCGTGGGCGTGCGCGACCTGATCATCGTCGACACCCCCGACGCGCTGCTGATCGCCGATGCCCACCGCAGCCAGGATGTGCGCTACATCGTCGCCGAGCTAAAGCGCCAGAACCATCCGGCGTACAGCCTGCACCGCACCGTCACCCGGCCGTGGGGCACCTACACCGTGCTGGAGGAAAGCAGCCGCTTCAAGATCAAGCGCATCGTGGTCAAGCCCCAGGCATCGCTGTCATTGCAGATGCACCACCACCGCAGCGAGCACTGGGTGGTGGTCAGCGGCGCGGCGCAGATCACCAACGGCGAACGGGAATTCCTGATCAACGCCAACGAGTCCACCTACATCCCGGCCGGGCACAAACACCGGCTGACCAACCCCGGCATCATCGACCTGGTGATGATCGAGGTGCAGAGCGGCGAGTACTTGGGCGAAGACGACATCGTGCGCTTCGACGACATCTACGGCCGTGCGCCCGCCGACGTGAAAAAATGATATGCGCACGTCCCTGATCATCCCGACCCGTAACGCCTCCAGCCACCTGGCACGCCTGCTGCCGGCGCTGAAGATGCAAACCCTGCAACCGGACGAGATGCTGGTGGTGGACAGCGCCTCCAGCGATGACACCGTGGCGCGTTTTCGCGAGTTCGGTGCTCGGGTCGAAGTGATCGATGCCCGTGACTTCAACCACGGCGGCACCCGCCGCTGGGCCAGCGAGCAGGTGGGTGGCGATGCGTTGATCGTGATGACCCAGGACGCCATTCCCGCCACGCCCGAGACCTTCGCCAACCTGCTCGACGAGTTGCAGCAGGACCCGCTCAACGGCGTCGCCTATGGACGGCAACTGCCCCACCCCGACGCGGGGGTGCTGGGCGCGCAATCGCGGCACTTCAACTACCCCGAGCACAGCCGCAGCAAAAGCCTGGCCGACGCGCCCACGCTGGGGATCAAGACCTGCTTCAGCTCCGACTCGTTTTCCGTGTACCGGCGCAGTGCATTGCACGCGGTGGGAGGTTTCCCCGTCGACGTGATCGGCAGCGAAGACGCCTACGTCGCTGCGCGCATGCTGCTCGACGGCTACAAGGTGCGCTACGCCGCCACGGCGCTGGTGCATCACTCACACGATTACAAACTCATGGACGAATTTCATCGCTACTTCGATATCGGCGTGTTCTATGGCCGCGAGCCGTGGATCAAACAGGCCTTTGGCGACGCGGGTGGCGAAGGCAAACGCTATGTACTGGCCGAACTCGCGGCCTTGCGCAAAGCCGGCGCCTTGCACCGCGTGCCGGAGGTGCTGGTACGCAGTGCGTTCAAATTGCTCGGTTATCGCCTGGGCCATCTTGAGCGTCGCCTGCCTCTCGCCCTCAAGCGGCGCATCAGCATGTTTCCCGGTTATTGGAGGTGAGCATCATGACCCACAGGAAGTCCCCCTTGATGAAACGAACCCTGCTCGTCGTGGCCATGATGGCTCTGGCCGCCTGCAATACTCCAGCGCGCATCGTGCCGCCCGACAGCCAGACCGTCGAGGAAGGCAAGCGCGCCCTCGAACAACTGGCCCAGCTGCCGCCGGCGGTGGAACGCATCCGTATCGGCGACCAGTTGCGCATCGTGCGGGATGCCGGCGAGATGCCGACGCTGTCGGCGTTCAACGTCAGCACGATCTACGAGTTGACGCTGTACACCGTGCAGACCGACGGCAAGATCAACTACCCGTTCCTGGGGCCGATCCAGGTTGCCGGGCGCCAGCCCTCGGAGCTGGCGACGGAGCTGACCGGCAAGCTCGCGCAGACGTACCGCGAGCCACGAGTGACGGTGAACATCAACCAGGCGCCTGGCAACACGGTGATTGTCGGCGGCGCGGTGAATAACCCGACGGCGGTGCAGATCGCCACGGCCAACACCTTGGAACAGGCGATTGTCGGTGCCGGCGGGGTGAGCCCGGCGGGCAACGCCAGCATGGTTGCGCTGCTGCGCGAAGACGCCCAAGGCGCCTATCGCGCCTATTTCCTGGACTTCAGCCAACTGCTCAGGACCGGCCCCAACGGGCGCAAACCGGTGCACCTGCAACGCGGTGATGTGGTGTTCGTGCCCAAATCCAACGTGGGCGAGCGCATCCAGGGAGTCGATACCTACATGAACCAACTGATCCCGTTCACCAAGTCCATTGGGGTTGGCTACAACTACACGCGCACCAGCGGCGGCACTAACTAAAGGAGCGACATCCCATGATCGAGATCCGTTCTTTTCGTGATCTGCTACGCCTGTTCTTCATCTTCCGGCACGAGTTCAAACTGGCCGCCATTGCCGCGTTGGTGATCATACTGCTGGGGGCTTTCCTGCTGCCGGCCAAGTACGAATCCACCGCTCGACTGCTGGTGAAACCGGGGCGCGATTCGACCCTGCCCATTGAGATCAGTAACCGCCAGGCTCTGGTAATGCCCAGCACCCAGCGCGACCCGATTGTCGACGAGGAGCGCCTTTTGACCGGGCGCCCCATCGTGCGTGCAGTGGCCGAGCACTACCTGGAAGTGATCAACAATGCGCCGCCGCCGGAGGGCTTCTGGAAGCGCACCAAGCACTACGTCAAGGAGGGCCTGGGGGCGGTGTCCGATGGTTTTCGCGTGGTGCTGGAAAGCGTCGGCGTGATTGAAAAAACCACCCCGGTGGAACGTCTGGCCGCCGGCCTGGAAAAGAACTTTGAAGTGAGCCACGCCGCGGGCTCCACGGTGATGGACATCAGCTTCACCTGGGGTGACCCGCAAATCGCCCAGGCGGTGGTCAAGGATTGGGTCGAGACCTACATCAACGAACGCACCCAGGCACTGGGGCGCAAGAGCCTGTATGTCTTCTATGAAGGCCAGGTGTCCACCAGCGCCACCGAGATCAAGAGCCTCAAGGAGCAGATTCTCAAGCACCTCAATGAGATCGGCGCAGCCAGCATCACTGATCGCCTGGAAGATTTGTCCGAGCGCATCAATGTGTTGCGCGGCGAGACGTTCAATACCTCGCGCCTGATCGCGTCTTCCGACAGCGCCATCGGGAGCACCCGCATCCAGCTCAAGACGCAGCCCAAGGAAGTGACCACGGTGCGCCAGATCGCACTCAACCCGCAGCAGCAGGACCTGCGTCGCCTGCTCAACCAGAAGCTGCTGGAAAAGGCCGACATGCTGCGCACCTACACGGATAACGCGCCGCCGGTCAAAGCCCTGGATGCGTCGATCCGCGCGATGCAGGCGCACGTCGCCAGCGAAAGCAACACCGTGCAGAGCTCGGAGAACCGTGCGCCCAACACCCTGGAAATCCACTTGCAGCGGGTGCTGCTGGATGAAACGAGCAACAACCTGGCGCTGCGTACCCAACTGGTCCAGCAGCAACAGCAACTGACCAAACTGGAAGACCAACGCAAGCAAGCCCTGGAGATTGAACCGGAGTTGACCCGCCTGGGCCGCGAGCTGAGCACCGCCGAACGCAACTACGCGCTGTACGTGGACAACCTGGAAAAATCGCGCATCGACCGTGAGCTGGATAACAGCCAGATCAGCAACATCGCGGTGATTGAAGAGGCCACCCTGAACCCCGGCCGCATCTTCCCGAAAACCCTGATGATGCTGCTGTTGGCGATTCCGTTTGCCATCGTCGTCGGCCTGTTGGTGATCTACCTGTGCTACCTGCTCGACCAGCGCATCCACGACGGCGGTTTGGTGGAACGCAAGTTCGGCCTGCCGCTGTGGACCACCCTGCCGGAGCTGGACACCAGCACCGCCCAAGGCACCAACGCGTTCAATGCGAGCATCTACCGCCTGTACGGCTTGCTGCAGTTGGAGCGGATTGCCGAGCACGGCATGACACTGGGGCTGACCTCGGCGCGCCATGGCGAAGGGGTGACGTTTGTGGTGGAACACCTGCGTCGCTTGCTTGAGGAAAACGGCATCACCGTGCGTGTCGGCGGGATTGAACCCGCCCAGCCGGGCGAAGTGGTGCTGCTGGACGCATCCGCGCTGCTGGATAACCGCGATGCGTTTATCAACCTGCGCCGCGCCGACCTGATCGCCTTGGTGGTGGAAGCGAATACCAGCACGGTGCCCGTGGTCGAGCACGCGCTGTCGATCCTCAATACGGCGTTCGGCAAGGTGGACGGCATCATCATCAACCGGCGTAAGTTCGAAGTGCCGGCCAAGGTGCTCAAGACCATCGCCAAGTACCAGAGGGTGTTCTGATGCGCATCGCCCTGCTCGCCCCATTGCCGCCGGAAAAAAACGGGATCGCCGACTATGCGAACCATTTCCGCACGGCCTTGGAACACCTGGGTGTGACGGTACTGACGCCGTTGACCGGCGTGGCGGGCAATAGCGAGGCGATCAAGCAGGCTATCGGTGGGTTTGATTGGCAGCGCGTTGACCTGGTCCACGCTGAGTTGGGCGGCGGGCGCCTGGGGGAGTTTCTGGCCCTGCGTGAACTGCGCAAGGCCCACCCGGCCTTGCCCTTGACCGCCACCGTGCATGACCCGGAACGGATCGTATGGCGGCGCGAGCAGTTGCCGTTTCCGTTGAACCTGCTGGAACGCTTGCCCAGCCCGCTGCCCCAGGCGGCGGTGGTGCTGGCCGACCCGCTGACCCTGCGTGAAGAGCGCCAGGTCGCTAAAGGCCTGACACGGCTGATCACCCTCACCCGCCTGGGCGCCGAATGCCTGAGCCAGCGCATGCAATTGCCGGCGGGCAAAGTGGCGGTGATCAACCACGCCAACCTGGCCATCCCACCCGTGCCGCTGCCGCCGCTGGACACGTTGCACCTGCTGTACTTCGGTTTTATCTACCGGGGCAAAGGCATCGAGGACCTGTTGCAGGCCCTGGCTGCTGTGTTCAAACAAGCCCCCGAATGGCGTAATCGTGTGCGCCTGACCCTGGCCGGTGGTACCGCTGCCGAAATGGCGTTCGGCGCAGGCGGCAATTACCTGGAACAGCTGAACAGCCAGATCGCCGACCTCAGCCTGACGGACGCCATCGACTGGCGACTGAACCTGCCGGCCGACGAGATCGCCCAGACTATCCAGGCGCACCATGTGATGGTGCTGCCGTATCGTGAATCGAAAAAACTCGGCCTGCTCGGGCGCCAACGCGGCACCAGCGGCGCGTTGTCCTGGGCAGCGGCGTGCGGTCGTGGTGCGATTACCTCGGATGCCCGTGCATTTGCCGAAGAAGTCGCCAGCGGCAACGGCGCCATCTACCCTGAAGGCGACGTGGCCGCACTCAGCGAGCAACTGCTGCGCATGGCGCGCACACCCATGCTGGCGCGGGACTGGGCCGAGCGCGCCGGCGAAATTGGCCGCGAGCGCTTGTGGCCGTTGACCGCGCAGAAATTCAAGACACTGTTTGAACAGGCCATCGAGGGCACCCGCCATGGCACGTAAACGCACCTACTTGGCCACCTTGGCCGTGGTCGCCGCCCTGGGCCTGACTGCGTTTTTGTGGGGGCGTCAGGCGGACGCCGAAAACCATGTGCTCAAGGGCAACAAAGAGGTGGTGTGGAAGGATTTCCTGGGGGTGAACGCGCAGTTCCTGTGGTTCAGCCCCGAGCGTTACCAAAAACAGATCGACCGTCTCAAGGCGCTGGGTTTGGAGTGGGTGCGCCTGGACCTGCATTGGGATCAGTTGGAACCCGTCCAAGCCCAGTACCAAGTGGCAACCCTGGATCAACTGGTGGGCAAGCTGCAGGACAACCAACTCAAGTCGGTGTTCTACCTGGTCGGTTCGGCGCCGTTCGCCACGACCGCTCCGGTGGGTGCGCCGTATCAGGACCAGTACCCGCCGAAAGACCCGAATGTATTCGCCAACCGCATGGCATTGCTGGCCCAGCGCTACCCCAGCGTCGACGCCTGGCAAGTGTGGAATGAACCGAACCTGCTGGGCTTCTGGCGCCCGGTGGCCGACCCGGCTGGTTACGCCACATTGCTGACCGCTACCGCCGCGGCGTTACGGGCAGTGAGCCCGAGCAAACCGGTGGTCGCTGCCGGCATGGCGTTCTTCAGCGAAATGCCCAACGGCCAGACCATGTTCGACGCCCTCGGCGCACTCGGCGTGGCCAGCCTGAACACCGTCATCTCCTACCACCCCTACACCCAATTGCCCGAAGGCAACGACCCGGCCAACCTGGACTTTATCGTCAAGACCAGCGCGCTCAACCAGGCGCTGCGCAACGGCGGCGTGCAGACCCTGTGGAGCACCGAGTGGGGCTGGTCGACCTACACCGGCCCCAAGGACGCCCAGGACATCATCACCCCACAGGCCCAGGCCGATTACGTGGTGCGTCGCCTGGCGCTGATGAGCGCGCTGGATTACGACAAGATCTTCCTGTTCACCTTGAGCGATCTGGACCAGCGCGCCAGCGTGCGTGATCAGTCCTACGGTTTGCTGGACATCGACGCCAACCCCAAGCCGGTCTATACCGCGCTGAAAAACTTCCTCGACGTCAGCGGGCCAACGCTCACCCCCGGCGATCCGCCCAGCGCCGACCAGTTGCCCGACGGCCTGTTCAGCATCGGCTGGACCCGCACCGACGGGCGCAAGCTGTGGTTTTTCTGGTCGGCCGAGGGCGGCAACGCACACTTGCCCGGCTTGGCCAGCGCCACCCTGTATGACCCGCTGCGTGGCACGCAAACCCCGGTGAGCGGCACCAACGGGCTGACCGTCACGGTCAAGCCGAACCTGCAAATTCTGTTATGGGAGTGAGGCCTGCCATGCGCATTCTATGGATCCTGCCCTACTCGCCCTGGCCCGCCACCAGTGGCGGCAAGACGCGCCAGTTCCATCTGCTGCGCAGCCTGGCGGCGCGTGGGCACCGGATCACCTTGCTGCTGCATGACAAGCACCCGGTGTCGCTCACCGACCGCCAGGTGCTGGAAGCGTTTGTCGAACAGTTGATCATCCTGCCGCGCCGCCCGCTGCGCAGCTTCAAGACCCTGGTAGCCGGGCTGTTGGCGCCCTACCCGCTGCTGGCCAGCGTGAATGGCTTGTCGGGCGAGTTGCAGGACACCTTCAATTGGTTGCTGGGTGAGCCGTGGGACGTGGTGCAGATTGAGCACAGCTACAGCTTCCAGCCTTACGAAGGTGCCCTGGCGCGCAAATCCCAGCCGTTTGTGCTGACCGAACATAATGTGGAGTCGGCCCTCGGCGCGGCCACTTACGACCGTTTGCCGCGTTGGGCGCTGCCCTTCATTCACTACGATCAATGGCGCTATGCGCGCTGGGAACGCCGGGTGATGCGCCAGGCCGCACAGGTGGTGGCCGTCACCGACAGCGACGCGAAGACCCTGGAAAAAATAGCCGGCAAACCGGTGCCCGTGGTGGTCAATGGCGTGGACTGCGATCACTTCGCCGCCGCCCACCCCGACCCGTCGACCCGCCGTGTGCTGTTCCTCGGCAACTATGAATACGCGCCGAACGTGGACGCCATCGAGTGGGCGCTGGAAGAAATCCTGCCCAAGGTCTGGGCGCGCTGCCCGGACGCACGCATGAGCGTGTGCGGTTTCGGCATGCCGGACAGTTGGCGCGAGCGCTGGAAAGACCCGCGCATCGAATGGCAAGGCTTTGTGCCCAACCTGCTGAATCTGCAATCGAGCTGTTCGGTATTTCTGGCGCCGTTGCGCCACGGCGGCGGTTCGAAACTCAAGGTGCTCGAAGCCCTGGCCGCCGGCCTGCCGCTGGCGAGCACCGAGCAAGGCGTGTCCGGGCTGGACCTGGTGGAAGGCCTGGACTACCTCGGCGGACAAAGCGCCACCGAGCTGGCCGATGCGGTGGTGCGCCTGCTGCAGTTTCCTGGCGCCGCCGCCCCCATGGGGGAATCGGGGCCGCGCCTATGTGCGTCGCGCCCACGACTGGAGCGTCGCCGCCAGCCAGTTGGAGCACGTCTACGCCAGCCTCGTGCCGCAAAACCAAAAGGAGCCGGCATGCGTGTAGGCCTGGATTACCGCACCGTCGGCACCTCGCCGCAATCGGGCATCAGCCGCCAGGTGTATGCGCTGGAAAGTGCGCTGCATACCTTGCCGGGCACCGAGGTCGAGCGCTTTACCGTGGCGCCTTTGGGCGATGAAACCCGGTTGTGGGCCCATTGTCCGCCCTGGGGCTGCGCCAGGACGGCCATGCACCAGCCGCAGAATCGCCTGCGTTTCGAGGCGGGTTTCCTGCCGCGGGCCTTGCGCGAGCAGCATATCGATCTGTACATCAGCACCTTCAATATGGGCCTGCCGCTGCCACCCAAACCGCCGGGTTTGCGCACCGTCGTGCTGTTGCATGATCTGTTTCAGATCACCCTGAACAACTACCACGCCAACCGCCTGAAGGCGTTGATCTACAAGACCAGCGATCGCCTGTCGATTGCCTATGCGGTGCACAGCGCCGACCGCGTATGGACGCCGTCGCAGTACAGCGCCGATGAAACCGTGCGGCTGTTTCCCAAGGCGGCGGGCAAGATTCGCGTACTGCCCAACCAGGTCGATGGGTTCTCCGAGCTGGCCGCCGACCTCAGCGCACGCCAGTTACCTGCGCGCTATTGGTTGCTGGTGGGCACCCGTGAGCTGCGCAAGAACGTGCCGTTTCTGGTGGACGCCTGGCAGCAAGCACGCAGCCAATCACCCTTCGTGCCGGAGCTGGTCCTGGTAGGCAGCCTCGATCATTTGCCCGAAGCCCAGCGCACACTGCCGGGCATTCGCGCCTTGAGCGGTGTGTCGGACGCAGAGTTGCACGCGCTGTACCGCCAGGCCTCGCGCCTGTGGCAACCCTCCTATGCCGAAGGGTTTGGCCTGCCGGTGATTGAAGCGCTGAGCGTCGGCACCCCCGTAGCGGTGGCCGGCGGCACGTCGCTGGATGAAATCACCCCGCCCTCGGCCCCGCGCTTTTCGCCCACCGATGGCCCGGCGCTGGTGCACTTGATGGTCGGTCTGAGTGAGCGGGCCGACGAAGAATCCCCCGAGCAACGGCGCCAATGGGCGCAGCGCTTCAACCACCACGCCTACCGTCGGCGCCTGGCCGAACTGATCGAGGAACTGACGTGAGAGACAATCTGGCAAGCCTCGTCGCGATCCTCTTCGGCCTGCTGTTTGGCGCCCTGGCCCTGCTGCTGTCACCGGCCAAGGCGTTTGTCGCCGTGGCCGGCCTGGCGGCGGCGGTGACCATCCTGCGCTTTCCATTCTGGGGCCTGTTGTTGTTTGCCGCCGTGGCGACGTTCATGCCGTACTCGACGGTCAACCTGGGCATTCGTACCACGGTGAGCGAGGCGATTCTGGCCCTGACCTGGGGCGCGATCCTGTGGCACAGCTTCCTCTCGCGCCTGCCGCAGGCGCCCAGCCTGACCCGACGCCCCACCGATCAGATGCTGCTGTGGTTGATGCTGTTCAGCGTGTTCCCCTTCATCGTCGGGCAGGTCATCACCCAGGCCGACAGCAGCAGTGGCCTGGCCAACTGGCTGCGCTGGTTGCTGAACCTGTCGGGGGTGTTTCTCGCCGCCAGATTGCTGGTGGACCACAAGCGCCGCGAATCCCTGGTGATCGCCCTGTTGCTCGGCACCCTGGCGATGCTGGTGCTGTCCATCGCGGTGTTTGTAAGTACGCGCTCAGGGGCCGGGATCGCGCCCATCCTGGGGCTGTTCAACTACGCCAATTTCGACACGCTCAAATTTGGTCTGGAGGCCATGTCTTCGCGTATGGGCTCGCCGTGGACCCACCCGAATGCCATCGGCGGGATCATGGCGTTGCTGCTGCCATTAGCCTTCTGTTTCGGCATGACCGAGCAAGGCTGGAAGCGCGCACTGGGCCTGGGCGTGGCCTGCTTGGGAGCAGCCGCGCTGCTGTTGGCCAGCAGCCGTGGCGCGATGGTCAGCCTGGCGCTGGTGCTGATGTGGTTGGCCACGCGGCGCGTGCCGTACACCGGCCGCCTGTTGATGATCGGCGCGGCGCTGACGGTGGCACTGGTGATGGCGTATCCGCCGTTGCAGGATCGTCTGGCGACGATTTTTTCCTCGGACAACGCCAGTACCGAAGTGCGTTTTGACGAGTACCGCATGTTTCCTCAAGCCGTGGCGGCGTACCCGCTGGGCATCGGCTTCAAGGTCGATCCGCCGGTGCCGGGCACCCATCTGCTGGGCATCTCCAACCTGTGGCTGAACTACATCTACAAGATCGGCCTCGTCGGCATGCTGCTGTTTGTGGCAGTGACCGTGCGCTGGTGGCGTGAAGCCCGCCCGGAGAAAGGCCCGATCCGCCTGACCAAGGACAACGCCCTGTGGCTGGGCACCACGGCGGGGATTCTGGCGGCGCTGGTCAGCGGCTTGTTTGACCACTACTTCAGTTTTGCGGTGGTGATGGTGGCGTTGTTCTGGCTGATGGTGGGCATCAACGTACTGGAAGCGCGGCGCTTGTTTCCGGCGCGCCTGCCGCAGGTCAAAACGGTGGTCTATCGCAAGCCGCTGCTCAACGGCGCACAGCCCTGATGCTCGGCTCCGCCGCATGGCTGACCCTGGCGACGTTGTTGGGCCTGTGCCTGGGGTTTGCGCGTGAATGGTTGCTGGTGGCGGCCTGGGGCGCCGGAGAGCGCAGCGATGCGTTCCTGATTGCGCTGTTCCTGCCTGAAGCGCTGCGCATGTCATTGGCCGGCGGCGTGCTCAGTGCGGCGGCGTTGCCGTTGTACCTGGCGCGCAAGGACGGCGAACGGCTGGACTGGCTGGCGGTGTTGTTTCCGGCCTTGATGCTGATCGCCTTGGTCACCAGCCTGCTGCTGACGTTGTTGGCGCCGTGGCTGGTGCAAGTGCTCGGGCCGGGCCTGGCCGACACTGCAACGGCGATGGCCGGCAGCAACCTGCAGGTCGTCGCCTGGTGCGTACCAGGCTTGATGCTGCATGCGTTGTTCAGCATTCCGTTGCAGGCCAGCGAACGTTTTGTGCTGGCCGGGTTGGGCTCGTTGTTGTTCAACCTGCCACCTGTGACGTACCTCGCCCTCGCGGGCACCGCGACCCAACCTCACTCACTGGCCCTGGCGTGCCTCGCCGGCAGCCTGCTGATGCCACTGGCGTTGCTGCCGTCGATGTGGCGCCAGGGCTGGCGGCCGTGGCGCTGGCAACTGAGCTACGCGCCGCTGCGGGAACTGGGCCAACGTATCGGCCCCTTGTTGATCAGCAACGGCGCCAGCCAGGGCCTGGCGTTGATCGAAAGACTCGTGGCCTCGCTGCTCGGCGAAGGCGCGGTGACGTGGGTCAACCTGGCCCGCAAGCTGATGAACCTGCCGCTGATTGCTCTGATGAGCCTCAACCAGGTGCTGCTGGGCATGATGAGCCGGCGCCAGGGCGATGCGCGCCTGGCCCTGCTCAAGCGCGGCCTGGAAACCGCCAGCGTGCTGACCCTGCCCGCGGGCGTCGGGCTGGTGGCGGCGGCACCGAGCCTGGTGGCGCTGTTGTTGCCCCAACAATCGGCAGACTCGCCGTTGCCGCTGCTGCTGGCGTGGTTTGCCGTGCCGTTGGTGTTCGGCGCCTGGAACGCCTTGCTTGCGCGTTACGCCTACGCCGCCGGCGATACGCGCCAGCCGCTGCGTTGCGAATTGCTCGGCAGCCTGGTCAACGTGCTGCTGCTCGGCGTGTTGCCGTTTGTGTTCGGCCTGGCCGGGATTCCACTGGCTGCGCTGGCGGGCGTGATTTGCACCGGGTGGCTGCTGATGCAGCGCCAGGCACTGCTCGGCGCCCTGCCCTGGGCGCGGCACTGGCTGCTCAATGCGCTGGCCCTGGGCGTGGCGGCGCTGGTGTTGTTTCGCCTTGAAGGCGTGTGGCTGCAACTGGGGTTGAGCACCCTGGCCGGTGCGGCGGTGTTGCTCGGGATGGGGCTGTGGCTCAAGCCATGGCGCAAGGCATGAAGGTTCGACTGGGGAGACACCCATGAAACATCGCTGGATCCAGATGGATATCGCCAAAGGCATCGGCATCCTGGTGATCGTGTATGCCCACAGCTGGTTCGTCGCTACGTCCCGGGAGCTGATGTACCCGATCCTGGCGTCGTTTGTGCTGCCGCTGTTCTTCTTTCTGTCCGGGGTGTTTTTCAAGCCGGAGCAGCCGTTTGTGGAAATGGCCGTGCGTAAGGCCGACGGCCTGCTCAAGCCTTTTTTCTTCACCATGCTGTTGTATGTGATCGTGCGCGATGTGTTGCGCGGCCAGCCGTTGCTGCCGGACATCGGCGGCGTGCTGTACGCCTCGGTGGACACCATCCCGTGGCAGGCGCTGTGGTTTTTGCCGCACTTCTGGGTGGCGATTCTGTTCAGTTGGCTGCTGTTGCGCCTGATCCAACGCCTGCCGCTCGCGCTGAGTTGCCTGGTGATGCTGGTGCCGCTCCTGATTGGCATCTGGACGCTGCCGTGGTTCTGGCAATTGCCGGTAACCATCGGCGGCCACCCGTGGGTGTTGCCAGGGTTGCCGTTCAGCCTGGATATCACCCTGATCAGCAGCGCGTGTTTCGTCTACGGCTACTTGCTGCGCGACTGGCTGCGCACGCATGAGGGCTCCTTGCTGACCCTGCTGGTTTCCATCGGGTTGTTCGCTGCGGTGTTCCTCTATCGAGGCGATACCATGGACCTGGCGCAACGGCGCTACGACCATTGGCTGTGGACCAGCCTGCTGGCGGTGATTGGCGTGTACCTGTGCTGGGCGTTGGCGCGGGTGATCATGGTGTCGGAGTGGCTGACGCGGGCGATGACCTATATCGGCCAGTCCACGTTGATCCTGCTGATCTTCCACGGCGAAATCCAGCACAAAACCTTCGACCTGATGGAGCGCCTGGGCCTGCATCCGTTCTTGGCGGCGAGCGTGGGGCTGGTGGTGGCGGTGGTGGCGCCGTTGTTGATCGGGGAAGTGATCAAGCGGGTAGCGTTCCTGCGGTTTTTCTACTTTCCGTTTCCGGTGCGCAAGGCGCCTGGACAGCGCCGCTGAACCTATGTGGGAGCGAGCAGCGCCCACATAGGCCTGTGTTTCAATCGTCCAGTTGTTGCGGGGCTGGCTTGCTGCCCGGTTTGGCCGGTTTGGCGCCCTTGGCTGGCGCAGGTGGGGCCGGTTCGGGTTCTGCGGCGGCAGCGGCTTCTTTCTCCGCCATGGGCATCTGGTCGATGGTGCTGAAGAACTCCTTCAGGTCGAGGGTATCCGGAGGCACGGTTTTCTCGACTTTCTTCTCGCCGTCCTTGCCAATCAGGATGACCTTGGTGCCACTGCCTGCGCCCAGTTTGAGCGCACGGATCAGTGCGTTGGTTTCGGGCGGCGTGAGCTTTTTGTTGTCCTTGGGGTCCTTGGCGAACTTCTCGCCTTCGGCGCCGATGCTGCCGAACTTCACGGTGTAGAACACCATGGCGCGCTCTTCAAAGGACTGCTTGGTGGCAGGTTCGTCCAGTTGTTTCTTGAGGGTCGCCAGCGTGGAGTTGCCTGAATCAAGCTCCACCACCACAAGCGGCCGGGCCTTGCCCAGATCCTGTTTGAGCGGGTTGATATCATCAGCAGCCAACAGCGGCCCCGTAAAAGCCATCAAGGTAGCCAGGGTCAGCGACCGGATGAGCATGCGCACCTCCTTTGAATTCCATGCAGGGTTCTTGAGTTTCATGTCTGCGACAGTCAAATTCAAGGATGATTCCTACACCGCTTTAAGAAAGCGTAGGTCAGGACGCCCGCTACGCAAGGGTTTGCCGCGAACATGCATGATTGTTTCCGTTGATTGCGGAAACATTAGGAGACCTTCCAGTCCGGCCAATGCCGCGCAAACACAGGGGCCACGACAGGGTCGGCATCCACCTGCGCCAGCGTCTGGGCAAAACCGGGGGCCAAGCCGCTCAACGCCTCACGTGCGTCGTCCCAGCGCGACACCGCCGCGGCCATGATGGCCAGTGCATTCGGCTCACCGTTCGGGGCAAACAGCTGGTGTTCGAACTGATCGGCGAACACCACCCAGGCCTGGTGCAGATAGCGACGAGTCCCGGTTGCCAGCTGCACCTGGGCCGCTTCATTGGCATTGCCCAGCCAGCGTTGCGGGTAGTCGATGATGCCGATCGCCGAATAGCAATTGGCGGCGATGTACACCAGGCCCCTGATGACTTGCGCACGGTCGCCGCCCAGCAGCTGTGAGTCGGGAAACTCAAGGCCCAGGTGGATCAGGATCGCCGCACTTTCGGTCAGCACCTGGCCATCGGGCGTGACCAACGTAGGGATCTGCTTGAGCGGGTTGATGCGCGCCAGGGCATCGCTGCCCTCGCTCTCCTGCCACGAGCTGGCGTCCACTCGGTGCCACGGCACCGCGCAACGTTGCAAGGCAATCTCGATCATGCAGGAGCCGGATTCGTCAGTGCCGTAGAGCGTGTACATGGGCGTTTTCTCCTATCGCTGGGGGTGCACCGTGATTAAAGGTCAGAACAGCCCCATTTGTCCGCCGACCAAGGTGCTGAAATCGTCATTCACAAACGGCAGAATCGCATCCGCCACCGGCTGCAACTGCCGGGTGACGTAGTGATCGTAGTCGATGGGGGCTTGGCGCACTTCCAGCGGCTCAGGGCCGTTGACGCTGATCACGTAGCTGATCCAACCGCCACGCTGGTACTGGCGCGGGCGCCCGAGGCGGTCGTTGTAGTCATCGGCCAGGCGCGCTGCGCGCACGTGGGGCGGCACGTTGCGTTCGTAGTCATCCAACCGGCGGCGCAGGCGCTTGCGGTAGATCAGCAGCTCGTCGAATTCGCCGCTCAGGGTACGGCGCACATAATCGCGGATGTAGTCCTGATGGGGCAGGCGGTGGAAGATGCGCTGGTAGAGTTCCTGCTGGAATTGCCGGGCCAGGGGCGACCAGTCGCTGCGCACGGTTTCCAGGCCTTTGTAGACCATGTCTTCGCGGCCATCGGCGCGGGTGACCAAGCCGGCGTAGCGTTTTTTGCTGCCCTCCTCCGCACCGCGAATGGTCGGCATGAGAAAGCGCGTGAAGTGGGTTTCGTATTGCAGTTCCAGGGCGCTTTGCAGTCCGAATGCACTGTGCAGATGCTCGCGCCACCACGCATTGACGTGCTGCACCAGCGCCTGGCCGATCCGGCTGGCATCCTCCTGGGAGTGGGCCTTGCCGAGCCAGACGAAGGTGGAGTCGGTGTCGCCGTAGATCACCTCGTAGCCTTGAGCCTCAACCAGCTCGCGGGTCTGGCGCATGATCTGGTGGCCGCGCATTGTGATCGACGAGGCCAGCCGGGTATCGAAAAAGCGGCAACCACTGGAACCGAGCACGCCGTAGAACGCGTTCATGATGATTTTCAGGGCTTGGGACAGCGGCGCATTGTGTTCACGCTTGGCCACTTCGCGGCCCTCGGAGACACGGGCGACGATGGACGGCAGGCAATGACGCGTGCGGGAAAAACGCGCACCGCGAAAGCCTTCCACTGATTCGCTGTCGTCCGGGTATTTGAGGCCCTCGATCAGACCCACGGGGTCGATCAGAAAGCTGCGGATGATCGACGGGTAGAGGCTTTTGTAATCGAGTACCAGCACCGACTCGTAGAGGCCGGGACGCGAGTCCATGACAAACCCGCCGGGGCTGGCCTGGGGTGGTTTGTCCCCCAAGTTGGGCGCGACGAAACCCTGGCGGTGCATCAGCGGCATGTACAGGTGGGTGAATGCAGCGACCGATCCGCCATTGCGGTCGGCCGGCAGCCCGGTGACGCTGGCCCGTTCGAGCAGGAACTTGAGCAGTTCGGTCTTCTCGAAAATCCGCGTGACCAGTTCGCAGTCCTTGAGGTTGTAGCGCGCCAGGGCGGGCTTGTCCTCGGCAAACATGCGGTTGATTTCGTCCATGCGCTGGTAGGGCGTGGAGATGTCCTTGCCTTCGCCCAGCAGGGTTTGCGCGACGTTCTCCAGGCTGAAGGATTCGAAGCTCCAGGTGGCCGATCGCAGGGCTTCGATACCGTCGATGATCAGGCGCCCCGCCGCTGCCGCGAAGTAATGATTGCGGCTGCCGTGCTCGCGCCAGGCCATGGGTTCGTCGCCACGCCCGAGCATGAGCGGCACCTTGAGGCGTTGGGCATGCTCGTGGAGCACGCGCAGGTCGAACTGCACCACGTTCCAGCCGATGATCGCGTCAGGGTCGTGGGTGGCGAGCCATTGGTTGAGGCGTTCGAGCAATTGGGCGCGGGTGTCGCAGTAGTCGAGCTTGAAGTCCACTGAATCGGTTTTGTTCGGCGGGCCGAGCATGTAGACCTGGCGCTCACCGCAGCCTTCGAGGGCGATGGAATACAGGTCGCCCTGGGCTGTGGTCTCGATGTCCAGGGACACCAGTTTGAGCGGAGGGCGGTAATCGGGCGCGGGTTTCATCTGCGCGTCGCACAGAGCGCCCGTGGCGTCGGGCGTGCCACCGAACCAGACGGGGGCAGTGATAAAGCGTTCCATCATGTAGCGCTCAGGCGGGCGTACATCGGCTTCGTAGACATCGACGCCGGCAGCGCGCAGGCGTTTTTCCACATCCATCAGTTGGCGGTGCTGGCGGGTATACAGGCCCAGCACCGGACGGTGGTGGAAATCGCACAACTGCAGCGGGCGCAACTCGATATCGCGCTCGCCCTTGAGCAGCCAATCGAGTGGCTTGCGGTGGGCTTCAGGGATAAACATCACCGAGGTTTGCACGGGCAGGCGGATAAACCTTGGCCCTTGGTCGGTGGCCAGCCAGAAGCTCACCTCCGTGCCCGCCGGGGTATCGCGCCAATGCCGGGTCAGGACAAAACCCTGCTGTAAATCCACCGTACCGCACCTCAGGAATCGCTTTCAGGCGTTGATTCTACGCGGCATCGTGGCAAACGCCCCCATGAAAGCTGAAAGCGGTAAGCTCGGGCATCAGCAAAGATGCCCGTTTGAGTCACGCCCGACGGGCTCTGTTCAGAAAGTCTTCGATATTACCCATTTGCTCGTCCCAGCCACGAGAGTTCATCTTGAAGGCCTTCTGGCGGCGGGCTTGGGGCACTGCGTCGAAGCCGGATTCGACTACCCGCAGCAGGATGCCCGGCGCGCGATCTTCAATGGTGAACTCAACCAGGGTGGGCGTTTCCTTGTCATAATCGACGCCCTTCTCCACCGCAAACGGATGCCACCAGAAGGAGAACAACGTCTGTGGCAGGATGCGTTCGATTTTGGCTTTCCAGAGAACGTGCTCGTAGCCTGGGTAGGTAATCGGGGCCTCAAGGGTTTCTCCGGCCACGAAGACTTTGTCCTTAAGGGCGACGCCGAACCAATTACCGAATTGCTCGGCATTGGTCAGCGCTTCCCAGACCTGTTTGCGTGAAGCGTTGAGCAGGACCTTTCGCTCGATGCGATCTAATACGTGCATAAGTCACCTCCTCCATTGACAGTAGGCGACATCAAACAATGCGCAACCTGAGGTTGTAAGCAATGATGATGACCCCCTCCTTGAACCCGGCAATACGTTATGACTGAACCATTGAATGGAAGTTGCTTCTGCAAAGGTGTGCGCTATCAGGTGGACACATTGGATATGCCCATCAGCCACTGCCACTGTATAAGTTGCCGCAAAATACACGCGGCGGCGTTCGTCGCCACGGCCGGGGTGATGCGCGAGCATTTTCGCTGGACGCAGGGAGAGGAACTGCTCGTGGCCTTCCAATCGTCACCGGGTAAATTCAGACATTTCTGTAAGTGCTGCGGCTCACACCTGATGGCGGAACGCAGGCAGCAGCCCCATGTGATTGTGCGAGTGGCGACGCTGGATGATGATCCGGGCGTCAGTCCTACCTCGCACATCTGGGTGAGCCATGAAGTGCCCTGGCTTGCCTATGAGGACGTGGAGCACTGGGACGAGTGGAAGGTATGACCTAGACGCGCGGATCGCCCGGCGCCTTGGCCGGCGTAGCATATTGCGGCTTCAAGTGTCCTTCCTGGTCCAGCAACCAAGCATCCATGATCTGCCGCACTACCGGCCCCGCGACGCGACCACCGGCCTCGCCGTTTTCGATCATCACCGAAATCACGATTTTCGGATGTTCCGCAGGAGCAAAGCCGACAAACAAAGCGTTATCACGGTGGCGTTCCAGGGTTTTCTCGCGGTTGTAGCGTTCGCCCTGCTTGATCGCGACTACCTGGGCGGTGCCGCTCTTGCCGGCGATGCGGTATTGCGCACCTTGCGCAGCAGCCCGGGCAATACCGCGCGGATCGTGCATCACCAATTGCATGCCGTGGTTGACCTGCTCCCAGTCACGCGGGTCTTTGAGCACAACGTTCGGCATGGGGTTTTCGTCAACAGGCGGTACGCCATTGATCGTCTTGGCCAGGTGCGGTCGGTTCCATACACCTTTGTTGGCGATCAGCGCAGTGGCCTGGGCCAGTTGCAGCGGCGTGACCTGCATGTAGCCCTGGCCGATGCCGAGGATCACGGTTTCGCCCGGGAACCAAGGCTGGCGGCGGGTTGCACGTTTCCAGGCCTGGGATGGCATCAGGCCAGCTGACTCTTCGAACATATCCAGGGAGACCTTCTGACCCAGGCCGAACTCTGCCAGGTAGTCGTGCAGGCGGTCGATGCCAAGCTTGTGGGCCAGATCGTAAAAGTAGGTGTCGTTGGAACGCATGATGGCTGCGTCCATGTCCACCCATCCGTCGCCGCTGTGGTTCCAGTTACGGTATTTATGGTCGAAGTCGGGCAGTTGGTAGTAACCGGGGTCGAACACACGGGTTTGAGCGGTGACTACGCCGCTGTCCAGACCGGCGATGGCCACTTCTGGCTTGATGGTCGAGCCCGGTGCATACAGGCCTCTAAGGACGCGGTTGAACAGCGGTCGGTCGATGGAGTCGTGCAGTGCAGCATATTCCTTGAAGCTGATGCCGGTGACGAACAGGTTCGGGTCGAAACTCGGCTTGCTGACCATGGCCAGGACTTCGCCGGTTTGCGGGTCCAGGGCAACCACCGAACCACGGCGATCGCCGAGGGCCTCCTCTGCCGCTTCCTGGAGTTTAACGTCGAGACTCAGGACAATACTTTTTCCGGGGATCGGATCGGTGTGCTTGAGCACTCGCAGCACACGGCCCTGGGCGTTGGTCTCAACTTCTTCATAGCCGACATGACCGTGCAACTCGGACTCGTAGAATCGCTCAATACCGGTCTTGCCGATGGATTGCGTGCCGCGGTACTCCACCGAGTCGAGGGCCTTGGATTCTTTCTCGTTGATGCGCCCCACATAGCCAATGGAGTGAGCGAAGTGCGCGCCTAGCGGATAGTGACGGACGAACTGCGGCTCTACGTCGACCCCTGGCAGGCGGAACTCATTCACTGCCAGCAATGCGATCTGTTCTTCGGTCAACTCGTAAAACAATGTCACCGGGACAAAAGGATGGCGTGCCTGCTTCAGGGCTTTGTCGAACAGTCCACGGTCTTCGGCAGGCAGGTGCAGAAGGTTGACGATGTCGTCCAATTCGCCCTTGAGGTCGGCGGTGCGCTCGCGGGTGATGGTCAGGTTGTAACTGGGGCGGTTGTCGGCGAGTACCACGCCGTTGCGGTCGTAGATTAGCCCACGCGTCGGCGTGATGGGCAGCACATGAACACGGTTGTTTTCAGAGATGGTGGAGTGATAGTCGAACTGCACGACTTGCAGGAAATACATACGCCCCACCAAGGCGCATGTAATGCCAATCACCAGCAGCGCACAGGCGAGCAGGCGTTTGTTGACCAGGCGGTTCTCTTTTTCGTGATCTTTAATCGTTATAGGTTCAGGCATTGCTACAGCATCTCGTTGAAGAAGGTCGACGCCGCATCCTGCGATGAAAGATCAATCCTTGGGAAAATGTGCTGCACCATACCAAAAATGCAGAAACACTTTGCATTGAATTCCTCAACGGTACTTGTAGGAGGGTTTGCAGATTGATGGCCACGGTGGACACCTGCCGCTCCGGAAGATATTCGAGAGCCGCTTCGGAGGGATCTTCTTTCCGAGCGCCCAAAACAAAACCCCTGTTTGCGTTAGCAAACAGGGGTTCTGGAATTTAATCTTGACGATGACCTACTCTCACATGGGGAAACCCCACACTACCATCGGCGATGCATCGTTTCACTACTGAGTTCGGGATGGGATCAGGTGGTTCCAATGCTCTATGGTCGTCAAGAAATTCGGGTACTGAGTCGCGGCCTGATGGCCTCGCTTCAGCAAATTGGGTATGTGACAGCTTTCGGTGTTTTGTGAACGTCGAACTTTCGGTTCATTGCGTCTTCACACACCGCAATCTGGCCTTTCGGCGCAAATTGCTTGGGTGTTA
>NZ_JADDUM010000101.1 GCF_015163715.1 Pseudomonas cyclaminis
CACCAAGCCCGATGCGGGCGGTAAAGACAAAGACCGGCAGCAACCACCACGCACAGGCAGCTGACGTGACCGGCAGCGCCCGATTAGAGGCCCGCGCTTGGTTGCCCGCGCCTTGATGTCGATCAAGCACGGGCAACCAAGCGCTGAAGCCTGCTTCGGCGGTCATTGGGCACCAGGCGAAATCCCATGGCGCGGGTGGCAAGGCTGGCTGCTCGGCTTCGAAGCGCACCGCGCTCTTGCAATCGAACACCGTCATGGCTTGCCAGGCCAGGACCACGCCCTGGGCCTGGCTGGTGTCGCTGTTGACCCAACACGCAGCGGCCGCCGCCATGAATGCTTCGATGGGTTCATCGTCGATTTGCGTGCGATACGGCGAGCCGAGCAGCCAGCGACACACATTCAGGTGGTAGGTCCAATCCTGTGCGGGCTGGTTGCGATAGGCCCAGGTCATAAAGCTGCGGAACAGGTTCAAGCCCTCGGGCGGGTCAAGCTTGAGCAGCGCCGGGCAGATGTCGAACAGGGTGTGCCAGTAGGGCAACAGGCGTGCATCCAGGTGTACGAAACAGCGGGAGTTGCTCGGGTATTCAGCTCGCGTCGGTTCCGCACGCAGGCGACGGGACGCCTTGCTGACCAGGCGACTGGCGCCTGCAGGCAATTGATGGTTCATGAAACGCACTCACAGTCGTGACGATCAAACGCCTCCTGGTCACAGGAAGCCCAAGGCACACGTCAGAATGCGGGGGAAGCGCGGGGGTTGGCCGAGGGCCAGGCATGGCGCGGCGGCGCCTTGTTGCGCGTTCGTGGGCCGGGCGCGGAGGTTGCCCGAGCCCCAGCAGCCAGGCCAGACCGATCAGGAACACCAGGGCGACGGTCAAAGCGGCGCACACCGGGCAGGCAAAGTAGTTCGAGATGTTGCTGGAAGACGGACTGCCCAACCCTTTGTCGGAAAGTGGCGCCTGCTTGCCGTCCACCGAACAGAACGCGCCGCCGATCCCGTTGAGCTGCTGGCCCATCATCTGGCCATGGCCCAAACCGCACACGAACAGGTTCATCAGCACGCAGAAGTACAGGGTCCAGACGATCAGTGAACGGTCAGGGTGGCTCGATTTCATGGCGGCGACTCTACCACCGAAGCCGCAAAGGGATGAAATACCGCGGCCCCTGTGGCAGAACGTCGCAGATTACGTGCCATCGCCAGGGTTGGTAGACTTGGCGCCCTCCTCGTTTACTCCTTTTCAAAGCCTGATGTGTAGATCCAGAGCAATGCAGGCGTTTCACAGGATGCACCGTTGATGAGTACGTTATTCACCCGCCGCAAGGTCCTGACCGGCATGGGCCTGTTGGGTCTGGGCCTGCTGACCGGTTGTGACAACAGCCCCAGGTTGAACTTCAAGTACGGCAAGGACTTGAGCGACAAGATCATGGGCCGCACCTTCAAGCTCAAGAACACCGAGGGCGACACTGTCACCCTCAGTTCCTACCGTGGCCTGATGCCGGTGGTGTTCTTCGGCTTTACCCAATGCCCGGCCGTGTGCCCGACCACCCTCGCCCGTGCCGCCCAGGCCAAGAAGCTGATGGGTCGCGACGGCGAGATCATGCAGGTGATCTTTATCACCCTCGACCCGGAGCGGGACACGCCGGAGATTCTCGACAAGTACGTCAAGGCCTTCGACCCGAGCTTCGAAGCGCTGTACGGCACCCCGGAAGAAATCGCCGTGGCCGCCAAGGAATTCGGGATCTTTTATGAAAAGATCCCCGCCGGCGACACCTACACCCTGTCCCACACGGCTACCAGCTTTGTCTTCGACACGCGCGGCAACCTGCGCCTGGGCCTGCAGGCGTCCCTTACCGCAAAAGAGTGCGCAGAAGACCTGCTCACCGTCATGGAGGTCTGCTAATGACTGCCGTTCAACACCTCAAGCACTTCACCTTCGGCCTCGCCCTGCTGGGTTGCGCCGCCCACGCCAGCGCCCAGGTGCAAGTAACCGACGCCTGGGTGCGTGCCTCGGTGCCGGGCCAGCCGTCCAGCGGCGCGTTCATGACCGTCACGGCCGACACCGACAGCAAGTTGCTGCGGGTAGCCTCGCCGGTGGCCAAGGACGTACAGATCCATGAAATGAGCATGAAGGACGACGTCATGCGCATGGGCCCGGTGGACGCAGTGGCCCTGCCCGCAGGCGTGGCCGTCAAGCTCGATCCGAACGGCTACCACGTGATGCTGATGGGCCTGACCGGGCAGATCAAGGAAGGCGACCAGGTGCCGCTGACCCTGACGGTGCAGGACGCCAAGGGCGAGAAGCACAGCGTTGAGGTCGAGGCCAAGGCCCGTGGGCTGGATGGCATGGACCATAGCAAGATGCACTGATGCACTAAATTTGTGTGGTTGTTCCTGTGCCTGTGGTGAGGGAGCTTGCAACAACAAGCCCGCTCTCCACTAAGGTCAGCCCTTCAATCCACAATAAACAGCTGCGCCCCGACGCTCGTCGATGAGCGATGCGCTTGCATGTCATTGCCCACCTGGTAACTCATCCCGCCGTTAGCGTGAACTGACGGCCGTCTTCCAACTCCGTATGCAACTCGCCTTCCAGGCACAACAGCACGTGCCCGCGCTTGCACCAGTGATCGGCAAGATAGCCGGGGGTGTATTGCACCATGCGCACGCGGGTGGTGCCGAAATGGCAGGTGCGCCACAGGGCATTGCCGGTAACGCCGGGGTAGACAACGGGTTCGAGCGTAGCCCAGTCGGTGGTGCCAAAAGGGACAGCGGTAAGGTCCATGGGAAGCACGTTCGTGAGTGGTCGTGGTACGAGGCTATCGGCCTGCGGAAGTGGGCGATAGACACAGATCCCATGGTTTTGTGGGATACAGGTGACGGCGCTTGTTATCCTGCCAGCCTTGTCTCCATGGATGCGCGCTGATGCAGATCGACCCTGCTTACCTCCTGCTTGAAACCGAGCACTGGCGGCTCAACCATCACCTGGCTTCCAAACTGCCGGGGTACCTGATGCTGGGCGCCAAAGCGCCTATCCACTCCCTGGCGGACATGCCGCAAGCCGCACTGGCCGAACTCGGCGGGCTGCTGGCCAAGACCCAGCGAGTCATGGAAGCGCAACTCAAACCCAAGTGGTTGTACATCAGCCGTTATGGGCATATGCCAGGGTTCCCGCTGCATTTTCATTTCATCCCGGTGTATGACTGGGTGGAAGATGCGTTCTGGCGGGATGAGCGATATCGAGTGCTGCAAGACTTCGCCGCGCCTGGCGTTGCGCAGACACAGACTGACGGCGCCGAGCTGACGCTGTTTGTGTGGCGCGAATTTGGAGAGAGCCAGAGGCCTCCGGCGGTTCAGGGGGATTCGGTCGAGCAGGTTATCAAGCTGTTGCGCACTGAGTTCGCCGCTCGATAACGACACTTGGCTTGATGCATCAATGCGTGGTTACAAGTCTTTCTGGCAACTCTCCGATGTCTGGATACAGTTCAGAAAAGACCTTTGGATGTGGCCCGTATGAAACGCAAGGTTCGAATCCTGATTCTGTGTAAGACCTACCCTTCTCCCAGTGCCAAATACGCCGAGACTTCCTGTGTTGCCGGTATTGACGAGGCGGGCAATCTGATACGGCTTTACCCGGTCCCGTTCCGTTTGGTCAACGGGGACCAGCAATTCGCAAAGTGGCAATGGATTGATGCGCTGATTGAGAAAAACCCAGGCGATCACAGGCCAGAAAGCCACAAAATTGCCGTAGACAGCATCTGCGCGGGAAACGTATTGCCCTCTGGTGACTGGCTCGAACGGCGCGTATGGCTGGATAAATTGCCGGTGTATGAAAGCTTTGAAGCACTGGAAATAGCCAGAATTGATAGCAACGTGACGCTTGGTCTGATCAAGCCCCTACGCATCCGCACATTACGCATTCAAAAGTCAGCATCGGAAACATGGACGCCTGAAGAAATTGAAAAACTGGAAGCCATGCAGCGCCAACCCAGCCTGTTTGAAGACCAGGAGCGCGCCAGCATCAAGCGGTTGGAAAAGGTGCCTTTTGACTTTCATTACATCTACGAATGCCTGGTGGACGGCGAAGTTAAGTCCTACACCCATAAAATCGTGGACTGGGAGGCCAGCCAGCTCTATCGAAATGTACGCCGCAAGCACGGCGCGCTCGGATGGGAATACCCGTTCAGGCACAAATTGGAGACCGAACTACCCACGAAGGATTTGATGCTCTTGATGGGAACCCTCCACCGATTCCCAGGGCAATGGCTGATTGTCAGCCTGATTTATCCGCCTAAGCGACAGAAAGAAGACGGTCAACAAATCGCTCTGTTTTGATCGGCAAATGCTGGGTTTGCAGCGAGCTGTGCAGCGCTTGGGCCGATTCCGCGATCAGGCTGCGATGGCAAAAATTGGCGTCTGCTTCATAACAGACCATGCAGATGCGCTGTTCAGCCGCGCTGGACACCAGCTCCTTCAGCACACTGTCCTGTGTGCGGATGTAAGCTCGGAAGCCGCGAGCGTACGCAACCCAATCCCCGTCTTCCTTGTACTGCTTGCGTATGGGTTTCGGGCAGCCCAACGGCCGACTGTGTTCATAGGCGATGCCTTCAACAGCGAGGCACTGGGCAAAGGCTTTTTTGGAGAAGCCCTTCTTACGCGAGAGTGGGTACTCACGCACATCGAGTACCTTGTCGATGCCGGCCTGCTTCAGGCGGGCGATAAACGCATCGATGGTGAGGCCCTCATAGCCTGCGGTATAGAGGTTCATGCGAATTCTCCTCGAGCCTCCCGGCGCGATCAAAACGTAAAAAAGCGCCGGGACTATACCATCGGCAACTATTGGTCAGGCCCCGAGGGTGACGGGCGGAGCGGGTAGATCCGCTTCTTCATCGGGATACACGCCAACGCCAGCCCCGACGGCGAATGGTAGATTGCCTGCTGCTCGCCCACATACCCGCACGCCCGATAGAAACTCGCCGCATTCAACGTGGCATCCAGCACCACTTCGCCTAACGCCAGTTCTCGCGCCAGCGCCTCAAGATGATCCAGCAATGCCTTGCCGTACCCTCGCCCAGTGAACTGGGGCAGTACAAACAGTGCGCCGACTTCATTGTTGTCGAGGTCGAGCATGCCGGTGGCGACCGGTTTATCGTCTACCCAGCCAAGGTAAAACGGTTTGTCCATTAACCTGTTGTAACCATCGTCGGCACTGCCGCGGGTCCAGAGCGCCATTTGTTCTGCCGTGTAGGCGCCGATGCATTGGCTGCGGATGGCTTCGCGGCGGATGTCGAAAGCGGCGTTGGCGTCTTCGCGGGTGGCGCGTTTTATTTCCAGCATTGGGTCCTTCCTTCATGCGGGTTGGTGACCTCACGGCCTGGTCGGTGCCTTGGGGCAACGCGTGGGATTTTATACTAACGCGATCCCGAGGCTGGATGCTGGGGCACGCCCACTCGCCACAAGAGGCCGTGTCACTCGGGGAGTTTGTATCTATCATGTGGCCTTTCACCCAATACCCAGGAACCCGCATGCCCGCCCTCACCTTCCGCAACGCCCTGCCCGCCGACGCCGCACGTTGCTATGAAATCGAAATCACTGCCTACGAAGGCGACGAAGCCGCGACCCTGGAGAAGATCGCCACGCGCATAGCGCAGTACCCACAAGGCTTTTTGATCCTTGAAGCCGATGGCGACGTGGTGGGGTTTATCAACAGTGGCTGTGCCCATGACGTGGTGATGTCGGACGAGGCATTCAAGGAATTGGTGGGGCATGCGCCCGAGGCGCCGAATGTGGTGATCATGTCGGTGGTGGTCGATCCGGCACATCAGGGCAACGGCTATTCCACGGTATTGATGAGCGAGTTTGTGCGGCGCATGAAGACGCTGGACAAGCAGACGATTCACCTGATGTGCAAGCAACAGCATGTAGCGTTGTACGAGCGCATGGGCTACACCTACGTTCGGCCTTCGCCCTCGGATCATGGCGGGATGGCGTGGCATGAGATGGTGATGTCGCTCTGACAAATCGAGGTTTTGAGATGACCGCAGCGCTTATTGAAACCAGTGACCAGCCCCACCCCGATGCCGAGCGTCTGCTCGGCAGCGGCCTCGCGGCATTCAACGAAGGCATCACCGGCTATAACGACCGCCGGCCGCTCACTGTGCTGATCAAAGACGCCGAAACCCGGCAGATCCTCGGGGGCATCACCGGCAAAACCACCTTGGGCACGGCCTTCCTCGATCTGTTTCACTTGCCCGATTCGCTGCGCGGCACGGGCCTGGGCAGCCAGTTACTGCGAGCCTTCGAAGACGAAGCCCGGCGCCGGGGTTGCCTGAACGCCGTGCTGTACACCATCAGCTTTCAGGCACCAGGCTTTTACGAGAAAAATGGGTGGGTGCGGTTTGGCGAAATACCCTGCGCGCCGCAAGGCAGCAGCCGCATCTTTCTGACTAAGCAACTGTAGTTTCCACGAATGGGGAGTCCCCCGCCTGTGGCGAGAGCACTCGCTCTTACCAGCTACCCGACGCCCCGCCGCCGCCACTGGACCCACCGCCGCCCGACGAACTGCTGCCGGAGCTGGAGCTGGAGCTGGAGCGGCTGGAGCTTGAACCTGAACCACCACCCGAGCCGCCTCCGGAGATACTCTGCACAAACAGCAGAAACGCCGCGAAGGACGCCACCGGTATCGCGATGATCCAGCCCTGGTAACCGTGCCCAAGCAGCAAGCCTGCCGCGACATAGAGCGTGGCCACCGCCAGCGCCCGCACGAAGAAGAAACGCGGACGGGTTTTCCACGACTCCTTGATGACAAAAAACAACCCCACGTAGAGGCCCAGGATCAACGCCCCACCGAACGGCCACACCAGCCAGTGGACAAAGCTGACCTCTACAAACCGGTCCGCCACCACAACCCCCACCACATAGGCCAGCACGGCCATCACGCAGTAGAACGCCGTGCGCGCCAGCCATAACGCGCCGAAGGTGGCGCCGCCGATCAACATCGTCAGCGGCAATACGAACAGGAACATCGGCCATTCGCGGCCGCCGCTGAAAGTCGTCAACAGTGCGGTGACCGCCAGCACGGCGATCAATGCTCGGCGCCAACCCAGTTTGCCGGCGGCGACCAGCACACCGCCAACGGCGCCGAAGATAAACGCCAGCAACACCGCCATCGCCTGGGGATTGACGCCAGGCCCTGCCACGGCGGGCAGCTCGCCGCCGTCCACCAGCACGACCAAATCATTCACCCCCTGGCTGATACCTGCCGCGTAATCGCCCTGACGAAACGCAGGCGTGATGTGCTCCTCGATGATGCGGTGGGCCAACAGGTCGGTGACGGTGCCTTCCAGGCCATAGCCCACTTCGATGCGCACCTTGCGATCATCCTTGGCCACCAGCAACAGGATGCCGTCGTTGACGTCTTTGCGCCCCAGCTTCCAGGCGCGGAACAGTTGGTTGGCGTAATCCTCGATGCTTGCCGCGCCAATGGAGGGCACCAGCAGCACGGCCACCTGGGCGCCCTTGCGCTGTTCGAGGGCGGCAAGCTGTTCTTTCAGACGAGTGGTGGTGCTGGCGTCGAGGGTGTTGGTGAGGTCGATGACCCGCTGGTCAAGGGCGACGCCGATGGGCGAAGTGTCAGCCTGGGCGGTGATTGCCAGGCTGGCGAGCACCAGTACCAGCAGAACCGAGAGAGAGTGCCGCAACCACCGCATCATGTTTGTTACCTGAAGTTTCTTCCTGAAGGCGCCGACTTTACCTTATCAGCGCTATAACACGTGACCCCACGGCGTTGACTATTTAAACTGCCGCACACATAGCAATACGCCATAACTTTGAGACCCTCATGGACCTACGCCACCGCAACAACGTCACTGTGATGGGCTGTGGGACTTCGACTCTGGTGTTTTCCCATGGGTTCGGGTGCAACCAGGCCATGTGGAACTACCTCGCGCCGCAATTCAAAGCGCGCTTTCGTGTGGTGATGTATGACTTGGTAGGCGCCGGGCTCTCCGACCTCAACGCCTTCGACAAGACCAAGTACAACTCGCTGGAAGGCTACGCCCACGATCTCAATGAAATCATCGACGCCTACGCCGAAGGCCCGGTGATTCTGGTGGGGCATTCGGTCAGCGCAATGATCGGCACCCTCGCCGATCGCCTGGTGCCGGGACGGATCGCCGCCCATGTGATGATCGGCCCCTCACCGCGCTATATCGATACCGATGACTACGTCGGCGGCTTCAAGCGCAGTGATATCGACGACCTGCTCGATACCCTCGACAGCAACTACCTCGGCTGGTCCAGCGCCATGGCCCCGGTGATCATGGGAACGCCAGGGCAACCTGCGCTGAGTGACGAGCTGACCGACAGTTTCTGCCGCACGAGCCGGACATCGCCAAGCAATTTGCGCGGGTGACCTTCACGTCCGACAACCGCCAGGACGTGATCGGCCTGACCACCCCGGTGTTGATCCTGCAATCGAGCGACGACCTGATCGCCCCGGTGGCCGTGGGCGAATACCTGCACAGCGTGTTGCCCAACAGTACCTATTGCCTGGTCGACAACGTCGGCCACTGCCCGCACATGAGCGCGCCGCAAGCCTGCGCCGCGGCCATGGACACGTTCCTCGCGCCGTGGGCGGTTGCCCGTGCCCACTGAGCTGTTCGACAGCGCCGCCTGCGCCCTGGCCGTCACCACGCAAGACGGCACGATCCTGCAGGCCAACGCGCGCTTCAGTGATTGGCTGGGGTTCAGCAACGCCGAGCTGTGCGGCCAACGCTTCCAGGACCTGCTGACCATCGGCGGGCGGATCTTCCACCAGACCCACCTGGCGCCGATGCTGCGCATGCACGGCAGCGTCACCGAAGTGAAACTGGACATGTTGCACCACGACGGCCACAAGGTGACCGTGCTGCTCAACGGCAACAAACGTGAACAGGCCGGCGCGGTAGTGCACGACCTGGCGCTGTTCGGCACCACCGACCGTGACAAGTACGAACGCGAGCTGCTCAACGCACGCAACCTGGCCGAAGCGCTGCTGCAGGAAAAGACCGCCACCGAACTGGCGCTGCAACGCGCCCAGGCTGAACTGAGCGAGGCCTACGCCATCGCCCAGCGCCGTGCGCTGTTTGCCGAACAGATGGTCGCGATTGTCAGCCATGACCTGAAAAACCCGCTCACGGCGATCCGCATGGCGTCGGACTTTCTCCACCGTGGCGAGCGCACCGCCAAGGAACGCCAGCTGCTCGGGCATATCGGCCAATCGTCCGAACGTGCCCAGCGCATGATTGCCGACCTGTTGGACTTCACCCAGGCCCGGGTCGGCCAGGGCATCAGCATCAAGGCGGCGCCACTGGACCTGCATGACGTGATTCATCGCACGGTGGACGAGCTGCGCGTGGCGTTCCCCAAGGCCACGCTGAAGCATCACGCCCAAGGCGCCGGCGACGCCTGCCTGGACGCCGACCGCGTGCATCAGATCATCGGCAACCTGGTGGCCAACAGCGTGGCCTATGGCGACCTGCAACGACCGATCACCATCACCTCGCAATTGGATAACGGCGCATGCGAAGTGGCCGTGCATAATTACGGCGCGGTCATTCCCGAGGCCTTGCTGGCGGTGCTGTTCGAGCCCATGACCCGTGGCACCGACCAGGGCAGCGACGTGCGCAGCGTGGGCCTGGGCCTGTATATCGTGCGCGAGTTGGCCAAGGTGCATGGCGGCGACGTGGCGGTGCGTTCCTGCGCCACCGACGGCACCACGTTTACGGTGAAGTTTCAGAACAGGTAGCCCTTCAAAACAGATAGACACTGCCCTGCATCACCGGCTCGACACTGCCGGTCAACACCACGCCGCCCTCGCCCGTCCAGTGCACGGTGACCGTGCCGCCATCGCACTGCACCTGCACCGTGGCATCCAGCAAGCCACGCCGGATGCCATTGCACCGCTGCGCAACAGCACGAACCAGACCCCAGCGGCACGCCACCGCCACGCTCCCAGATGCGCAGGCGGATATGCCCACGGTCGAGCACCTGCACAAAATGCACATTGGTCCCGGCCGGGAACAGCGGATGAATTTCCAGGGCCGGGCCCACTGCGGCCACTTCAACGGCGTTGATGTCGTCGACAAAAAACGTGCAATGGGGATTGCCCATGCTGCACGCTGCCGGGCGCCCCTCGATCGGCAAGGTACACGTGTCCATGGCCTCGGCCAGCGGTACAGAGGCCCAGTCCAGCGACGGCTCGCCCATGTTCACCGACACCCGTCGCCCCGCCTCCCGCACGCAGGTCAGCAGGCCACGGTCCGTGCGCAGCACCACCGAATCGCTGCCGGTTTCATGCATCAAACGGTCGGCCACGCCGCGGGTGGCGCTGCCGCAGGTTTGCAGCGGTGTGCCGTTGGGGTTCCAGAACTTGATACGCGCCACGGCGTCTTCGCAATCAAGCACCACGGCCAGTTGATTGAAGCCAATGCCGGTGTGGCGATTGCCCAGGCGCCGGGCGACCTGCGCGGTGATCGGGTCATCCAGGCCACGGCGGTCGACGATGATGAAGTCGTCGCCATGGGCGTGCATTTTTACGAACTGCAAGGGCATGGAGTGTCCTGGGGTCGACCTGTGGGGGAACTGGAGGATACCCTGAACCCGCCCCACTGACCTATCGAAGGACCGAACCATGCTTATCGTCTTCAGCGGCTTGCCCGGCACCGGCAAAACCACGATTGCCCGTGAACTGGCAGGCCGGATCGCTGCGGTTTACCTGCGCATCGATGTAATCGAGCAAACCCTTCGCGATGCGGGCATGGCGCCGGGCGCCTGCGGCTACGGCGTGGCGAATGCCCTGGCGCTGAGCAACCTGCAATTGGGGCGCACGGTGGTCGCCGACTGCGTGAACCCGGTGCAGGAAAGCCGCGTAGCGTGGCAAGAAACTGCCGCAAAAGCGGGTGTGGCGTTGGTCGATATCCAGCTTGTCTGCTCGGATACGCGTGAACACCAACGCCGCGTCGACAGCCGTGAGGGCGATATTCCTGGGCTGAGGCCACCGAGCTGGCAATCGGTATCGACTCACGAATACGAGCCTTGGGATGAAGTACCCTTGACGCTCGACACCGCCAGGATCAGTGCGACGCAGGCTGTTGAAGCGCTCCTCACCCACCTGCGGCGTTGATGACTGCGCCACAAAAACCATCCAGTTGTTGATAACCATTATCAACCACAGCTAAACTCCGCGCCCTCCCACTTCCCAGTCTGTGCCACGCGGCACGGTCGCGCGCAGGCAGCTGACTCTCTTGGCGGATGAAAAACTCCAGCTTTACCTGACCCACCGGGCCGCGCTGCTGGACTATGCTGCGCCCATCGTGGGCTGCCGCGCCCGCGCCGAGGACGTGGTGCAGGAAGCCTGGTTGCGTTTCAGCGGCCAGGATGAACACACCGATATCCGCCACCCGGCCAGCTACCTGTACCGCATCGTGCGCAACCTCGCCCTGGACCTGACGCGCCGCACCGCCACCGAACGGGTGCAGCCCGGTGGCGACGAACTGCTCAACGAGTTGCCCTCCAGCAGCGCCTCTCCCGAACGTGAAGTAAGCAGCCAGAACGAACTGCAAGCCGTCTCCCGCGCGCTGGCCCAATTGCCGCAGCGCACCCGTCGTGCGTTTGAAATGCATCGCCTGGGCGGCTTGACCTTGCAGCAGGTCGCGGTAGAGCTGGGGGTGTCGACGGCGCTGGTACATCAGTTGGTTCACGACGCGTTGCGCCATTGCATGGACTGCCTGGGAGCGGACGATGACTGATCGCACCGAGACGTTTCTGAAAAAAACCGCGGCTGATGCGTCTTTTGCGGTGAAGGGTGAATCCATGGGATCCTGCCCGCCTTTTTTTGCCTGCGGAGATGCTCCATTCATGCCCACTGAGGATAGTGCCAACACCCGCCGCGACCAGGCCCTGGACTGGCTGATGCGCGTGCAACAGGCCCCGTTGGACGCGGACCTGCGTGGGCAAGTGGCCGATTGGTGCGCCGCCAGCGAGGCCAATGCCAAGGCCTATCGCAAGGCTGAACGTGTGTGGCAGTTGACGGGGCAAGTAGCGCCCGTTGAACACGTTCCACAACCCGCCCCCCCCTACGCAGCGCCCCGCCGCCCGCCCGCGCCGGATTCGACGCTGGGTCGCCGCCGCCATCGCGGCCTGTCTGGTAGTCGCGCTGGCACCAAACCTGCTGCTGCGCTGGCAAGCCGATTACCGTACCGGCGCCGTGAAACCCGAGACATCACCCTCAGTGACGGCAGCGTGGTGCAACTCGACAGCCAAACGGCGATTGCGGTAGATATCGCCGGCAATCACCGCGATGTGCGACTGCTGACCGGCCAGGCGTTTTTCAAGGTAATGCCGGACAAGCGCAAACCCTTTCATGTATTGACCAAGACATTGCGCGTGACCGTGACCGGCACTGCGTTCAACGTCGATGCCTCACCGGATGAGCCGAGCGTCGCCGTGGAACAAGGCTCGGTCAATGTCGACGATGCACAAGCCCGCCGCCCGCTCGCCAGCCTGGTGCCGGGGCAGCGCCTCACCTTGCGCGCCGGGCGTGCCGAACTCGGCGGTTTTGCTCCCAGCCAGGCCGCGTCCTGGCGTCAGGGCCAGTTGATTGCCGATGACCTGCCGATCAGCGAGGTGCTGGAGCAACTGCGCCGCTACACCCCGGCTATCATTGTACTGCGCGATAAGCAACTGGGTGCGCAGCGGGTCACTGGCGTCTACGACCTGCGCAAACCCCAGGCGGCGCTTCAGGCCGTGCTGCAACCCTACGGCGCAAAAGTCAGCGCCTACAGCCCGTGGCTGCTGGTGTTGAGCAAGTAATTTTCCGTGTTTTAAAAATATTTCAGTTTTTTTCTGAAAATCCCCCGCGCTGTCCCGTCTTCTGTCCCGCGCGCAGCAATTGAGATTTATTCGTATTCATTGACTGGCCGGTTTTTATGCCGGCGCGGGGATCTTTGCATGACACACACCCTTCACCCGTTCGGTACGCCGGGCACGTGGCCGCTGCGCCTGAAGAAAGGGGCCGCCGCCGGCCTGCTCGGGCTGTGCTGCGCGTTTGGTCCGCTGCCGCTGGCCCTGGCGCAACCCGATACGCCCGCCTCGACCCACGGCTTCAACATCCCGCCACAGGCCCTGGCCGGCGCGTTGATTGCCTTCGGCCAACAGAGCGGCAAGCAAGTGAGCGTCGATCCGCAACTGCTCAAGGGTGTGAGTTCCCCCGGTGTGAACGGCGACATGAGCAACGACGCAGCCCTCGCGTACCTGCTGCAAGGCACCGGCATCGGCTGGGGCTATCAGGACGGTGCTCTGGTGTTTCACCGCTTGCCCAGTGCCGATGCTGGCGGCCCGACGATGTTGGACAGTACGGTCGTGCTGGGTTTCACCGAAGAAAACTCGTTCCAGGGCGCCACGGTGATCGATCAAAAGGCGATCCAGGCCTTCCCCGGCGCCAACGGCGACATCACCACCTTGCTGCAAATGCACCCCAGCGTGCAGTTCAGCGGGGCCCAGCAAAATTCCAATGCGCCAGGTGAAATCGACCCCGCGGACATCAGCATCAACGGCGCCAAGTTCTACCAGAATAACTTCATGATCGATGGCATCTCGATCAATAACGACCTCGACCCCGGCGCACACGGCTATGGCGAAACCCGCCAGTTCGATGCTTCGCCCAGTCGCTCCCATGGCATTGCCCTGGACGCCGACCTGTTGCAGGAAGTGAAGGTCTACGACAGCAACGTGCCTGCTGAGTACGGTGGATTCAACGGCGGCGTGGTCGATGCGATCACCCGTCGCCCCAGCCAGGACCTGCACGGCAAACTGTCCTATTCCATGAGCCGTTCGGCGTGGACGAGTTACCACACCACCGAAAAGGACCAGGCCAATTTCGACAATGCGTCCAACGAGCAGTACCAGCCCGAGTTCGAAAAAACCACCGTGCGCGGCATGCTCGAAGGCCACCTCACCGACGACTTCGGCGCCATCGTGAGCTTCTCGCAAAAGCGCTCGGTGATCCCCCTCAACAAGTATGCAGACGGCTACAACAGCCCGAATGGCGACAATCGCGAAGACCAGACGCGGCAGCTGGACAACTACATGTTCAAGGCGTATTGGAACGTCAACGAGCGCTTGAGCCTGGACGGCTCGTTCATAAAGGCGCCACAGGAAAACACCTATTTTCGCGAGAACTACAAAAACTCCGGTTTCACCAATATCAACGGCGGCTGGCAAGGGGCGTTCAAGGCGGTGTGGGAAGGCGATTCAGCGCGCTGGTCGCACACCCTGGCCTTAACCGACCTCAACAGTTCCCGGGAGTCGGAGTCCAACGATGCCATCGCCTGGTATTACTCCAGCACCAAGAACTGGGGCCTGCCCACCACAGCGACCTCACGCAGCGGCGAAGGCGCCTACGGCAACCTCACGCAAACCCAGCGAGGCATCAACTACAAACTCAAGGCCGACTGGCAAGGGTTCCGCTGGGCAGGCGCCGAACATGCCGTGGTGACCGGCATGGAGCTGACCCGCAACCAGGCCACCTGGGAGCGTGAAACCGAAGCGACCTCGGTCAACATCACCCGACGCGACAACATAGCCACCTGCCTGAATGATGACCCGTTGTGCTCCATCGGCTTGCTGCGCAATGGCAACACCCGTCAATGGGCCAATGCACGCAACGTCTATGGCGCCGGCAAGCTGGACCTGACCGAAAACAAGTATGCATTTTTCATCCACGACAACCTGCAGATCGGCAAACTCGGCCTGCGCCCAGGCTTGCGTCTGGAGGGCGATGACTACATGCAGAAGCAGAACCTGGCACCGCGTTTTTCCGGTGACTACGACTTCTTCGGCGACCGCAGCACCGTGCTGGTGTTCGGCGCCAACCGCTACTACGGGCGCAACCTGTTCAAGTACCGCCTGGCCGAAGGTCGCCAAGGCTTCAATACCCGCTACACCCGCACCACTCAAGGCGGTGCATGGACGGCCACGCAGGTCGAGAACCTGAACAAGTTCTCCGACCTCAAGGTGCCCTACGACGATGAATGGACCCTTGGGCTTGACCAGGTGTGGCTCGACACCGATTTTCGTCTCAAATACGTACACCGCGACGGCAAGGACAAGATCGGCCGGGCCTCCTCCCGCGTGCTTGGGCTGGGCCCTGCCGCCGGTTTCGACAGCATCTATTACACCTACACCAACGACGCGTCGAGCGAGAGTGACAACGTCACGCTGAGTATTACCCCACGGCACGAATTCCAATGGCTGGGATCACGTACCAGCGTACAGGCGGCGTTTGACTGGTCGCGCACCAAGGACGCCTACGGCACCTATGAATCAGGCATCACCGCCGATCAATACGCCAATGAGGACGTGCTTTACGACGGTAAGCGCATGGCCTACAGCGAGTTGCCCGCCAGCGACTTCAACCGCCCCTGGACTGCCCGCCTGACGACCATCACCGAGATCCCGCAATGGAACCTCACCCTGAGTAACTTCCTGCGTTATCGCGGGGCCTACGAACAGATCATCGATAGCAGCGAAATCGTTACCGTCAATGGCGAGGACCTCGCCGTGTACGAGGCCGCCAAGGTCAAGGCGGCCCCCACCTGGGATATGCGTGTCAGCTGGGAAATCCCCACCGGCAAGGAACAAGCGCTGTTCGCCGCCGTGGACATCACCAACGTCACCGACCACGTCAACGAGATCGTCGGCAGTGGCAGCTCCACCGTCACCTATGAAGTCGGCCGCCAATACTGGCTCGAAGTCGGCTACCGCTTCTAACGCTGCCACCTGATAAGCCTGGAACCCCTGATGAATAAATTACTTGCAGGCCTGCTCGGCCCGCTGCTGCTGTGCGCCTGCGCATCGCCCGTCACCCAGGCACCGCTGCCGTGGGCGCCGCAGGTGGTGCGCGGCCAATTGGCCAACGGCCTGGAATACCGCCTGGTACAGGACAGCACTCAAACCGGCCGCCTCGACCTGCGCCTGACCGTGCGCGCAGGCTCGGTGGATGAAGACGACGACCAGGTGGGCGTGGCCCATATGCTCGAACACCTGACCTTCCGCAGCCGCGCCGGCCAAACCACCGACCTGCGTGCGCAGATGACCGCGCTGGGCTGGGTGCAGGGCCGCAACTTCAACGCCATGACCAGCTACGACCGCACCCAGTACCTGCTCAGCCCCATGGCAGGCACCACGCAAACCCCCGTGGCCCTTGAAAAGCTCGCGCAACTGGTGTTCGCGGGTGATTACAACGCGGCTGACCTTGAGCGCGAACGACCCATCGTGATCGAAGAATGGCGCGGCGGCCTGGGCGTGGCCCAGCGCATGAATGACCAGCGCGCAGCCACCCAACGGGTCGGGTCGCGTTACCCGCAACATCGCACCATTGGCAATGAAACGGCGATCCGCGAAGCCTCGCTGGGTGCCTTGCAGCGTTTTCAACAGCGCTGGTACGTGCCCAATAACATGGTGTTGTCGGTGGTCGGCGACTTCGAACCGCAGCAGTTGGCGCAGCAGATCCAGCAAGCCTTCGGCGCGCCCGCCGCCCAGGCATTGCCAGAGCGTGAACACCGCGAACTGCCCCTCGACAACCAGTTGAAAATCTTCCGCCTGCAAGACCCGCAGACCGGAAGCAACCAGGTGTCGCTGCTGTTTCGCCTGCATGAACCGGACAGCCGTGGCGTCACGGCCGAGGCCACCCGCGAGCGCTTGATCGACCGCATGGCGCTGTCGGCCCTGTTGACCCAATTGCGCCGCCAGCCTCTGCAAGCCGGCGTGCGCAGCCTGACCGCACAGAAAACCTTGATCGGCGAATACTCCAGCGTGCTGGGGGTCGCGGCGGCGGTTGACGGCGCTCATCATGATGAAGCCTTGAAGCAACTACTGACCGAGTTGGAGCGTTTACGCCAACACGGTTTCACTGCGCAGGACCTGGACCGGGAGAAGCGCAAAATCCGCCAATTGGCAGACGGCATGCTGGCCAAGGACGAGTCACGCACCTTCGAGCAATGGGTGACCTCGCTCAACGATGCCGCCGTGCAGAACCGCCCTGTCGTCGCGTCCCATCAGATTGCCCGGCGTACGCTCCAATCGCTGGACACCATCGACCTTGCGGCCCTGGATGCCCGCCTGCAACGTTGGCTCGACAGCCCCGACCAAGTGCTGCAATTCACTGCGCCAGGCAACCGCGTGGTGCGCCTGCCGACGGTGGACGATGTGCAGCAGCTGCGTGGGTCCATTGCCCACTCATCGCTGGTTGCGCCGCAGTCAGCCGCGCCGGTGGAACCGCCCATTGCCACCTTCACACCGCCATCGGCGGGCGCGCCGGGCGCGGTGATCGGCAAGCGCAGCTTTAGCGCTGAACAGGTCGAGCACTGGCAACTGAGTAACGGTGATCGGCTGGTCTGGCTACGCCGTAATGCCGAAGACGGCCAATGGCGCCTGCAAACCGAATCGGCCGCCGGTTACGAGCGCCGCGACGTACCCGCCTGGCGCCTGCAAATGGCTGCACAACTGGGCAACCAGAGCGGCGCGCCAGGCCTTGAGGCGTGGCGCAAACAGCACAAGGCAACCTTGAGCCTTGAACAAAGCGCCACACGCCTGCAACTGAGCGCCACGTCAAAAGCCTCGATGGGTGCGCTGGCCACGCTGCTGCAAAGCTATCGCCAGAGCCAGGTGGGCGCAGTGATCGATGACGAGCTGTTCAGTGCTGCCCGCGATGATTTGCTGACCCGCGTGAGCACCCGCCCGGATGCCATCGCCGCCGCCCGACGCGAACTGCGCTACGGCGCCGACACCTGGCAAGCGCCGGATCAACAGGCGTTGGAGGCGTTGCAAGCCAGCACCCTGACCGAGGACTGGCAGCAGCTCACCCAGGCCCCGGTCACCTACTACCTGATGGCGGACGTGGACCCTGCGCAACTGGCAAACGCCGTGGGCGAACACCTGGCCAATATCCCCCGTGGCGTTGCCCAACCCGGCCGCCCGGCCCTGCAAAAACCCGGTCAACGGCGCACCGACGTCGCCGTGGCCCTGGAGCCACGGGTGGTGCTCGAAGCCAGCAGCTTCAGCGAACAACCCTGGACGCCCGAAGCGGCGGCCCGTGTCGCCGCCCTGCGTGAGTTGGCCAACCAGCAGCTCAAGCAACGCCTGCGCGGTGAAGCGTCTGGCGTGTATCGCCTGCGCTTTGACAGCGAACTGAACCCCGACACCCAGCGTATCGAAAGCCAATTGAGCTTCACCTGCGACCCCCAACGCGCCGAAGAACTGTGGGCGCTTGCCCAGCAAACCCTGGCGCAACTGGGGCGTTCGGTGGATGCCAACTGGGTCGCCGGCGAACGCATGGAACTGCGCCGCCAGGAACACAAACGCCTGCTTGATCCCACCACCCAATGGCGCCGCCTGCTGCTCAGTGAACGCCAATGGCAAGACCCGCGCTACCTGAGCCGCCAGGCACGCTTGCCCGACGGCCTGCGCCTGGAGTTGCTCAAACCCTTGGCCAGCCAGATGTTCCCGCCTAATAACCAAGTGCTGCTGCGCGTGCTGCCCAAGGCGGATGCGCCGTGAAGAGCCTGCGTACGTTCTATCGCCTGGCCGCGCCGTTCTGGCGCCAGGGCTCGCAGTGGCTGGGCTGGCTGATGTTGGCCAGCATCATCGGCATGGGGCTGTTGATCGTGCAGATCAACGTGCTGATCAACGCCTGGAGCAAGAGTTTCTACGACACCCTCGGCGCCTTCGACACGCCTGCGCTGTACGCGCTGATGGGCCGCTATGTGATTTACCTGGGCGCCTACGTGCTGATCGTTGTCGCCCTGGACTGGGTGCGTAAAGCCCTGGTGCTGCGTTGGCGCCAGGCCATGACCGAGCAGTTCACCCACGCGTGGCTAGCCGACCAGGCCTTCTACCGCCTGGGCCTGAACGGCGAGCCGGACAACCCCGACCAGCGCATCAGCGAGGACGTGGATATCGTCGCCGACCTGAGCGTGGAGCTGGTGGCGTCGTTCATTATCAACATGGCCCAGGTCGGTGCGTTCATGAGCATTCTGTGGCAGTTGTCCGGGGTGCAGACCTTCAGCGTCGGCGAGTACAGCATCACGTTGTCGGGTTACCTGGTGTGGATTGTGGTGCTCTACACCCTGGCCGGCAGCCTGGTCACCCATTGGGTCGGTCGCCCGCTGCACCGCCTGAACGTCGACCGCCAGCACTATGAGGCCGACTTTCGCGCCAGCCTGTTGCGCAAGCGCGAGCATGCCGAACAGATCGCCCTGTACCGGGGCGAAGCGGTGGAGCGTGCGCACCTGGCCGAGCGGTTCCAGGCAATTGCGCACAACTGGCGTCAGTTGATGGGCCGCGAGCGCAACCTCAGCCTGTTTACCGTCAGCTATGAACGGGTCAGCCTGATCATTCCGGTGTTCGCCGCCCTGCCCGCGTTTCTCGCCAAGACCATCACGTTGGGCGGCCTGATGCAGATCCGCAGTGCGTTCGGCGCGGTGCAAGGTTCCCTCAGTTGGTTTATCAAGCTGTACCCGAAGCTGATGCGCTGGAGTTCGGCGGTGGAACGCCTGGGGCAGTTTGAACAGGCCATCGCCGCCAGCCGCTGCCAGGCCCAGGCGCCGGTGATTGGCGACTGCCTGTGTATCAGCGGCCTGGATGTACTGCGCCCGGACGCGAGCCTGCTGCTGGGTGATGTGTCGGTGCAAGTGGCCCAGGGCGAATGGCTGTTGATTGCCGGACGCAGCGGCATCGGCAAGTCCACATTGCTGCGCACCTTGCAGGGCATCTGGCCGTATTGCCGTGGCGGCTGGCAATTGCCGCCGGGACGCAGTTTGCTGCTACCGCAGAAGCCTTACCTGCCGAGCATGCCGCTGCGTCAGTTGCTGGCTTACCCGGCGGTTGAAGTGCCGACTGGCGTGCGCTTGGTTGCGGTGCTGCTGCAGGTGGGGTTGCCGGGGTTGGTGCAGCGTCTGGATGAACAGTGCGAATGGGCGCGGGAACTGTCCGGTGGCGAGCAGCAGCGCATCGGCCTGGCGCGGGCGCTGCTGTATGCGCCGGACACGCTGTACCTGGACGAAGCCACCAACCAGTTGGACGAATCCAGCGCCCACGCCCTGCTGGTGGTGCTGCGCGAACAACTGCCGGCGTGCACGGTGATCGGCATCAGCCATCAGGTGGCGTTGGCGCCGCTATTTGATCGCATCTGGTCCCCTGAAACGGCACAAAAACCTGTGGTGGTCACAGGTTTTGGAGCTGCTGCGCAGCCGGGCGCGGGCGGTGCGACGATTTGGCAAGCCCGCTCACCACAAAAAACAAACTAACCGGAGGGCTAGAGCACGCTTCCCATCGCCTTCATCAGCACCAGGTCCCGTGCATAAATGTCCGGCGCGTACACCAGCCCGCCCTGGCGGTCGACTTCGACCGTCCAGTAGCCGAGCAACACCGGCACCGGTGTGGCCAGCCTGAATTCATGGGTGATACCGGTGGCCAGCAGTTCATCGGTGCGCGCACGTTCGGCCGGGCTGACCAACAGGTCGCGCAGCAACAAGGGTTGTTCCACCCGCACGCAACCCGAGCTGAACGCACGCGGGCCTTTGGTGAACAGCGGCTGGCTCGGGGTGTCGTGCAGGTACACCGAGTACGGGTTGGGGAAGCGCATCACGATCTTGCCCAGCGGGTTGCGCGGGCCGGCTTCCTGGCGCAGCAGGATATTGCCGGGGCGCGCCCAGTCGATCTGCTCGGGCGCCAGCGGGTGGCCTTCGGCGTCGAGCACTTGCAGGTTTTGCTGGCGCAGGTATTCGGGGTTCAGGCGGATGGCCGGGAGTTTGTCCTCGCGCATGATGGTCGGCGGGATGGTCCAAGTGGGGTTGAGCGTCAGCCGGGTGATGCGTGATTTGAGCAACGGCGTCTGGCGCTCGGCGCGGCCTACTTGCAGGCGGGTTTGCCACACGGGAATGCCGCTCTGGTACACGCTCAGTTGCGCGGCGGCGACGTTGACCAGCACGCCCTCGGGCTCCAGGTCCTGGGCCAGCCAGCGGAAGCGTTCGAGGTTGATGCGCAGTTGCTCGCGGCGCATGGCCGGGCTGATATTGAGTTCCGCCACGGTGCCAGCGCCGATCACACCGTCCGATTGCAGGGAGTGGCTGACCTGGAAGGCTTTGACCGCCGCGACCAGTTCGGGGCGGTATTGCTTGCTGGCACCCGTGGGTTCAATCGGCAGGTAACCGCCGCTGTGGAGCCGACGCGCCAGTTCCGGAACACGCGGATCGTCCATGCCAGGACGCAACAGCGGGCCGCTGCCAACCGCATCCCAGTGGGGCAACGGCTGCTGGCGCACGGTGGAATAGGCATTGCGCAGGCTGCGGTACAAATCCGCGCTGGGACGGGCTTGATCGAACGCTTGCGCCATGTCGTGCAGGCCGGTGGCGGCAAAGGCCAGCACCTCGGTGTCGGGGTCGCGGGTGGGTGGCTGGGAATGCCACAGCGGTTCGAAGCGCGATTGCTGCAAGCGGCCGAAGTGCAGATCCTGCAGGGCTTGCAGGTAGTGCTGGCTGCTGTCGATATCGCTGCACAGCACGTTTTGCGTGGCGTGTGGCGCGGGCAGACTATAGTGGGTGGGGTCCAGGCCATCGTCGGCGAGCATCAGCAGCTGGGTCTGGAGTGCTTGGCGGCGCGTCTCGTCCGACCATAACGGGACATCGCCTTGTTGCTGATAGAAGGCTTGCAGGCGCGCCAGGGCTGGCGCGTCGATCTGCGGCGCGAGACCGGGGCAGACGCTGGACAGTTGCGCCAGGGCTTGTTGCACCGGGGCCAGGTCCACCGGCGCGGGGGTCGTGACCGGCAACGGTTCCACCGGCAGCGCGTCGGCCGTGGCGACCAATGGTGCAACGAGCAAGCAAATGCTCAAGTAACATGCGTGTTTTTTGAACAATGACTTGGCTCCAATCCACAGTGGGGGAGATGTACTGTAGATGCTGACTTTTATGTACCGCCTGGGGATCGCCGTAAGTCTGGCTGTATTGAGCAATTCTGCGCTCGCCGCCAACGGCAACCCTCCTACCTTGTATAGCAGCCTGGCGCGCTCGGCTCCAGAACTCAACCCCACTGTACTGAAAAGCGCCCTGAGCGCGATGCAGTGCGCGGTCAGCAATGGCGAGGAACGCTCCGAGCGCCTGGCCGTGATTGACTATTCCCAGCCATCGACCGCCCGTCGCTTGTGGATTTTCGACCTGCGCAAGAAAACCCTGGTACTGCGCGACCTGGTAGCCCACGGCGCCAAGTCCGGGGAAAACTTCGCCACCCAGTTTTCCAATACCGAAGGCAGCCATCAATCCAGCCTGGGCCTGTTCCGCACCCAGGAAAGTTACCTGGGCACCCACGGTTACTCGCTGCGCATGGACGGCCTGGAGCCGGGGTTCAATGACCAGGCCCGTGATCGCGCCATCGTGATTCACGCCGCCGACTACGTGAGCCCGCTGTGGAGCAAGCGCGAAGGCCGTATCGGCCGCAGCCAGGGTTGCCCGGCGGTGCGCCCGCAGGTGGCGCGCCAGGTGGTGGATAAGCTCAAGGACGGGCAGTTCATGTTTTCGTGGTACCCCGACCAGCGCTGGTTGAAGTCCTCGACGTACCTCAATTGCAAGCCCCAACAGGTGGCAAGTAGTCGTACAATCCGTGGCGGTTAGCCTGTCCCCACAGATAAAAGAGAGCTTCGCATGCTTCTACATCAATCGACCTGGATCGAGATCGGGCAGTTTCTGGAGCGCAGTCGCACGGTGGTGATCCCCATCGGTTCCAACGAGCAGCACGGCCCGACCGGCCTGCTGGGCACCGACTGGATGTGCCCGGAAATCATCGCCGTCGAGGCGCAAAAGAACGCCGACATCCTGATCGGCCCGACCTTCAATATCGGCATGGCCCAGCATCACCTGGGTTTTCCCGGCACCATTTCCCTGCGCCCTTCCACCTTTATCGCCGCGATTGGTGACTGGGTGCGCTCGCTGGCCGGGCATGGTTTCGACAAGATCCTGTTCCTCAATGGCCATGGCGGCAATATCGCGACCATTGAAGCGGCGTTTTCCGAGTTGTACGCCGAAGCCAGCTTCGCCCGCCGCCCCGCCGGCTTCGCCCTGAAGCTGGTGAACTGGTGGGACCTGGAAGGCGTCAGCGACCTGGCCCACCGCCAATTCCCCGTAGGCCACGGCAGCCATGCCACGCCGTCGGAGATTGCGGTGACGCAATGGGCGTACCCGGACTCGATCAAGTCGGCGGACTATGCGCCACAGATCGCCAACACCGGCCCGATCCGTGAAGCCCTGGATTTCCGTGCGCGCTTCCCCGATGGACGCATGGGCTCGGACCCGGCGCTGGCGACCGTGGAGAAAGGCGGTGAGTTGGTGGCGTTGGCGGCTCAAGGGTTGGTCAAGACCGTCAACAGCTTTAGCAACGAAGCCAAAGCCTAGGCCGAGGACACATCAACAGGTAGGAAGGGGGCTGCTTCGCAGCCCAGCGCGGGCGCTGCGACGATTCGACAAGCCTGCTCACTACAGGTTGCCTGAAGTTATTGGCATTCCTTGGCAGCCAATTCCAGCCGCGACGGCGTTAGAGCCGACGCCAGCGGTTTGCGCTCATACAAGAACACCTTGCCGCCCTCTCCTGCCTTGTAGGCTTCAAGCACATCGTCGGCGGCGATCTTGCTGGTCAAAACGGCGCGGGCATGACGCGAGTTCTGGGTGACGGTCGAGGTGATCCCGTGCTTTTCCAGCTTGGGCAGGACGCATTGCAGATAGGCTTCGGGGCCTTTGCTGGTTTGCAGGGTCAAGGTCGGCGTGTTTGGGGCGGACACACAGCCGGCCAGCAACAGGGCTGCGACCGGTAAGAGAAAAGAGCGCATTAAAAATCCTGACGGTAAAAGTAAAAGTTCACATTAACTGGCGCGTACCAGCGCCTTGAGCGACGCATCAAACTGCTTCAAGGCATCGAGCTGTACATCCCGCTGCTGTTCGATCTGCGCGGCAATTTCCGGCGCGGCCTTGTTGCGGACCCACACCGCCGGCACCTGCCTGTGCACCGAGCCTTCGGCCTTGGCAATGTATTGCAGGTCGGCGTCATAGAACCGCGCAATAAAACGCGCCTCGACCTGATCGTTACGCTGGGTCAGCAGTTGATTATGGGTATCGAGCATCACCACCACATCGGGGTGAGCCTGCACCAGGGCATCCAGGTTGTCGTAGACGGTCACCGACAAAAAGGTGCCTTGCAGCGAACTCATCAACCAGTCAATGGCCAGTTCCGGGTCGGAACTGTTGACGAACGCCTGGCGGATACGCCCGTCGAGGGCATCCTTGGCGCCATTCAAGGCCATGTCGTGGTAGCGTTCGAGGTAGCTGAGGTTGTCGCGGGTGTTGTCGCTCAACAACACACCCACCGACTGCGCGTGCTGCAGGGAGTTTACGCTACCGACGATGGGTAGCAAATGGCCTGTACGCAGTTCACCGGCAATGGCTGCGTTGTTCACTGCCACCGTGGCCAGCATCAGAATCATTAAACCCAGCTGAATCATCGTCCTCATCGCGCATTTCCTTGAACAGCGTCTCGATGAGGGGATTTTGCGCTTTCCCTGTAAAAACAGAACTTGCGATGCGTGATGGTGACTATTATCTGAAGCGATAGTGTCACGATAAAACCGATAAGGAGCCGCCATGAAGCCCCACCAGAAAACCTTCGACCGTATCCGTGAAGCCGTCCTGCCGGAGTTTCGCGAGCGGATTGCCGATTACCTGGTCGACTATGAAACCGTGCTGCTGGACATCAATGCCGACGCCGACCAGGTCTGCGCCAGCGCCCAACAATTGCGCGGCTACCTGCGCGGCTTGAACACCACGCGGGTGCTGGGCATGGCGGATTGGGAAGACCTGGATCGGCGCGTGCAACAAATGACTGCCAACGCTACAGCGCAGGACGTGGCTGATTGACCCATTCCTGCACCGACGGCCGTTGCCACTGGCGCTGGGCGTAAGCCACCAGTTCGGCCGGCACGCTGTCACCGTTGAGGATCAGGCGGTTGAGCATGATCGCCAGGTCCACATCGGCAATCGACCACTCGCCGAACAGGTGCGTCGGATTACCCGCCAACAACGCCTGCGCCCCAGTGATCAACCGGCTGGCGGCCGCTTCGGCCACGGGTGATAACGGTGGCATCTGCTGTCCGTAGAACACCACCAGCGTGGAGCGCTCCTGACGGATTGGCAGCAAATCACTGCGCAACCACGCCTGCACCTGACGCGCCCGCGCCCGCTGCTTGAAATCTGCCGGGTACACCGCTGTGTCAGGGTAGGCGTCTTCCAGGTACTCGGTGATCGCCGAAGATTCGGACAGCGCAAAGTCTCCCTCCACCAAGGTCGGCACACGCTGGGTCACAGACAACCGGGCAAAATCGGCGGTCTGGTTTTGCGCCGCATCCAGATCCAGGGTAACCAGATCGAAATCCAGGCCCTTTTCCCGCAGGGTGACGAACACCGACATCGCGTAGGGGCTGGTGAACAGCGAATCAACGTACAGGCGCAACGGGCTCTGGCTCATGGGCAATCTCCTTGAATGAGCCTTCACGCTACGAGATGTGCGCGGATAAAGACAATGCAGGGTTTTTATGGGGGCATTCCTGGCGGGAATAGCACCGGCAATGGCAGTATTATGGCAATTAGCTACTTTGCCGATTCGCCTCACCCCGTGGGGATATTCAAGGAACGAACAACCCATGAAACAAGCCGTTGTGGTTATCCACGGCATCGGCGAACAGCGCCCGATGGACACCCTGCACAGTTTTGTGGACGCGATGATTCCCGCGGACACGCCTGGCGGCACGCCCTTTTACTGGAGCAAGCCGGATCGACTGTCGCGCAATTTCGACCTGCGGGTGTTGAAGTCATCAGGCCGCACCAGCACGGATTTTTATGAATACTACTGGGCCCACAAGATGCAGGGCACCAAGTTCGGCCATCTGTTGAGCTGGCTGTGGGACAGCTTCAAGCGTCCGCGCCGTGACATTCCCGACGCCATCGTGCCGTTCTGGCGCACCACGCGCTGGACGACCCTGGGTCTGCTGCTGCTGATCGCCACCGGCACCCTCGCCACGGCCTGGGGCCACTCCCCGCACGACAGCAACCCATTTGCTTTCATCCCATTACTGCTCGGCGCGCTCGGCCTGGGGCTGCGCTATTCGGCGTTGTCCTACCTGGGCGACGCGGCGCGCTACCTCAGCCCCAACCCGCAGAACGTGATGGTGCGCGAACAGATCCGCGCCGACGGTGTGGAGTTGCTGCGCGCCCTGCACAACAAGGGCGACTACGACCGCATCATCGTGGTCGGCCATAGCCTGGGCAGCGTGATTGCCTACGACATCATTGGTTACCTGTGGCATGACTACCACGACCAACTGACCCAAGTGATCCCCAGCAACCAGGCACTGGTCGACCGTTACGCCCTTCACCAGCCGCTGCAACCGGTGGTCAAGGAAGCGTTGTTCAAGGCCGGCACCGCCCTGGATGGCAGCCTTGGCAGCACTTTTGCGTTTCGCCATCAACAAGCCGAGGCGTTTATCGAGCAGCGGGGCCTGGGCAACCCATGGCGCATCACCGACCTGGTCACCGTTGGCAGCCCGATGGCCCATGCCAGCCTGTTGCTGGGTCGCAGCGTCAGTGATTTCAAGCAACGTATGCAGCGCCGTGAAGCCCCGGCCTGCCCGCCCACCGAAGACGACAAAGGCTACGGCTACAATGCCCGCCCGCCGCTGCTGCTCGGCGAGCGGCCGTTCACCCCGTATTACCTGCACCACGCGGCGGCGTTTGCGGTGACGCGTTGGACCAACCTCTACTTCCCTGCACCCTTGGGCCTGTTCGGCGACATCGTCGGCGGCCCGGTCAAGCCGGTGATGGGCAACGGTGTGCTGGATCTGCCGGTGAGCGTCGGCAAATGGAAAGGCTGGCTCGCCCGTTCCTGGTTCAGCCATACCCAGTACTGGACCGAACGCAACGGCGCCCAGGGCTATCTCGCGACGCTGGCCAGCAATGACAACGCGATCAAAAACGGCCCGCGCCCGTCCGCCACCGAAGCCTTGCGCTGGGCCGTTGACCTTAATGGCCTGCGGCGTTTCCGACCGGTAAGCGCACGGCCTACCCTGGCCGAAGCGGACGCTTAACCGGCAAACCCACCGGCCGTGAGGAATTCGCGCTCCGCGTCCGTCGTCGTCCTGGCCAACACCTCGTTGCGATGGGGGAAGCGCCCGAAGCGTTGGATAATCTCGGCGTGTTCCTTGGCCCAGTGGTAAGTGCTCTGATCCAAGTGCTGGTTCAGGTCGAGGGAACGCTGTTGATCGGCGGGCGCCTCCGAGTGTTCGAAGGGCAGGTAACAGAAGGCGCGCAACGCAGGCTCGATCAGTTGATCCAGGCCCGCCTCTACCATGCGATGGGCGTAATGACGCGCCAGCGGATCGGTGGCAAACATATGCGCCGTGCCGCGAAAGGCATTGCGCGGGTATTGGTCCAGCAGGATCAGCAGGGCCAATGCGCCTTCGTCTGAGTCCAGCCAGTGTTCCAGCTCGCGCCGGGCGGCTTGCAGGTGGGTGGTGAAGAAGGTGTCGCGAAACAGTGCGTCGAAGGCGTCGTCCTTGGCGAACCAGCGTTTGGGGCCGGCGTGTTGCCAGAAGTCGATGACGGATTGTGGGGTGATCATGGCGAGGGGCTCCGATAGCGCTTTCAATGACGGTATCAGAACTGTTAGCCGATCAGAGAGCAATTGAGGGCAATGGGCACGTTAATGTTATAGAATAACATCCAATTTCCACCCTGCCCTGCGATCCCGCCCATGACTGATGCTGCTCCCCTACGTCAACGCCTGCTCTCCATCGACGCCCTGCGCGGCTTGGTGATCCTGTTCATGCTGCTCGACCACGTGCGGGAAACCTTCCTGCTGCACCGCCAGGTCGGCGACCCGATGAGCATCGACAGCACCGAGCCCGCGCTGTTTATCAGCCGCACCCTCGCCCACCTGTGTGCCCCCGTGTTTGTGTTGCTCACCGGGCTGTCCGCGTTTTTGTACGGCCAGAAATACCAGGGCTGCCGCGACGTGTCGGCGTTCCTGTTCAAGCGCGGGTTGTTCCTGGTGGTGCTGGAGTTCACCCTGGTCAACTTCGCCTGGACCTTTCAACTGCCGCCCAGCGTGATCTACATGCAAGTGATCTGGGCGATAGGCCTCAGCATGATCGCCCTCGCCGCCTTGGTGTGGTTGCCGCGACCGCTGCTGATCGCGCTCGCGCTGGTGATCATCGGCGGGCATAACCTGCTCGATGGCGTGCACTTCGCTCCTGGTTCCGCGCTGCAAGACTTGTGGGCCATCCTGCATGAACGCAGCTGGATCGAGGCGTCCGCAGACCTGCGCCTGCGCACCACGTATCCGGTACTGCCGTGGATCGGCGTGATTGCCCTGGGCTACGGCATCGGTCCGTGGTTTGCCAATGCCACCTTGCCTGCGGTGCGCCAGCGCTATCTGTTGCTGGCCGGAGTGGGATCGTTGGTGGGGTTTGTAGTGCTGCGTGCAATCAATGGCTATGGCGAGAAGCCTTGGCAGGCCTATGAAAATGGCGTGCAGACGTTGATGAGCTTTTTCAACGTGACCAAGTACCCGCCTTCGTTGTTGTTCCTGGCGTTGACGCTGGGGATTGGGCTGTTGCTGCTGTGGGCGTTTGAACGCGCGGGGCACAAGCGTTGGATCGGGGTATTGGCCGTGTTTGGTGCCGCGCCGATGTTCTTTTACCTGTTGCACCTGTATGTGTTGAAAGTGCTGTATGTGGCGTGTGTGGCGCTGTTCGGGCTTAACCAGGGCAACTACTTCGGGTTCGACAGCATCGGCGCCGTCTGGATGGCGGCGCTGTTGCTGCCGCTGGCGTTGTACTTGCCGGTGCGTTGGTTTGCCGGATTGAAGGCGCGTCGACGGGACCTGGCGTGGCTCAAATATCTCTGAGCTGACTTAGATTCAATTGTGGGAGGGGGCAAGCCCCCCCACACCTTTTGATCGTGCTAAGCCAATTCAGCTCGAAGCTGGCGAGCCGCAGTAACCATATGAATCAATGCCGCTTCAGTCTCCGGCCAGCCCCGCGTCTTCAACCCGCAATCCGGGTTCACCCACAACCGCTCGGCCGGAATCCGCTTGGCCGCCTTGCGCAGCAGGTTGGCCATTTCCGACGCATCCGGCACCCGTGGCGAGTGAATATCGTAGACACCCGGACCGATGTCATTCGGGTACGCGAAGGCTTCAAACGCGTCCAGCAACTCCATGTCCGAGCGTGAAGTTTCAATGGTGATCACATCGGCATCCATCGCCGCGATGGACTCGATTACATCATTGAATTCGCTGTAGCACATGTGCGTATGGATCTGGGTGTCGTCCCGTACGCCGGAGGCGCACAGGCGGAACACTTCGGTGGCCCAGTCCAGGTAGGGCTGCCACTGCGCCTGGCGCAATGGCAGGCCTTCGCGGAAGGCGGCCTCGTCGATCTGCACGATCTTGATGCCGGCCGCTTCCAGGTCCACCACTTCATCACGAATGGCCAGGGCCAATTGGCGGGCCTGCACTTCGCGGCTCACGTCTTCGCGGGGGAACGACCACATCAGCATGGTCACCGGGCCGGTCAGCATGCCTTTCATGACCTTGTGGGTCAGGCCTTGGGCATAGCGGATCCACTCCACCGTCATGGCCTTCGGGCGGCTCAGGTCGCCGAAGATCACCGCCGGTTTCACGCAGCGCGAACCATAGCTCTGCACCCAGCCGAAGCGCGTGAACACGTAGCCGTCCAATTGCTCGGCGAAGTACTCGACCATGTCGTTACGCTCGGCTTCGCCATGCACCAGCACATCCAGGCCGAGGTTTTCCTGCACTTCGACGGCGTGCTTGATCTCGCTGTGCATCGCTTCGACGTATTCGGCTTCGCTCAACTTGCCGGCCTTGTACGACTGGCGCGCCAGGCGGATCGAGGCGGTTTGCGGGAACGAACCGATGGTGGTGGTCGGGAACAGCGGCAGGTTGAGGCCTGCACGCTGCTGCTCGATGCGCTGGGCAAACAGCGAGTGGCGCTGGCTGTCCTTGGCGGTAATGGCGGCAACGCGCGCCTGGACCGCCGGTTTGTGGATACGCGGCGACGCGGCACGGGCGGCCTGCACGGCGCGGCTGTGCGTCAGGGCAGCGAGCACATTGGGCGCTTCAGGCTGGTTAACTGCCTGGGCCAGCACCGCCACCTCGGCGCACTTCTGCACGGCGAAGGCCAGCCAGCTTTTCAATTCGGCATCGAGCTTGTCTTCACGGCCCAGGTCCACCGGGCTGTGCAGCAATGAGCAGGACGGCGCCACCCACAGGCGATCACCGAGTTTTTCATGGGCATGCTGCAAGGTTGCCAGGGCGTTTTCCAGGTCGCAGCGCCAGACGTTGCGGCCGTTGACCACACCCAGGGACAGCACCTTGTACGCCGGCAGGCGATCGAGGATGGTCGGGTACTGTTCCGGTGCGCGCACCAGGTCGATGTGCAGGCCGTCGACCGGCAGGTTGGCGGCCAGGCCCAGGTTCTCCTCCAACCCGCCAAAGTAAGTGGCGACCAGCTTTTTCAGCGGGTCACGCTGGATCAGGTTGTAGGCGCGTTCAAACGCGTTCTTCCATTCCTGCGGCAGGTCGAGCACCAGGATCGGTTCGTCGATCTGCACCCATTCCACACCCAGTTCCGCCAGACGCTGGAAGATCTGGCCATACAACGGCAGCAGGCGGTCCAGCAGGTCGAGTTTGTCGAAGTCACCGCCCTTGGCCTTGCCCAGCCACAGGTAGGTGAGTGGACCGATCACGACAGGCTTGACGTTGTGGCCCAGCTCGCGGGCTTCCTGGACTTCTTCGAACAGTTGGTCCCAGCCCAGGTGGAACTGCTGGTCGACGCTGAATTCCGGCACCAGGTAGTGGTAGTTGGTATCGAACCACTTGGTCATTTCCTGGGCGTGGGCACCGCCGCAGCAACTGTCGCTGACACCACGCGCCATGCCGAACAGGGTGTGCAGCGTGGCCTTGCCATCCGCCGGGCGAAAGCGCTCGGGAATCACGCCGAACATCAGCGAATGGGTCAGCACCTGGTCGTACCAGGCGAAATCCCCGGCAGGCAGCAACTCGATACCGGCCTGTTTTTGCAAATCCCAGTGGGTTTTGCGCAAGTCACGGCCAACGGCGCGCAGGCCGGCTTCGTCAAGCTCACCCTTCCAGAACGCTTCCTGCGCTTTTTTCAGTTCACGATCGCGTCCAATGCGCGGAAATCCAAGGGAATGAGCGACTGCCATGACTTACAACTCCAATGTCGATAGATATGGCAGCTATTGTCGACATCCTTTCATCGTGAGACAAACTCATTTAATTCCAGACCATCACAAGATTTTCTCATGTTGAAGATATTCAAAAGATCCACCCATCGCGGGTCTAGCCGCCCTACTCGGGCACAGACTTAGCCCCGCCCTATAGGAGCGAGCACGCTCGCGCCTATAGGGATGAACGTCCTTGGCGGTACTACATCAACGGAATCGAATAACTCACAAACAGCCGATTCTGGTCCTGATCCCGCGCCACTTCACTGCGTGACACGCCGTTACGCCAGCCGAACCCGACGTTCTTGAATGTGCCGCTCTGCACCACATAATCCAACGAGATGTCCCGCTCCCACTCGCTGGCGTCGTTGCCGCTGGTGGTGAGGATGTGCTCGCCCTTGAGGTACATCACCGAGGCCTTCAGGCCGGGTACACCCAGCGACGCGAAGTCGTAGGCGTACTGGGCAAAGGCGGTGCGTTCGCCGGCCTGGATGAAGGTCTGCACGGTACGGTCGGTGTAAAGGTACAGGCTGGCACCGCCCTCGCCTTTGTTCACCAGGCCGCCCTGGTTGAGTTGGGCGAAGTTGCTGTCGTCCGAGACTTGCTGGTAGCCGGCGGTGATCGCGTGCGGGCCCAGGGAGTAGATGAACGCGGCGCTCCAGGTGTTGTTGTCGATTTCACCGTTGCCGTTCTTGGTATAGCCGCCCAGTTTGTAGCCCTCGGCACGGCCGGCCACGCTACTGTTTTTGCCGTCGGAACCGGTCTTGAAGTAGCGCAGGTCGGTTTTCAATGAGCCGTATTCGCCCAGCGGCAGTACGTGGATCAACCCGGCGAAATGTTGTTGGTAATAGTCTTCGAGGTTGGCGTAGTAGTACTGGACCATCAGGTCCTTGGTCAGTTGATAGTCCGCACCGGCGTAGGTGAATTTATTGCTTTCCTGGGTACCGCCCGCCGCTGCCAGGCCACTGCGGTCGCTGGAGCCGCGACCGGTGGTGTGCTCAAGCTGGCCGCCGACCAGGGTCAGGTTGTCGATGTCCTTGCTGGTGACTTGCCCGCCTTCGAACGACTGCGGCAACAGACGGCCGTCGTTGCTCACCAGGATCGGCAGGTTCGGGCGCAGGTAGCCGTAGCGCGCTTCGGTCTTGGCAAACCGCGCCTTGGCGGTGGCGCCGCCACGGGCCCAGTTATCCGTGGCCTTGCCGTCTTCGGTGGGGATCATCGAGCTGCCGACATGGCGCGCGGCGCTGCTGTCAAGGGTCACGCCGAGCATGCCGATGGCGTCCAGGCCAAAGCCGACGGTGCCGTCGGTGAAGCCCGACTGGTAGTTGAGGATAAAGGCCTGGCCCCACTCTTCGGTCTTCGACGGTGCCGCCGTGCCGTCGCGGTTGTCGTTATTGAAGTAAAAGTTACGCATGCTCAAGTTGGCTTTGCTGTCGCTCAAAAAGTCAGCAGACGCCAAGGGGCTCAGGGCAATGCCCAGGCCGCCGGTCAATACACTTAATACATTCAACGTGGCTTTCATCAGGACGAACTCCGGCGCGGAATCCAAGTTCCGAGCGCAAAAAATGGGCAGCAGGATGCCGTCGGCCAAACGTGAGTTTGACCGGGGCGTCAGTGGTTTTTCAGTTGCTTAGTTACATAGTTGAGTGAAGTGAAACCTCCGTAAAACCTCAGTCAATCAATCCATGAGCGTCATAAAACGGATACGGCCCCGGGTAATCCCCGAACACGCCGTTGTGGCTGATCAAGCCGTGTTGCGCATCCCAGCGATGCAACAGATAACCCGCCGGCTCCAGGTTGAAATGCGCGGGCGCGGCGTCTTGCAGGTCCAGCACAATCTGATGGGAGGTGCCGGGGCACACACAACTCAAGCTGCCGCCAAAGCGTCGCTGCATCGGCCGGTGCAGGTGCCCGCACAGCAGGCGTTCCACTTGCGGGTGGCGAGACACAACGTTTTCCAGTGCGGCGGCGTTGATAAAAGGTTCGCGGTCCATATGGCCGATGCCGCTGATAAACGGCGGATGGTGCAGGATCAGCAACGTCGGCGCATCCGGGCGTCGCGTCAGTTGCTCGTCCAACCATTGCAATTGGCTGTCCAGCAACTGCCCGCCATGGCCGCCGGGGATGGTCGAGTCGAGGCCGATCAAACGCAGCGGATGCTCGTCCACCACCCAGTCCAACGGCCCCTCCGCCGACGATGGCAAATAGGCGTGATCACGGAATGCCTCGAGCAACGGAGCGCGTGTGTCGTGGTTGCCGGGCACCAGGTAGCACGGCATGTGCAAGCGCGCGATTTCGGGGTGCAGTACGGCGTATTCATCGGCGCGGCCGAAGTCCACCAGGTCACCGCTGATCACCACGATATCGGGCCGTGGTTGGCTGGCGTTCAGATGGTCAACGGCACGGCGCAGCGCCCCCAAGGTATCGACCACCCCATACGTCAGGCGCTGGCCGGCTTTAAGGTGCAGGTCGCTGATTTGCGCAACAAGAAACGGACGATTCACAAGCAAACTCTCACGCATTCAGGGTGAACAACATGTGCGGTGCAATCGCCAGGGCAATCGGCGCGCCGACGGCGTACAAGTGGTTGTCGCTGCTGTCCACCAGCAGCGGTTGCGGGCCGCCCACATCCACCAGCAAGCGGCTTTGCGCGCCCTGGAAAAACTGCGCCACGAGATGGCCGTGCAAGTGCCCTTCGTTATCCATTACTCGCAGGTGTTCGGGGCGGCAGTACACCGTATTGGGCGCGTCGGCGGCCTGCCACGGCAACTCGCCGCCGCAGACTTTCAAGCCATGGGCTGTTCGCGAGGTGACAACAAAGGCATTGAGGTTGCCGACAAAACCGGCGACAAACGCATTGGCCGGTTGCTGGTAGATCTCCCGTGGGCTGGCCAGTTGCGCGACACGGCCGTGCTCCATCACCAGAATACGATCGCCCAGGGCCATGGCTTCGCCCTGATCGTGGGTGACAAATACCGAGGTGATACCAAGGCCGCGCAGCAGTTCATTCAGCTCGCTGCGCAGGCGTTCGCGCAATTGCGCATCGAGGGCCGCCAGCGGTTCATCCAGCAACAGCACTTTGGGGCGCGGCGCCAAGGCACGGGCCAGGGCCACGCGCTGACGCTGCCCACCGGACAATTCGTGGATGCTGCGCTTGCCATGATTCTGCAGGCCCACCAGCTCCAGCAATTCCTCGCAGCGCTTGTTCCGCGCAAGCGGCGCCATGCCGCGAATCTTCAAGCCGTAGACGATATTGCCGGCCACATCCAGGTTGGGAAACAGCGCGTAGTTCTGGAACACCATGCCAACGTCGCGGCGCTCGATGGGCAGGCGGGTGACGTCATCGGTGCCGAAAAAAACCTGGCCCACATCCGGGCGTTCCAGGCCGGCAATCAGGCGCAAGGTGGTGGTCTTGCCGCAGCCGGACGGGCCGAGGATCGCCAGGGTTTCACCGCCTTCGACGGTCAGGTTCAAGTCATGCACAGCCACGGTGCCGTCGGCGAACGCCTTGCGACAGCCGTGCAGGCGGATAGTGATAGCAGTCATCGACGCTCTCCACGGGACAAACGAGCGCTGATGGCCTGCAACGCAATCAGCAGCGGCACGATCATCAGCAAAAAGATAAGGGTGTAGGCGCTGGCGATTTCCAGGCGCGCCGAGGCGTAGCTGTCGGCCAGGCCCACGGGCAATGTCTTGGTCATCGGTGTGTGGAGCATCCAGGTCAGGTTGAATTCGCCCAGCGACAAGGTCACCACCATCAGCACGCCAGCGAGAATCCCCGCCCGGCAGTTGGGCACCACCACACTGAAAAAACGTTTGATCGGCCCCGCGCCCAGACTGGCCGCCGCCTCTTCCAGCACCGGCAATTGCTGGCGTTGCATCACCGCCATCACCGGGCGCACCAGGAACGGCAAGGTGAACAGCACATGGCCCACCAGAATGAACAGCCAACTGCTGCGAAACGTACCGAACTGGCCGTAGGTGAGCAGCAACGCCAGCGCACTGGCCAACCCCGGCATCGCCACCGGCAGCACCATCAATTCTTCGAAGGCACGGCTGAAGCGGTTGTTCATACGCACCAACGCATAGGCCGCCGGCACACCGATCACGCAGACGCACACCGCGCACGCCAGCGCCAATTGCAACGACAGCCATACGGTGGGCGAATAGGCCTGCCATACCTGGATCAACCAGTCGAAGGTCAGGCCGCTGGACAGGCCGACGAAGAAATTGCGCGTCAACCCGGCCAGCAATGACATCAGCACTGGCACCAACACGAACGCACACACCAGCAAGGTGAACAGCAGTTGAATCACAAACAGCGATGAGCGCTTCACAAGACCGTCCCCGCATTTTTCACCAGGCGTCGAGTGAGCAACAACACCGCCCAGGTCACCGCGCCGAGCACTACCGACAACGCGGCGGCGACGGCAAAGTTGGCGTAGTTGGTGAACACGTTGTAGATCGCCACCGGGGTCACGTTCAGGCGCGTGCCCAAGGTAAAGGCCGTGCCGAAGGCGCCCATGGACGTGGCGAAGCAGATCGCGCCGCAGGACGCCAACGCCGGCGCCAGGCCCGGCACGATCACGTCGCAGACCACCCGCCAATGCCCTGCTCCCAACGAATGCGCGGCCTCTTCCAGGCTGCGTCGAGGCTTTCGCACGCGGCCATTACCGTGAGGATCACGCGGGGAATCGAGAAGTACAGGTAGCCGACAAACAGCCCGGCCAGCGAGTAGGCAAAGATCCAGCGTTCACCGGCCAATTGCAGTCCGAGGGACGCCAGCAGGCCCTGGCGCCCGGCCAACAGGATCACCAGGAAGCCCACCACCACCCCGGGAAACGCAAGGGGAAACGTGAGCAACGCCACCAACGCCGAGCGCCCGAAAAACTGCTGGCGCGCGAGGAATACGCCGCTGATGCCACCGATCAACAACGCGGTGAACGTCACGACGATGGCCAGCACGCAGGTCTGCGCCAGGCTGCCCAGATACTGCGCGCTACTGAGCACCTGCCAATACCCGCTGCCGTGGCTGTCACGGCTTTCGGCGCCGAGCACCATCAAGTGCGCCAGCGGCAGCAGCCAGAACGCGAGCAGCACCGCAAAGGCCGGGGCCAGCGCCCAGGCCGCCTGTTTTGCCGATGCAGCCACTTACTTGACCTCGTTCAGGTAACGGGCGGCGAAGGCTTCCTGCACAGCGGCCATTTTCTGATAATCCACCACACCGGCGCGGGCGTAATCGCTGTCGGGCAGGAACTGCGCGGCGACGTCTGCCGGCATGGTCACCGGGCGTACCGGGCGCAAGTAAGCCTTGGCCCAGAGTGCCTGGCCCTGGTCCGACAGCACGAAGTCCAGCACCTTCTCGCCATTGGCGCGGTGCGGCGCGTTGGCCACCAGGCTCATCACATAGGGCACGCTGATGCTGCCTTCCTTGGGGATCACGAAGGCCACGTTGGCGTTGTCTTTGTAGCGGGCGCGGTAGGCGTTGAAGTCGTAGTCCACCAGGATCGGCAACTCGCCGGACAGCACCCGCGCATAGGCGGTCTGCTTGGGCACGATGGGGGCGTTTTTCGCCAGCTTCTGGAAGTAGTCGATGGCCGGGGCAAAGTTGTCCAGGTCGCCGCCCATGGCGCGGTTGATCGCCACGGCAGAGACGTAACCGACGAAGGCGCTGGACGGGTCCAGGTAGCCGACCATGCCTTTGTATTCAGGCTTGAGCAGGTCGGCCCAGCTTTGCGGCACCGGCAGGCCACCCAGTGCATCGACGTTGACCATGATGCCCAAGGTGCCGGAGTGGATCGCAAACCACTGGCCGGCGGGGTCTTTCAACCCGGCGGGGATCTGCTCCCAGCCCTTGGGTTTATAACCATCGACCACGCCGGCTTTTTGCGCCTGCAAGCCGAAGGTCACGCCGTAATACACCACGTCCGCGACCGGCGCGGCCTTTTCGGCCACCAGTTGCGCCAGGGACTGGCCGGAGTTCTTGTTGTCCAGCGGTACCTGCACACCGGTGCTGGCGGCGATGGCCTTGAGCTGGGTGCCCCAGTCGGCCCAATCCGGCGGGCAGTTGTAGCAAATTGCGGTGTCGGCGGCCTGGGCCAGGCTGGCCACACCGCAGAGCAGCACGGCTGCCAGGGTTTTACTGAATGCGCGCATCAAGGGACTCCTCAAACGGTTGGGTACTTTCGCCCGGCCGGATATGGCAAGGCAGGCAATGGGAAACCGGGGCATTCCCGGCGATCTGCGCCAGCAGTTGGTCAATCACCGTGCTCGCCAGCAGCGCGATGGGCTGCACCACGCTGCACAGGGTCGGGTGCATCTGGGTGCCGAGGGCGATGCCGTCAAAGCCCATTACCGACAGCCGCTCGGGCACGCTCCAGGCATTGCGGCGCAGCTCGGCGATCAGGCTGATGGCGAGGAAATCGTTGGAGCACACCAGGGCGCTGGGCGCGTCGGGGCCGTTGAGGTACGGCTGGATGGCGGCGAATTCGGCCTGGGTATGCGCGGGCATTTCGATCACCGCGCGGCTTTTGAGGCCGTATTCCTTCATCGCGTCGCAGTAACCGGCATAGCGCAGGCGTGCGCGGTCGGACTGCAAGGCGGGGCCGGCGACCATGCTGATGCGTCGATGGCCGCCTCCAGCAGGTAGCGTGTGGCCAAGGCCATGCCCGCACGGTTGTCCACCGACACGGCGCTGTAGTTGGGGTTGCTCGGTTGGTGATAGGCCAGCACGAACGGGGTCTTTTCGGTATTCAGGCTACTGAGCACGCTGTTGCTTTCGGCATCGGTGACCGTCAGCACCAGGCCATCGACACGCTGGCGCAGCAGTTCCTCCACAACGATGCACTCGCGCTCGCTGCTGTAGTCGGTGGTCGCCAGCACCAGGCTGTAGCCGCGCAACCGCGCGGCACGCTCCATGGCCTGGAACTGTTCGGCAAACACCGGGTTGAGCAGGTTAGGCACCACCACACCGATCAACTGGGTGGTTTGGAGGCGCAGTTGGCGGCCGAGCAGGTTGGGCCGAAACCCCAACTCACGGGCGGCGGCGAACACCTGCTCACGGGTCGCCGGGCGCACCTGGTCGGGGGAGGCAAAAGTGCGGGCGGCGGTAGCGCGGGATACGCCCGCCAGCCGCGCAACGTCTTTCAGGTCAGTCATGTTAACTCGCTTGAGATCGATCTCATTGGCGAGGACAGTAACGGGGGAATGTGGCAGGAAGGTGGTGGAGAGATGACGGTTTGATGGCAGTGAAGCAACGTCACATAGGCCAAATGTGGGAGAGGACTTGCACCCGATAGCGGTAGGTCAATAAAGAATAGGCTGGCTGACACACCGCCATCGGGGGCAAGCCCCCTCCCACATTAGAGCGGTGTCCATGCATGGATAGTCATACTCAGTGGTTAGGATCGTAAAGCTGGCGCAGCTAAATCCGCTCACTAACCTTTCGATCCTGACCAAGTGCGGGCACAATGCGTGTCCTTTTTTGGCAGGCACCGCCGCAGGCTCTCAAAAATGATCAAAACGCCGTACTACCTCATCGATAAACAGAAGCTTCTGGTCAACATGCAGAAGATTGCTTACGTGCGCGAGCAGTCCGGCGCCAAGGCCCTGCTGGCGCTCAAGTGCTTTGCCACCTGGTCGGTGTTCGACCTGATGCAGGAATACATGGACGGCACCACCTCGTCGTCGCTGTATGAGTTGAAGCTCGGTCGCCAGAAGTTCGAAGGCGAGGCGCACGCCTACAGCGTGGCCTGGGCCGACGATGAAATCGAAGAGATGCTGGATAACTGCGACAAGATCATCTTCAACTCGATCAGCCAGTTGCAGCGCTTTGCCGAGCGTTCCGAGGGCAAGACCCGTGGCCTGCGTGTCAACCCGCAGGTAAGCAGCTCCGACTACCTGCTGGCCGACCCGGCGCGTCCGTTCAGCCGCCTGGGCGAATGGGACCCGGTGAAGATCGAAGGCGTGATCGAGCAGATCTCCGGCTTCATGTTCCACAACAACTGCGAGAACGGCGATTTCAACCTGTTCGACCAGATGCTGAACACCATCGAAGAACGCTTCGGCGCGCTGCTGCACAAGGTCAACTGGGTCAGCCTCGGCGGCGGCATCCATTTCACCGGTGAAGGCTATGCCATCGACGCCTTCTGCCAGCGTCTCAAGGCGTTCTCGCAGAAGTACGACGTGCAGGTCTACCTGGAACCCGGCGAAGCGGCGATCACCAACAGCGCCTCGCTGGAAGTGACTGTGCTCGACACCCTGTACAACGGCAAAAACCTCGCCGTGGTCGACAGCTCCATCGAAGCCCACCTGCTGGACCTGCTGATCTACCGCCTCAACGCCAAGCTGGCGCCGAGCGACGGTGAACACACGGTCATGGTGTGCGGCAAATCCTGCCTGGCCGGGGACATCTTCGGCGAGTATCAATTTGATCGTCCGCTGGCCATCGGCGATCGGCTGTCGTTCATCGACACTGCTGGCTACACCATGGTCAAGAAAAATTGGTTCAACGGCCTGAAAATGCCGTCCATCGTAGTGAAACAACTCGACGGTACAGTCGAAGTGGTTCGTGAATTTGGTTACGACGACTACCTGTCCAGCCTTTCGTAAGCTGGCGGATATAGGAGAAAGAAAGCAATTGAAAAAGAACGTTCTTATCATTGGTGCAGGAGGTGTCGCCAAGGTGGTGGCCCACAAGTGCGCGCAGCACAACGACGAACTCGGTCGTATTGCTATCGCGTCGCGCAACATCTCCAAATGCCAGGCCATCATCGACAGCGTCAAGGCCAAGGGTAGCCTCAAGGTTCCCGCCGATATCCAAGCCTTCGCGCTGAACGCCATGGACGTGGAAGCGACCAAGGCCCTGATCCGCGAGACCGAATCGCAGATCGTCATCAACGTCGGTTCGTCGTTCCTGAACATGTCGGTCCTGCGTGCCTGCATCGACACGGGCGTCGCGTACCTCGACACCGCTATCCACGAAGAGCCGGGCAAGGTCTGCGAGACCCCGCCGTGGTACGGCAACTACGAGTGGAACCACCTGCAAGAGTGCAAAGACAAGAACATCACCGCCATTCTTGGCGTGGGCTTCGACCCAGGCGTCGTCAACGCGTATGCCGCGCTGGCGCAGCAACAGCATTTCGACCGCATTGATTCGATCGACATTCTCGACGTCAATGCCGGCAGCCATGGCAAATACTTTGCCACCAACTTCGACCCGGAAATCAACTTCCGCGAGTTCACCGGACAGGTGTGGAGCTGGCAGAACAGCCAGTGGACCAGCAACACCATGTTCGAAGTCAAACGCACCGACGACCTGCCGGTCGTGGGTTCGCAGAACCTCTACCTCACCGGTCACGATGAAGTGCACTCGCTGTCGAAAAACCTCGACGTGCCCAACGTGCGGTTCTGGATGAGCTTCGGCGAACACTACATCAACGTGTTCACCGTACTGAAAAACCTCGGCCTGCTCTCCGAGAAGCCGGTCAAGACTGCCGAAGGCCTGGAAGTGGTGCCGTTGAAAGTGGTCAAGGCCGTACTGCCCGACCCGTCTTCGCTCGCCCCTGGCTACACCGGCAAGACCTGCATCGGCGACCTGGTCAAAGGCACCAAGGACGGCCAGCCGCGTGAGCTGTTCATCTACAACGTGGCCTGCCACGAAGAAGCCTTCGCCGAAACCGACAGCCAGGGCATCTCCTACACCGCAGGCGTCCCACCGGTAGCCGCCGCGCTGCTGGTAGCCCGTGGCGAGTGGGATGTGAAACACATGGCCAACGTCGAGGAACTGCCGGCTGAGCCGTTCCTGAAAGCGCTGGACGTGATGGGCTTGCCGACTCGGATCAAGGACGAGAAAGGTGATCGGGCCTGGGATGCGATTGCCTGACAGGCGATAGCTGACCGAACAAAAAAATGCGCCCTCAGGGGCGCATTTTTTGTTTGGGGTGGGTAGCGATTACAGAACCAATGAAGATCCAAATGTGGGAGGGGGCTTTTGTGGTGAGC
>NZ_JADDUM010000102.1 GCF_015163715.1 Pseudomonas cyclaminis
ACTCCCGCAAAGCGCCCTGGTCCGACTGACCCAACACAGAAACAAATGTGGGAGGGGGCTTGCCCCGATAGCGGTGGATCAGTCACCTGATTTATCAACTGACAAACTGCTATCGGGGGCAAGCCCCCTCCCACATTGGAATTTGCTCTACATGGGGATAGGTGTTGTTTTCAGGCCTGTCCGGTATTTTTTTCTATGAGTTTTCGAGTTAAGGAGTGACACCATGCTGGTGATGCGCCCCGCGCAAATGGCTGATCTGGGCGAGGTACAGCGTCTGGCTGCGGACAGCCCGATTGGTGTCACCTCCTTGCCGGATGATGTGGAACGCCTCAGCGACAAGATCGCCGCCAGCGAAGCATCCTTCGCGGCCGAGGTCAGTTTCAACGGCGAAGAAAGCTATTTCTTCGTACTCGAAGACACCGAGACCGGCAAGCTCGCCGGTTGCTCGGCCATCGTCGCCTCGGCCGGCTACTCGGAACCTTTCTACAGCTTCCGTAACGAGACCTTCGTGCACGCTTCCCGCGAGCTGAAGATCCACAACAAGATTCACGTGCTTTCCCAGTGCCACGACCTCACCGGCAACAGCCTGCTCACCAGTTTCTACGTAGTGCCCGAGCTGGTCGGTTCGCCGTGGTCGGAACTCAATTCCCGTGGCCGCCTGCTGTTCGTCGCCAGCCATCCCGAGCGCTTTGCCGACTCGGTGGTGACCGAAATTGTCGGCTACAGCGACGAGAACGGTGATTCGCCGTTCTGGGATGCCATCGGTCGCAACTTCTTCGACCTCAACTACGCCGCCGCCGAGCGCCTGTGCGGGCTGAAAAGCCGTACGTTCCTCGCCGAGCTGATGCCGCATTACCCGATCTACGTGCCGTTGCTGCCGGACGAAGCCCAGGAAGCCATGGGCCAAGTGCACCCGCGTGCGCAGATCACCTTCGACATCCTGATGCGCGAAGGCTTCGAGACCGACCATTACATCGACATCTTCGACGGCGCCCCACGCTGCACGCACGGGTCTCGGGCATTCGCTCCATCGCCCAGAGCCGCGTGGTGCCGGTGAAGATCGGCGAGATGGTCAAGGGTGTCGGTCGCCAATACCTGGTGAGCAACGCGCAGTTGCAGGATTACCGAGCGGTGATGCTGGAGCTGGACTACGCGCCCGGCAAACCGGTGACCCTGGACCTGGCAACCGCCGAAGCCCTGGGCGTTGGCGAAGGCGCGAGTGTGCGCTTGGTAGCGGTATAAAGACTGAGTTTCGCGGGTGGCTGACAACAGCGGCCCGTTCGAGGAGATAGCATGATCGTTCGTCCCGTACGCAGCAGCGATTTACCGGCCCTGATTGATCTGGCGCGCAGCACCGGCACCGGCCTCACCACCTTGCCGGCCAACGAAGAGCGCTTGACCCACCGCGTGGGCTGGGCGGAAAAAACCTTTCGCGGCGAAGCCGGGCGCGGGGATGCCGACTACCTGTTCGTGCTGGAAAACGACGAAGGCCGCGTGGTGGGGATTTCCGCCATCGCCGGCGCCGTTGGCCTGCGTGAGCCCTGGTACAACTTCCGGGTCGGCCTGACCGTCAGCGCCTCCCAGGAGCTGAACATTTACCGCGAGATTCCAACGCTGTTCCTGGCCAACGACCTCACCGGCAACTCCGAGCTGTGCTCGTTGTTTTTGCACGCCGATTACCGCACCGGCCTCAACGGTCGCATGCTGGCCAAGGCGCGCCTGCTGTTTATCGCGGAATTCCCGCAACTGTTCGGCAACAAGATCATCGCCGAGATGCGTGGTGTGTCCAACGATGCCGGGCGTTCGCCGTTCTGGGAAAGCCTGGGCCGTCACTTTTTCAAGATGGAATTCAGCCAGGCCGATTACCTCACCGGCGTGGGCAACAAAGCGTTTATTGCTGAGCTGATGCCCAAGTTTCCGTTGTACAGCTGCTTCCTGTCCGAGGACGCACGCAATGTGATCGGCAAGGTCCACCCGGACACCGAGCCGGCGCTGAGCATGCTCAAGAGCGAAGGCTTCAGTTACCAGGGCTATGTCGATATCTTCGACGCCGGCCCGGCGGTGGAGTGCGAGACCACCAAGATCCGTGCGGTGCGCGACAGCCAGTCATTGGTATTGGCCATCGGCACGCCGGGGGACGACGCCACGCCGTTCCTGATCCATAACCGCAAGCGCGAAGACTGCCGCATCACCGCCGCACCGGCCCGCCTGGCGGCAGGCACCCTGGTGGTCGATCCACAGACCGCCAAGCGCCTGCAACTGGTGGTGGGTGATCAAGTGCGTGCCGTACCGTTGTCCGCTGCTCGGGAGTCGAAATAATGAATTCGCTGTATATCGCAGGTAGCTGGCTGGCTGGCCAGGGTGAGCTGTTTGAATCGCGCAACCCGGTGACTCAAGACGTGTTGTGGGCTGGCAATGGCGCCACCGCCGAGCAGGTCGAGTCCGCGGTGCAGGCTGCGCGCCAGGCGTTCCCGGATTGGGCCAAACGTTCGCTGGAAGAGCGCATCTGCGTGCTGGAAGCCTTCGCCAATACGCTGAAAAGCCGCGCCGATGAAATCGCCCGTTGCATCGGTGAGGAAACCGGCAAGCCGCTGTGGGAATCGGCCACCGAAGTCACCAGCATGGCCAACAAGATTGCAATCTCGGTGCAAAGCTACCGCGAGCGTACCGGTGAGAAGAGCGGCCCCCTGGGCGATGCCACTGCCGTATTGCGCCACAAACCCCACGGCGTGGTGGCGGTGTTCGGCCCTTACAACTTTCCGGGCCACCTGCCCAACGGGCATATCGTCCCGGCGTTGCTGGCGGGTAACACCGTGTTGTTCAAGCCGAGCGAGCTGACGCCCAAAGTTGCCGAGCTGACCGTGCAGTGTTGGATCGACGCCGGCCTGCCGGCGGGTGTGTTGAACCTGCTGCAAGGCGCACGGGAAACCGGCATCGCGTTGGCGGCCAACCCTGGCATCGACGGTTTGTTCTTTACCGGCTCCAGCCGCACCGGCAATCACTTGCACCAGCAGTTCTCCGGCCGCCCGGACAAGATCCTGGCCCTGGAAATGGGTGGCAACAACCCGTTGGTAGTGGACGAAGTCGCTGACGTGGATGCGGCGGTCTACACCATTATCCAGTCGGCGTTTATCTCTGCCGGCCAGCGTTGCACCTGTGCCCGTCGCCTGCTGGTGCCGGAAGGCGCCTGGGGCGATGCGCTGCTGGCGCGCCTGGTGGCGGTGAGCGCGACGATTGAAGTGGGGGCGTTCGACCAGCAACCGCCGCCGTTCATGGGCTCGGTGATTTCCCTCGGTGCGGCGAAAGCCCTGATGGACGCCCAGGAACTGATGCTGGCCAATGGCGCTGTCGCACTGCTGGAAATGACCCAGCCACAGGATCAGGCCGCCTTGCTGACCCCAGGCATCATCGACGTGACCGGCGTGACCGAGCGCGAAGACGAGGAACTGTTCGGCCCGCTGTTGCAGGTGATCCGCTACGCCGGTTTTGCCGCGGCCATTGCCGAGGCCAACAACACCCAGTACGGCCTGGCCGCTGGTTTGTTGTCGGACTCCGAAGCGCGTTACCAGCAGTTCTGGCTGGAAAGCCGCGCCGGGATCGTCAACTGGAACAAGCAACTGACCGGCGCCGCCAGCACCGCGCCGTTTGGTGGGGTAGGGGCCTCGGGCAACCATCGCGCCAGTGCGTATTACGCCGCGGATTATTGCGCGTACCCGGTGGCGTCGCTGGAGACGCCGAGCCTGGTGGTGCCTGCCACGCTGACCCCCGGTATTACGCTGAAGTGAAGGTGACACTGGTCTAATGTGGGAGGGGGCTTGCCCCCGATGGCGGTGTGTCAATCACCTATTGATTAACTGGCAGACTGCTATCGGAGGCAAGCCTCCTCCCACACTGGATTTGTGGTGTGTTGAAGAATTTTGATGCCTATAAAAACAGATGTTCGTGGAGCCTCGCCGATGAAATCCTATGAAGTCAATTTTGACGGTCTAGTGGGGCCGACCCATAACTACGGCGGTTTGTCCTTCGGCAACGTCGCGTCCCAGAGCAACAGCCAGCAGCATTCCAACCCCAAGGAAGCGGCGTTGCAGGGCCTGCAAAAAATGAAAGCCCTAATGGACATGGGCTTTGTGCAAGGCGTGCTCGCCCCCCAGGAGCGCCCGGACGTGGCCGCGTTGCGCAGCCTCGGCTTCAGCGGCACCGATGCCCAGGTGATCCAGCAGGCGGCCAAGCAGGCCATGCCGTTGCTGGTGGCAAGCTGCTCGGCATCGAGCATGTGGGTGGCCAACGCCGCCACCGTCAGCCCAAGCGCCGACACGGCGGATGGCCGCGTGCACTTCACCGCCGCCAACCTCAACTGCAAATACCATCGCAGCATCGAACACCCGACCACCAGCCGCGTGCTGGGGGCGATGTTTGCCGACGGCAAGCACTTTGCCCACCACGCCGCGTTGCCGGCCGTGGCGCAGTTCGGTGACGAAGGCGCGGCCAACCACACACGTTTCTGCCGTGAGTATGGCGAGGCCGGCGTGGAGTTTTTCGTGTTCGGCCGCAGCGCGTTCGATCCCCGTTACCCGGCCCCGCAGAAATACCCGGCACGCCAGACCCTCGAAGCCTCCCAGGCCGTCGCACGCCTGCATGGCCTGAAGGATGAAGGCGTGGTCTACGCCCAGCAGAACCCGGCAGTGATTGACGCCGGTGTGTTCCACAATGACGTGATCGCGGTCGGCAATGGCGAAGTGCTGTTCTATCACGAGGACGCGTTCCTCAATACCGAACAGATGCTCGCCGAACTGCAAGGAAAACTAGGCAAACTGGGGGGCAACTTCCAGTCGGTGTGCGTGCCACGCGCCCAGGTCAGCGTGGAGGACGCGGTGCGTTCCTACCTGTTCAACAGCCAGTTGCTGACCCGTCCTGACGGCTCGATGCTGCTGATCGTGCCGGAAGAATGCCGCGCCAACGAGCGTGTGTGGCAGTACCTGCAAGGCCTGACTGCTGCCGGTGGGCTGATCCGCGAAGTGAAGGTCTTCGACCTCAAGCAAAGCATGCAGAACGGCGGTGGCCCGGCGTGCCTGCGTTTGCGCGTGGCGCTCAACGAAACGGAACTGGCGGCGGTGAACCCAGGGGTTATCATGACCGCGCCGTTGTACGACACGCTGACCCAATGGGTCGACAAACACTACCGCGACAGCCTGCGTGAAACCGACCTGGCTGACCCGCAGTTGCTGCTTGAGTGCCGGACGGCACTGGATGAACTGACGCAAATCCTTAAACTGGGCTCGGTTTATCCTTTCCAGATCAATTAACGCGCCCTCTTTTACGCCCTATGGCTGAGAACTATTTTATGACCACCGACACCCTGAAGCTGATCCTTGAAGACACCGACGGCACCCAGTTGGAAACCTCCTGCACCCGCGTCGCCGTGGTCTGGCAGGGCAAGGAAATCTGGATCCAGCACGACGGCCGTGGCCAACTGCTGATCGGTGTGGACGTTGAAGAAGGCGACGCCGAATACGCCAACCTGCTGATGCGCCCATTGGCCACCAACCTGATGAGCCTGCAGCTGGAAATGGAACCGGCCGACGTTGAAGGTGATGACGACGATCACGTCCACGGCCCAGGCTGCAACCACTAAGGAAGCTGCGTATGCTCGCCCTCGGCAAATTGCTTGAACTGACCCTCGCCGGTCGTGAACCGGCGCAAAAAATTCAATCGACTGTCGACGGCGTGCAGCTGCGCTGGCTCAGCGAGGGCGCCCTTGAAGTGCGTCCTCCTGAAGCACGGGACAACGGTGGCGACCTGCTGCTGTCGTCCGGCATCCATGGCAACGAAACCGCGCCGATCGAACTGCTCGACCGCCTGTTGCATGGCATTGCCCGTGGGGAGATCAAACCCCGTACCCGCATTCTGTTCCTGTTCGGTAACCCCGAGGCCATGCGCCGCGGTGAGCGTTACCTTGAACTGGACGTCAACCGGCTGTTCAACGGCCGACATGAAAAAAACATCGGCCCCGAAGCCATGCGCGCCGCCGAGCTTGAGCAATTGGCCCGCAGCTTCTTCAGCCAGCCCGGCCGTTCGCGCCTGCATTACGATTTGCACACTGCCATCCGTGGTTCGAAGATCGAACAGTTCGCCCTGTACCCGTGGAACGAGGGGCGCCAGCATTCGCGCCACGAGCTCGCGCGCCTGCGCGCAGCGGGTATGGAAGCTGTGCTGTTGCAGAACAAAACCTCAATCACCTTCTCGGCGTTTACCTACGAGCAACTGGACGCCGAGGCCTTCACCCTGGAATTGGGCAAGGCGCGGCCGTTCGGGCAGAACCAGGGGGTTGACGTGTCACGCCTGGAGACCCGCCTCAAGCACATCATTGAAGGCACCGAGCCCGAGACTGACAGTCTGGACGGGTTGAAGCTGTTCGCCGTATCGCGGGAAGTCATCAAGCACAGCGATGCTTTCCTGCTGCACTTGCCTGCGGACGTGGAGAACTTTTCGGAATTGGAAAAGGGTTACCTGCTGGCCGAAGATGTGGCCAAGACGCGTTGGGTGATCGAGGAGGAGGGTGCACGCATCATCTTCCCCAACCCGAAGGTGAAGAATGGCTTGCGGGCAGGGATATTGATTGTGCCGACCACGGACGTGGGCCTGGCATAGGTCTCACGGCGTATTCGGATCCAAATGTGGGAGGGGGCTTGCCCCCGATAGCAGTGTGTCAGTCAGCTCATCTGGAGCTGAGACACCGCCATCGGGGGCAAGCCCCTCCCACATTTTGTTTTGCCGTGTTGCTTAGACCGCTAGGGCCCGTGGCTCGCTGCGACGGATCGCCCGGACCTTGTGCAGGGTGTCGGCGCACGTACGTGCAGCTTCCTGCCCCTTGTGCACGAAGTGCTCATGGAAGAATGCGGTGTGTTCGCTGCCCGCATGGAAGTGATGCGGCGTCAGCGATACCGAAAACACCGGCACTTCAGTCTCCAGCTGCACCTGCATCAGGCCGCTGACCACCGATTGGGCGACGAATTCGTGACGGTAGATGCCACCGTCCACCACCAGCGCGGCGGCAACGATACCGGCGTAGCGGCCGGTCTTGGCCAGCAGCTTGGCGTGCAGGGGCATTTCAAAGGCGCCGCCGACTTCGAAGAAATCGATGTCCGATTCCTGGTAGCCCTGGGCGATCATTTCGGCGAGGAAGCCTTTACGGGATTGGTCGACAATATCCTTGTGCCAGCAGGCCTGGATAAACGCGACGCGCTCGCCGTGGTGGTTTTTGCTTTTGCTGTCGATAGCGGTGGGTTGCATGTTCTGACTCCTGTTTAAGAAAAAAACAGGGCGTTATGAATCGAATGGGATTTAAGGGTACGCATGCGTCAACAGGCGCGCGGCCCTTAGGTGCCAATCCCGTTCTCTCTTCATCCGGACTATGACCGTCGGCCCCGGGATCACACCGGGTCTGCTGACCTTGTCGCCGTCCCGCGTGAGCAGTTCGAGGCGCCAAGCGCTCGCGGGCTATACACATTGCGTGTAATTACCGCCGGTGGGGAATTGCACCCCGCCCTGAGAACGTTGCCACCAGAACCCTGGCGGCGGAGAGTTTTTAACATGGTTTTTCGAAAACTGCACCACCGTCGTATCGATAGGCTATATCGGTTTGTTTGGTTGGTATTCGATTGAATGTAAACGGGGCTTGATATTCCGTGGCGTTGCCCGCAGTAATCACTGACAAAAGGACGTATCCAATCTGTTAGAGGCCTGTTTCATGACCGTGATTGACCTGCGCAGCGACACCGTGACCCAACCCACCCCCGGCATGCTCGACGCCATGGCCACCGCCGTCAGCGGTGATGACGTCTACGGCGAAGACCCCAGCGTCAATCGGCTGGAAGCCGAACTGGCCAAGCGCCTGGGGTTTGCGGCGGCGTTGTTCGTGCCCACCGGCACCATGAGCAACCTGCTGGCGTTGATGGCCCATTGTGAGCGCGGCGAGGAATACATCGTTGGCCAACAAGCCCACACCTACAAATACGAAGGCGGTGGCGCAGCGGTGTTGGGGTCTATCCAGCCGCAACCGCTGGAAGTGCAGGCGGATGGTTCCCTGGATTTGAACCACGTACTGGAAGCGATCAAACCGGACGATTTCCACTTCGCCCGGACCCGCTTGCTGGCGCTGGAAAACACCATGCAGGGCAAAGTGCTGCCCTTGGAATACCTGGCGAAGGCGCGAGCGTTTACCCGTGAACATGGCCTGGCGCTGCATTTGGACGGTGCGCGACTCTATAACGCGGCGGTCAAGCTTGGGGTGGATGCGCGGGAAATCGCCCGGCATTTTGATTCGGTCTCGGTGTGCCTGTCCAAGGGCCTCGGTGCCCCCGTCGGCTCGGTGCTGTGCGGCTCCACGGCGTTGATCGCCAAGGCCAGGCGGCTGCGCAAGATGGTCGGCGGCGGTATGCGCCAGGCCGGCTCCCTGGCGGCAGCGGGGCTTTATGCCCTGGATCATCAAGTGCAGCGCCTGGCCGACGACCACGGCAATGCCCAATGGCTGGGCGATGAGCTGCGCAAGGCAGGGTATGAGGTGGAGCCGGTGCAGACCAACATGGTCTACGTGCGGATCGGCGATCAGGCCCAGGCCTTGAAGGCCTTTGCCGCCGAGCGCGGCATCAAGTTGAGCGCCGCGTCGCGCCTGCGTATGGTCACGCATCTGGATGTCAGCCGGGCGCAGATTGAGCAGGTGCTGGCGGCATTCGTCGAATTTTCGCGCAAATGACCGTGCAGACCGTCTAATTGAGCCTCTCTATCGCATAAACACGCTGTACCACCGGCAAAGGGCCGATATAATGCGGCCTTTTGCCGTCGCTCCGTCTGATGATGTTGCGCACTGGCCTTTGGCCGCAGCCTCCGTGGAAGAACCTAATGAAAAGCGCAGAAATCCGTGAAGCCTTCCTTCGCTTCTTCGAAGAGCAAGGTCACACCCGTGTCGCCTCCAGCTCCTTGATCCCAGGCAATGACCCCACCCTGCTGTTCACTAACGCGGGGATGAACCAGTTCAAGGACTGCTTCCTGGGCCAGGAAAAGCGCGCCTACACCCGCGCCACCAGCAGCCAGAAGTGCGTACGCGCCGGCGGCAAGAACAGCGACCTGGAAAACGTCGGTTACACCGCACGTCACCACACGTTCTTCGAAATGCTGGGTAACTTCAGCTTCGGCGACTATTTCAAGAAAGACGCGATTACCTTCGCCTGGACCTTCCTCACCGGCGTGCTGAAGCTGCCCAAGGAAAAACTCTGGGTCACCGTCTACGCGACGGACGACGAAGCGTATGACATCTGGACCCAGCAAATCGGCGTGCCGGCCGAGCGCATGATCCGCATCGGCGACAACAAGGGCGCGCCGTACGCCTCCGACAACTTCTGGACCATGGGCGATACCGGCCCGTGCGGCCCTTGCACCGAGATCTTCTACGATCACGGCGCCGACATCTGGGGTGGCCCACCGGGCTCGCCGGAAGAAGACGGCGACCGTTACATCGAGATCTGGAACAACGTGTTCATGCAGTTCAACCGCACCGCCGATGGCGTGTTGCATCCGCTGCCGGCGCCGTCGGTGGACACCGGCATGGGCCTGGAGCGGATCAGTGCGGTGATGCAGCACGTTCACTCCAACTACGAAATCGACCTGTTCACCAACCTGCTGAGCGCCTCGGCGGCAGCCATTGGTTGCGCCAACGAGAGCCAGTCCTCGCTCAAGGTTGTGTCGGACCACATTCGTTCCTGCGGCTTCCTGATTGCCGACGGCGTGCTGCCGTCCAACGAAGGCCGTGGCTACGTGCTGCGCCGCATCATCCGTCGTGCCTGCCGCCACGGTAACAAGTTGGGCGCCACTGGCAGCTTCTTCTACAAGATCGTTGCCGCGCTGGTGGCCGAGATGGGCGAAGCCTTCCCGGAACTCAAGCAGCAGCAAGCCAATATCGAGCGCGTGCTCAAGGCCGAAGAGGAGCAGTTCTCCAAGACCCTGGAACATGGCCTGAAAATCCTGGAGCAGGACCTGGCTGAGCTCAAAGGCACCGTGGTACCGGGCGATGTGGTGTTCAAGCTCTACGACACCTATGGCTTCCCGATGGACCTGACTGCCGACATCGCCGTGAGCGCGAGCTGACTATCGATGAAGCCGGCTTTGAACGTGAGATGGAAGCCCAGCGCGTACGTGCTCGTTCCGCCAGCTCCTTTGGCCTGGACTACAACACCCTGGTCAAGGTTGATGTGCCGACCGAATTCACCGGCTACAAGGCGACCGTTGGCTCGGCCAAGATCGTCGCCCTCTATAAAGATGGCAAGTCGGTCGACGTTCTGAATGAAGGCGACGAGGCGGTTGTGGTCCTGGACCAGACGCCGTTTTACGCCGAGTCGGGCGGCCAGATTGGTGACTGTGGGTTCCTGAGCTCGACGTCGGGTCGTTTCGACGTGCGTGACACGACCAAGACCGGCGGTGCGTTCCTGCACCACGGCGTGTTGGTGCTGGGCAACCTGACTGTCGGTGCGCCGGTGGATACCCAAGTCGATGCCGACGTACGGCATGCAACTGCCTTGAACCACTCGGCCACTCACCTGTTGCATGCTGCATTGCGCCAGGTGCTGGGCGAGCACGTCCAGCAGAAGGGTTCGTTGGTCGATAGCCAGCGCCTGCGTTTCGACTTCAGCCACTTCGAAGCGATCAAGCCAGAGCAGATCAAGGCCCTGGAAGACATCGTCAACGCACAAGTGCGCAAGAACACCCCGGTTGAAACCGAGGAAACCGACATCGAGACCGCCAAGGCCAAAGGCGCCATGGCGCTGTTCGGCGAGAAGTACGGCGACAACGTGCGTGTACTGAGCATGGGTGGCGACTTCTCGGTGGAACTGTGTGGCGGTATCCACGCCAACCGCACTGGCGACATCGGCCTGCTGAAAATCATCAGCGAAGGCGGTGTGGCGTCGGGCGTACGTCGTATTGAAGCGGTGACCGGTGCTGCGGCCCTGGCCT
>NZ_JADDUM010000103.1 GCF_015163715.1 Pseudomonas cyclaminis
AACAGCGCCTGGTGAAACTTCGCCGGTTCTTCCATCTGCGGCGCGTGGCCCAGGCCGGGAAACTCCACCAGCGTTGCGTGGGGAATCAGCTTGGCCACGTTTTTGCCCAGCAACGCGTAGTTGCCCAGCGTGGCCTTGACGGCTGGCGGCGCGACATCCTTGCCGATGGCGGTGTTGTCAGCCGTGCCGATCAGCAACAGGGTGGGCATCTGCAGGTTCTTGAACTCGTAGTACACCGGCTGGGTGAAGCTTGCGGCACTATGGGGAAGAACTCATAATGTCTCTACACCTCAGCATTTGCAGGCACCACGTAATGGCCACGGCCTATAGCTACATCAGGTTTAGTACAGGCAAGCAAGCTAAAGGCTCAAGCCTTGAGAGGCAAGAGGCGATGCTTGATGCTTGGGCCGAGCGTAACCCATCCTACACGCTCAACAGAACGCTGACGTTCCGTGACTTGGGTATCAGTGGGCGTAGTGGGCAGCACCTCAAGAACGGGTTTGGCAAGCTCCTAGAGGCTATCGAGCAAGGCGCCATTAAGCCGGGCGATGCTGTTTTGGTTGAAGCGATTGACCGAGCAGGGCGGATGGAACCAGGCATCATGTCGGAAATCCTTATTAAGATTCTGAATAGTGGTGTGGCCTTGGTCACTCTCGATGACAATTTAATGTACACACAGGAATCTCTGCGGGGCGGTAACTACTACATCCTTGTTGGAAAGGTGCAAGCCGCCTTCAACTATTCACAGTCCCTTAGTGACAGGATGAAGGCCAGCTATAAGAGCAGGAATGTGTTAGCGGCCAACGGGGTGATTCCCAAGAGGTACACGCCTGTCTGGCTTACCTCAGAGGGTGAGTTGCTGAGGGAAATTGCACCATTCATCAAGCAGGCTTTTGAGGACTACGCGGCAGGGTTGGGAGAACGTCGAATCTACGAACGCATCCTAGAGGCTGGTGGTGATAAGCATGACTGTTTTATCAAGATGGCACCTAGCACCGTCAAGCGGTGGATGAAGAACAAAACGGCCATAGGAGAATGGCAAGGCATACCAAATGTGTACCCCCAAGTTGTTGAACCTGATCTGTTCTACAGGGTGCAAAAGCGTTTGTCTGAGGGTTACGTAGAGCGCGCAGCACCAACAAAACACAAGTACACAGGGCTTGTCGTCTGTGGTGAGTGTGGAAAGAATTTCAACACGAAAAGCTACAAGAACAAGGCCAACCCGCCACCGCCCGTCATGGAATGCTCCAGCCGTGCCCGTAGAGGCTCTACAGCGTGCCCTAACAGTAAGGGAATCCCGGAAGCTGTGATCGGTGTCGCGTTCCAACTGTCTTGCTGGGACCACATCTCAAAGGCATTGCAGGGGCAAGTGCTGACGGAGAGCATGAAAAGAGAGGTTGTGATCGACGGGCTGTTATCTGAGTTGAGCGTCAAGATTGCCAAGGTTGCTAGGGCTGTCGCTGAGGTTGATGACGTTGAAGAGTTGATCTTGGCCTTGCGAGCGCTCAAAGCTGAAAAACTCTCTTTGGAAGGTGAGAAGAAAGCACTGAGCCATGAGCAGGCGACAGTCAAAGAGAAAATCCTCAACAGTGCGGAGATAATGAAAGACCCAATGAAGGCTAACGCCTTGCTGCAATCTGTCGGCTACAGAATTGTTTGCAACTTGGACAGGACGATACACACCCCCGTTGGGATTTTCACTTACCAGGGGTGGGGGCGGGCAGAGGATGTGCACAAGATGGTAACTCATGAAGGTGTGTTATTGAAACTCCCTGTAGAGAGGCAAACACCACGTAAGAGGAACAGCGTGAAAGTTGATGTTATGTCTGTGTTGCAAGGTAAGGTGTTTAAAGCGAATTTGGAGACACCACTTGGACATGCCCAACTCCAGTATTGTCGAAGCAATGAGGGTTGAGTTTGAAAATACGCCTATTATTGAATTTGGCTGAGGGTTGACGAGATGGCAACAGACGTAGTTAGTACCGTAGTCAGTATCCCCATCTACACCAATGTGACGTTCTACCTCAGTATTGCAGCTGCGATGGTGAGTATCGCTACCTTCGTTGTCGGCTACACACAGATGAAAATCGCAAGTGCTAAGGTTAAGTTAGACTTGTACAACAAGCGATTCAACATCTTCTTAGTAACTGTCGAATACTACTTTGCGTCCTACGGAAAAACGGATGAAGACATGAAAGAAAAATCCAGAGACTTCGTTAAAGGCTGCCGGGAGGCAAAGTTCTTGTTTGATAAGGATGATGGAGTTTACGATACTCTGATGAGAATCATGGGCCATGGGAGTAAGATTCAGGCGTATGAGGATGCAGCCTCTGGTGCTACACCCAACGTGTGCGATGACGCCAGGCGCATAATGCACGAAAGTAGCGTTAACGCTCGTTCGGACTTTGATAAAGACCTCCATACTTTAGAGGACCAACTAACGAAATATATTACGTTCAAAACCGTTACGGGCTGGCGGGGGTAGGATATTGGCGTGCATAGGCGGACTTTCTAACTCAGTGTCTGGAGTAAGTTTAAGCGTATAAAGGAAAGAGTAGCGGCTGGGTTAAGCTCTGCGACCTGAGAGCTGTCAAAAAATGCAGGCAACATGCCTATAATTACTACTGGACGATTAGCAACGATGAGCGCAGAAGACTTTAGGAAAGCAATGGATGCTGATGATGGATTCAAGAACAAAAGACGAAACTTGTTCTTGCTCTCTATCTTGCTCATTGCAATTGTAGTAAGCGGTGCCGACATAAAAGAGGCTAACAGCCTAATCTTCAAAATCGAGTTTACCGATCATGAAAACCTGAAATGGCTTCTGATCGCAGGCATTTTCTACAGCATTTTGCGTTACTACGCATATTCCGAAACCTACCGAGACAAACTTGTTGAGCAGTGGTCTAGTAAATTGATGAGCGATAGGGCTGTGTATTACTACTCAGAGTATTCAGAGGAAGTTGGGGGGCTGCTAGAAAAGGCTGTGGATGTTTATGGTGGCGATGAGCCGGGCTTAATAAGCGTAGTGTATAGAAGAACGGGATTGTTCAAGCGTGTTATTGTGTACCCTTCTGTGGAGGTGCATGGGGAGGACGGGCCGCAGCACGTCTCAAGGCTTATCGACCTTAACAACTATAACGAAAATTGGAAGCGCAGAGACTTTATGCTTCTTCTTTGGATCGAACTAAAGTATAGGTTAAATGCTTGGGTGGCACATAGGGAAACGCTTGATCTTGTAGCACCTTACGTATTGGCCGCTGGTGCCCTAGCTGCCTTTTTCTACAAACAACTCTGCTAAAAGTATCAGCCTGCTTTCATTGCGGGGGCTAGTTTTATGGAGCATTTCTCAGGCATAACCCAAATCCCGCGCCGCGAGGGTCGAGCAACTTTGATGCTCACTTGATTTCTGGTTTGGAAAAGCCATGATGGTCGCAAGCTCCCCCGGCAAAGCCGGTTTCAAGCGAGGGGTACTCAATGACTCGCGAGCATGCCAAAGGAAAAGCTGACTAATCTCAAAATAACGAGAGTGGTTATCAACTGCGTGGGATGCGGCTGGGGAGAGTGTTGTGGTGTTGGGTGATGTTGCCGGGTAACACTGGGTTGGCACGTACCCTTGAGGGTGGGCACGCTTGAAAGGATCAACCTTGGAAGGGAGCGAGACGTGTGGCTCCGCACACAGAGACGTGGCCTGTCATGCTGTCGCATGGGCTGGGTGATACGTGGTAGCCAACGGCTGGAGGGTTGGAATCTTGCAAGAAATCTGCATTGTAATGTGGCTGGAGGCCACGTAATACGTGGGGTTGGGGCGGATACGTGCGTTACACTTGGGCTCCTACCTCATGGCGTGCTCACCTGTAGGCTGGCTACAGGGGCTGGCAAACCTTCCAGGCTCATGCACTCAGCAGGCCGTTAGAACACGAATTCATGGTAGGTCGCGTCCACTTCGGCTTGGGTGATGCCGATGTACGCCATTGTGACGGCAGGGCTTGAGTGGTTCAGCACCTTGCAAATCTTTTCAATTGAAACGCCGCCGTTGTACATCAGCCAGCCGCGAGTCTTACGCATTGAGTGGGTGCCCAGTTGAAGGCTCATCTCATCACCAACGGCCTTGAAGGCGTTAGCCACGGCCACACGACTTACGGCCTTGCCCTTTGCACGATTGCTGTCTACTTCGAACAGGAACGTATGCGAGGTGTGAGCCACCTTCCTGCGCGATACGATTGCTTTGGCAGAACTGTTCAAGTCGATTGAGCGAATCTTGCCGGTCTTGCCTTCCTTGATTACCAGCTTGTCACCTTGAACGTCTTCAAAGGTCAGGCTGAGCAAGTCGCTGATACGGAGAGCGGTGTTCACGCCAAAACGCCAGATGTCTGCATACAGGGTGTTGCCTCTCGCATTCTTGGTCAGCTTGCGGGAGATGGTTTCTGCTTCGCCTTCTGTCTTGACCGCTTCTACGATGTTCATCCTAGTTAACACTCCGTATCAGATTTGCACGATGTGTTAATTAGATCATGGCGATAGCGGGTACGTCCAGTGTTTCTGTGGCTTGGCTTATTTACACAATACCATTCTGTTAATTAGATGGGATGGGAAGGCAGGGCCCTCCCGCGCTTGAGCTACTTTTTCTTCTTGCCGCCCGAGGGCTTCTTGGGTGGCGGCTTGTCTTTTTCCTTTACCGTCTCCCTTGGCCTCTTCTCGGCTTCTTCCTTAGTCACGTATTCACCAGTGACCGCATCACGGTATCTCGTCGGCATATCAGCTCCTTGGTAGTGCGTCGCCACACCAGCGACTGAATCGAGGCTAGTTCAGGGAGGCGGGTTAGCAAGGTCGAAGAAACGAGTTTTCACGGGCTGAGCTTGGCCGTTCGTCGGGGCTAACGCTCCGTTTCTCGGATTTTCAAAACTATTATTGGAGAGAGAGAAAGCGTCCGGCTTAGCACGCCAGGGAAACCCGAAACTGGCTCAACTGGACAAATCGCCCTTTTATGAATCCTCACTCATGGCTGTAGGCCATACAGGACGGGGCTTTCAAGGGATTGCCCTGCGGCAGACGTAAAACCACCATTCGTATGGTGAAAGAAACTCTTATAACCAAGCGCTTATAAAATCTTTATAAAAAGTTACTAAAAGGCATATGGTGGTGGTTTCGAGGGTGTTTTTTGAGGTTAATATGTGCTGTAAAAGGACGTTTTGAAGTGTATTACTGCTAAGAGCTAACGCTCTTTGGTTGATTACCCTTCAATCGTACCGATTGGGAGAATCTTCTCCGGGGGGTGTCATCACGTTATAACAAAAAATCATAAAAAACTAATTACATATAAATACTTGGATGTATAACTCTCTGTCGTAGACGACAGGGAAGGGCATTCGCTGGCGCTCACTTCAAGCAAAGTCAAGATCAGAGGCTTTCGTTTTGTAGTGACGGTCGTGTGTAAAGGCTGGGTGTCAGGACTGGCGGCGGTGGTGCGTATACCGTTGCTCCGCAGGGGCAATGCCTTCGGAGCCTAAGCCGACGACAAGCGTCAGCTTATAGCATAAAGTCTTTTTGTCAAGGCTTTTCTACGGTATTTTTAGGTTTGTCAAGTGCCGTTTGTCCGCAGGACGAGGGGGCACCCATTGTGCTGTGCACAAAATCTGCACTGGAAAATGGCTGAAAGCCTTATGGGGCGTGGCTTGGAGGGCAGAGTAAGCGTAACACTCGTACTCCTACCTGTGGGGCGTGTTGCGCGTCAGAATGGTGACTCTTGGCAGGTTGCGGCCTGAGCAACTTCCCACTTCGATGTGAGCATCACTCTGCCGGCGTGGTCCTGCATCCAGAACCCTTGGTGTTCTTCGATGGTGTGGAAGTCGAAGCCTGTACCGTAACGAACGCGGAATACCAGCGTGTTTTCGAGGATCAGCTTTTCGATGGTCGATTGCACCAGAGTTTTGCCGTGGAGCAGGTTGAACAATGTCTTCCCGTGCTCGCTGGTGAACAATGATTGAGGCGCGTGCTTCTGGGTCGCCAAAGCTGCTGTGAGGCTGTCAGCGATGGTTGCGAACTCTGGGCGATACTTGGTCATGCGGCCAAGCTCGGAGGCAAGCACGTCAGCCAGGGGCGCTGCTGGGGCGAAGTAGATTGGCATTGTGCTCTCGCCCTTGATGATCTCAAGCGCTTGTTTCATCTGGCGACCAGTTAGACCGTTGATGAATTCAACGCTCTTGAGTAGATCGGCGTGTGTGTCATTGCACGGGTTGAACATCATCAGCACTTGAGTCAGGTCGGCTTTGCGGGTGGACTTCACTGGCTTGACGGCCTTGGCTTCTTTTAGCATGAACGCTTCGCCGTGGAGTTCGATCAGCAATTGCTTGATTGTCTCGTGTGGCGTGGTGGGGGTGATCAGAAAGCGCGGGTCGGCCTCTGTCATGTCTGCGCCTTCACCGAATCCGAAGTGTGTGCTGCCGTGGGCACGGTTCATGGAGGTTGGAGCGATGACCAGATTGGCGAGGTTGAAGAACCCTCCCTTGGAGGCCGGGAGGATGTGGCTGAGTTCGTAAACACGGCCAGCGTCACCGTTGAATGCTGCGCATTGCTTGTCCAACTTGCTCAGGGCTAGGTACTCACCTGCATTGTAAGGTGATGCCTGCACTGTACCGGCACGGCCAAGGTGGTTGCAAAGCTTGGTCCAGAAGCTGCCATCCATATAATCAATCGCTGTCTTGACTACTCTAGGTGACTTCTTTTTATCGGCCTTGCGGTGGGTAGCGACTCTACACGCTGTGGAGCAGTATTTCACTGTGGCCTGCTTGCGGCAGTTGGTGGCCTTGCAGGTGTTCGCTTTGCGGGTGTTCTTCTTAACAGTTGGCGTGGTGGTTCTGGTGGTCATCGGTGTTTGCTCCTCTTGGGATTGCGGAAGGGGTGTGTACTTGGGTGTTACTGGTCGCGTAGGCGAATTTGCAGGCGCTGGAACAGAAGGGTTTCAACCTGTGAACTAGGAAGTCTTGGCCGCAATGACGGCATGTGCATGTCTTGGATGCTCCGCCACGTGGGCGCTTGTTAAGAACGGACATAGGAAATTCTCCATTTAATGGTGTGAGGGTGTTTTTGCTTGGGGGTGTTCCGGGGGGTATTGACAGGAGCGGTGCTAACATTGCGTCAACACAAAAAGTTTATTTCCTGCTTGTATAAATATTGTCTCACGGAATTCTCACATGTCTACCCCCTTGAGTTAGATAGACTAAAAGTAGCTGTATTATTTACTCTTGCGAATTGCGATTGCTGAGAGTTTTTAATTAAAGCAAGAACCATCTAAGGCGGGTTTGCTGTTTTGTCAACTTCCATACTTCTGTCGCAAAATTCGGCTAGTGGCTTCTAGGGGTGTTTCGGGTTTTATATTCTTCTGCACACTCACATTGGCCTTGGCCTTCTTGACAGACTCAACTGTCACGGCTTCGCCAGCTTGGAGAATCTGGAAGATAACCTCCCCGGCGTAAAGGTCAGTTATTCCCAAGGTTTCGCGTAGTGCCTCGATTGCGATAGGGTCGTATGTCTTGCTCATTGTGGAATCTCCAGCTGATTAGTGCATGTAGTACATGACTTTGGCGTCACGCTTGAATAGGTGTTCTGGCACGCTGCCTTCCGCACATTGCACGGTGTAGCCAACTAAGTCTGGGTACATATACGGTACGTGAATACCGAAGGTAGCTTCTAGGTAGTGGTAGGCGGCCTCATATCGGTCGTAGGCTTGGGTGATCTGGGCGTACTTCATAGTTCTTTCTCCGTGCTGAATGTGTGGATGGGCGTCACTGTGCGAGGTGGTGCAGGACAATACCGACTTGGTGTGTCAGAGCGTCCATAGCTGCTTCTAGGGCGCTGTGGTCGCCGGTTGGCACTTGCTCTAGGGCGTCGTAGTAAAGAGTCTCCAGCACGTCCGTGGCGTCTACTAAGTGCCACTGCTCTGCATCAAGGGCGAGCGCGCGGTATGTTGGCAAGTGTTCAATATCGCCAGCCAAGGCTAGTAATGTGGCAGTGGCTTGGGTCAGGTATGTTTCGCCTGTAACTGGGTCGGACATGGTGTAGGCGTTTGGGCTGATAACTTGGTTGATCATCATTTGGTTCCTTTTCTAAGTAGTTCGCTGATTGCGTATGCTGCTTCACGTACTTGGATTGTGAAGCGTGTCACTGTTTCGAGTTTGGCAAGGGAGCCAGAATCTTTAAGTAAGCTGTACTGGGTGGTGAGGGCTGCATAAAGTCTATCGCCCTTGGCACTTCCCGATTCTTTCAAGTCTTTACACAAGGCTAAGAAACTGGAGTAGGAAGTGTTGAGAAGTTTCATTTCAAAGCTGTAGCGTTCTGCGGCGTAATCAACTCTTTTGTTACTGAGCATTGGGCGGGTTCTCCGTAGTTGTGTTGGGTGGTGTGTATTTAAGTAGGGCTGGCTTTTCTGGTGTAGTATCAGAACATTGAGCGCCAGAACTTAGGCATGTGATCTGTGTTAAAAGCTTGGTGCTGGTGCTAAGTCCTGTAACAATGTCGAGCATTGCCATGCGTGATTGCAGCACTTGGCTATCTGTATAGTCTTGGGCGCGTCTCAACTCAATTGCTGTTTGGTGAGCGTTATACTTCTCTCGATCAGCTGCACCAATTGTCATAATTAGGCAGATGGCTAGAACGCAATAGACGATAACGTCTCTCAAAACTTGAAGAGGTGTGTAGTGGAAGGTGAAGCTTGACATTTAGGAGGGGGTTCCTTGGAGCTGTTAGTTGTAAGGGAGAGGCGTATGGGATTGCAGTCCTATAAGCCTCTTTCGTTTTTGGCTGTTAGCGTTCGGCTTGTTGAGAGCGGGCGTTACCAAGCATGCCTCTGATAGAGTCCTCGGCGATACCCGGTAACTTGCTCTCCATGCGTCCAACTTCTGTTTTAACGTAGTCCATGAACTGCTGGCCATCTTTCTCGGTAGCACTCCCCGCAATAGTTACATCGAAGTTGTAGCTTGGGGAGACAGTTTGCTGGACGTTAGTGGCGCCTTGCATTACTGCGGCTGCACTCCCGTTTGTGGTCATCACGTCTTGCATGACTTTGAACTGGTTAGACAAGTCAGCGATACGGCTTAAAGGGCTGCTTGTGTCAGAATTCAAACCTTTATCCAAACCAGCTTTAGGCATCAAGCCAGAGACGTCGATCTGAGGAAGTTTGTACTGATCGCCAAGAGACATGTCACGGTCTTTACGAGCTTGGGCGTTACGCTCTGTAACTCCAAAGATTTTGTCTAGGAAATTGTCGTAGAAGCCTTTGCTTCGATTACCGATTGGATCAATTTTCTGATACTCAGGAGTGTCGAACAGGTTTACAGGAGCCGGCATGTCTGCCGTAGTCATACGGTCAGCCATTTGTTGAGCGTCAGACTTCTTACTACCATCCATGTTACGTCCGAACATAAACCTAAGTAGACTTGTCTGGGCATTGGTCAGACCTTCGTCAAAACCTTTGAGTGCCACACGGGTAGACTCAAGGTCCGTATTAACATCTTGCCAAGCCTTAACGTTGTCCTTCATCACTTCGCTGAGGTTTGCGTCAGTGTTGACCGAGTTGTCGTTTAGGTACTTCTGGTTATCTGCTTGAGCTTGAGTGTAAGTTACTGTCTTCTTACGGTCCTCAAGCATCCCTTGGTTTTCCTCGGCCATCAGTTGGAAGGCGCGTTCATACCAACTGTATTTGACGCCATCACCGCCCTTCAAGCCTTTGTTAAGAGCTTGACGCGCTTTGAGTGGGTCTTTGATTCCCTTTTCCTCTCCGTAAGCACGGGCCAGATATGGGGCCATCATCGGCATGCGGTCGTTGATAATATCGTAGTCTTGCTTATTGCCTGTGCCGTCGCTTGCCATCTGACCAAGTTGCTTGTTCAACTCCTTCGCATCGTCCTTGCTTGCACCACTGATAGCGAATACCTGTTGACGAAGTTTGTAGTCTTTCATAATTCCGTCGGGCTTCTTGCCGTAGGCAAGTTGGGCCATCACGAAGTTACGAAAATCTTTAGCACTGTCATTGTCGATATTGGTGCCACTATCATTAGCGGCCTTGATGTACTCGTCTCGCCACATTTTTTGCTGGGCTGGATCACGACTGATAGCGGTGAAGTTTGAGTTAAAGGCTTCTGCACCCTTAACGTTTTCTTTCCGCTCTTCGACGCGCTCCCCGAGTTTACCAATCAGGCCATTCAGGGCGGACACTGCAATCCCGATTCCGCCGATCATCCCGCCCAGGGCGAGAACACCACCGATACCACTACCACCAATTCCGCCGCCCGGTGTTGGGCGTGGGGCGTTCTGTCGAGCTTGCCATGCAGCGTGGCGCTGCTGGGCCATCTGGTAACGTCCTGCACTCTGTTGGGAGTTCTGGGACTTGTTGGCGGCTGTCTGCTGAGCTGCCGCTTGTTGGGTGGCGGCACGTTGGGCGCGAAGGTGAGCTTGCTGCTGGCCGTGGTTAATCTGCTGCTGAATCCTTTGCAACTTACCTTGGCTGGCGAGGTGCGCGTTTGCCGCTCTCTGGGTGTTGGCGGCTAGCTTCTGTTGGATAGCTTGCAATCGGGTCTGGCGGGCCACGGAGGCCGTGATAGCGTTCTGGCTTGCCAGTTGGCTCTTGGTGGCGGCTCCGCCTGCGGTAGCGCTTGCTGCTGCCTTGGCTGCCAAGATGGCGCCTTGCTTTTGGCTGGCGAGGGCTGCTGTGTTGAGCTGGGCCTGAGCCTTGGTCCCGGCATACCTCAGCTTAGATTGGGTGATCTCAGCGGCGAACGTTTTGCGGCACTGATTACTCAGGGCTGCTTCGGCTTGAGCCTGCCGCTTGATTGCACTTTCAAGCTTGGCCTTAGACTTGTCCACCTGACTTGCGTCTACTTTGATTTTCAAAGTCCTTGCCAGTGCGGTATGCAGTTTGCTAACTGCCATTGCGAGTCCGTTAACTTTAGTCTGGGCTGACTGTAGTTTCTTCTGGAAGTTGGCAAGGGTTTGAAGTCCCTGCACGTTGAAAATCAGTTTACCTGTTAGGCGGGCTACCTCTTCGTTTACCATACGAATCTCCTAAAAAGCGAAAAGAGGCACTTAGCCTCTTGTTCGTCTGCGATGTGATTAAGCGTCAGTAAAGCCACTGTTCATCAGGGCTTCATAGTTTGGACGCTGCTTGTTACCTCTAATTTGTCGATCAACTTCGGCGTTCAACTCCGCTTCTCTCTCAGCGATGATACGAGCCTTGATCACTTCGCGGTGTTGGGCGTCAGCCTTGCCACGGGCAACTAGTTTATTATGCTCGGCCACTTCGCGTTCGTACGCTGATTCTGCACTCATGGCGATGATTGGCATTAGATGTTCGTCAAAGTAGTCGTGGGGTGCTAGCGCGGCAAACTGGAGGGGCGAGCGGTCACTGAGTTTAGCCATTTGGTACTTGAAGTTAATGTCGAGTTCCCAGCCCTCGCTAGCCAGTTTGGCGTACTTGGTCATGCCTTCGTATGGCGTCAGCACTGTAAAGAGGACAGAGCGGGTTGGCTGGCGACTACCTTCATATACTGGGGCGGGTGAGTTGCGGGCAAACTCAATCGCGGCTTTGATGTAGTCGGTTTTTTCAGAGGCTACGACTTTACGGGTCGTACTCAAATCATACTTTTTCATGTTCTTAGATTCCTTTGGTAGGTGTGTTAGGGTTCTGTGTTGTAATGGCGGAGTGTCTAGCGGGGGTGTTACGCTGCTACTTGTTCTGCTTTCTTCGCTTTCTGCTTCAATCGCCACGCTCGCATGTAGTGAGCATGAGAACAATAACGTGGTTTCATCAACATGTAGCTGGTAATAATCGGTTTGCCGCAAGTAGCGCACCTTTGTAGGAGGGAAGTTGCTTTTTCTAGTACTTTCATTAATTGGCCTCTTGTGAGAATTCGTAAACAGGGAAAAAAGAAGTGGCCGAAGCCACCTCTAAAGGTCATATATAGGAGACATGACATTACGACGCCAATGTGTCGTCGGAATTTAGTTTGATAAGAAGTAGTTGCCAGTGTTTCGCAGTCTACTGGGCGGAGACCACACCATGCCTATCTTGAGACAGACATTGCGAAGGGAAAGTTTGGGGAACAAGTGAGCCAGCAATGAGGATTGTGGACTCTGTTCTAATTTCTGGCGGTGTATATCGCTGGCGAATGCAGGCGACTTGGAAAGATGGTGGGCAGTTTTGACCCTAGCTTTAAAGCGGTGGGTAGTTGCATCGTCCAATCGCGTAAACGATCACCATGAGTATGATTGCGACACTGGAGACTACGCGATCAAAGAGGGCGATTTGGGAAGAGAAACAGTGATAAAACTTTTGTTCTCTCATTTGCTTATTCTCTCATGAGAATGATTATCTGTCAAGTAAAATCTTCACTTTTAGTTGATTTGTGATGAATTACCTGATATGCGTTTGGCGGATATGGTCGAACCGGCATTGCCGCATACTGGGTGAAGATCATGTCGTAAATCAACGCCGAGTTCCATGCGACCCGCGTATGTCCCGGGCCGTTGCTCAGACCGGCGTACATGTCCACCCAGCGCTCGTACTCCGGCTTCCAGCGGCCGACGTAATAAGTGTTGAGCTGATACTTGCGAACCCCCTCGGCGCTGACGTTAAGTTCACGGGCGTACCACTGGTCGACGCTGAGCGCGGGCACGCCGAGGGCTTTCCAGTCTTCCAGGCCGATGGGGTTGACCAGCGCCAGTTGCTCGGTCTGTTCGGGGTACATCAGCGCGTAACGGGTGGCGAGCATGCCGCCGGTGGAGTGGCCGAGGAGGGTGGCTTTTTGAATGCCGAGTTTTTCCAGCAGTTGATGGGTGTTGAGCGCCAATTGCTGGAAGCTGTACTGGTAGTGCTCGGGTTTGCTGGAGCTGCAAAAGCCGATCTGGTCCGGGGCGATCACGCGGTAGCCGGCGTCGCTCAAGGCCTTGATCGAACTTTCCCAGGTGGCACCGCAGAAGTTTTTGCCATGCATCAACACCACGGCGCGACCATTGGCGGTGCCTTTTGCCGGCACGTCCATGTAGCCCATTTGCAGGGATTCGCCTTGGGATTGGAATTGGAAATGCTCCAGCGGATAGGGGTACTGGAAGCCTTGCAGCTCGGGGCCGTAGGTGGCCGCGAGCGCGGGGGCGGTGCTGGCCGTCAGCAGGCCGGCGATGCAAAAAGCACGGAATAGAGGCATGGGCGGGGCTCCACAAAGGTTGCCCGGATGCTCTTAGCGAGGGATTAAGTGGGGATTAACACCCAGTGCAAGGTCGCGGCGGCCAGCACCCCATAGCGCAGGCCTTTGGCGAGTGTCACCAGCAGCACAAACCGCCACAGCGGCTCACGCATCACCCCGGCCACCAGCGTCAGCGGGTCGCCGATGATCGGCACCCAACTGAGCAACAGCGTCCAGTGCCCCCAGCGCTGGTAATGGGTGCGGGCTTTTTCCAGTTGCCGATCACTGACCGGAAACCAGCGTCGCCCTTTGAAGTGTTCGACCCAGCGCCCCAACCACCAGTTGACCAGCGAACCGAGCACATTGCCCAGGGTGGCGATGCCCAGCAGCCACCCCAGGCTGTAATGCCCGCTGACCAACAGGCCCACCAGCACCGCTTCCGATTGCAATGGCAGCAGGGTCGCCGCACCAAAGGCGGCGACGAACAGCCCGAAGTAACCCATCAGCACCGATCAGTGCGCCGGGTAGTCAGCCACCACCACATCCTTGCCGTCCCGGGTCAGGCCGATGACCTGATAGGCCTCGCTGCGTCCGTCCACTTCCATGCCGGGCGATCCCATCGGCATGCCCGGTGCGGCGATGCCCAGCAGGTCGTCGCGCTTGCGCAAGGCCAGCACTTGCTCGGCGGGCACATGGCCCTCGACAAATTTGCCGTCGATCACGGCGGTGTGGCAGGAGCCCAGGCGCGGCGCCACGCCCAACCGTTGCTTGACGGCGCTCATGTCGGCTTCGACATGGTCGTTGACCTTGAAGCCGTTGCTTTGCAGATGGCTGATCCACTTTTTGCAGCAACCGCAGTTGGCGTCACGGTGCACGTCGATGGGGATCAAGTCAGCGGCCTGGGCCAGGGTCGTGGTGAACAGGGCTGAAAGCAGGGCCAATCGCAATGAGGTTTTCATCAGGTTTTCGTCCGATACCAGGCAGTAAGCCGGGCATTCTCCGCGCTTTTCTCGCGGGGACGTCGTTGTAATGTTTCAAAGTTATACAGAGTCGGCGTTTTCCAGCCGCAGCTTGAGCCGGTCCAGCGCCTTGGCCGAAAGCTCGATCATGCGCTCATGCAGGCTGGCCAATTGCAATTCGGTCTCATAGGTCAGGACGCGCTTGAACAGCGTGCCGTCGCGAAACGGCTGGAGGAAGTAGTGGATGGAGCCATCGACGGCCAGGGACGTGAACACGGCCTTGAACTCGCTTGGACGCTGGGCGATCTGCACGCGGTAGCTCATGGGGACGCGTACACCCAGCAAGTCGATCATTTCGGTAAAGCGTGCGCCGGCGGGGAGTGAACCGGTGGTGCCGGTGTCGGCGCGCAGGGAGGTGGGGTGCCATTCGTGCCAGCGATCCGGCTGGGTCACATAGTCGTAGACGGCATCAATGGGGGCCTGGATAAAGCGTTCCTGACTGATCCGTTCCAAGCGGACCGACTGCTCGACAGCGCGCATGGCACACCTCCTGTGTGGCGGGGGCTAACACTTGGAGCTGTCAGAATAGTCCGACTCCCGCGCTTTGCACGGGAGCATTCAGAGAATTGTTCAACGCACTTTAAAGCGGCTCATCAAGGCGATCACCCGGCCATTGGCGTCCAGCAGGCTCTGGGTATTGGTTTCAGTGGCGTGGCCGCTTTGCACCAGCTCTTCGACCATGTGTCGGATCTGCACCATGCTGCGGTTGATCTCTTCGGTCACCGCGCTTTGCTGCTCGGCGGCCGTGGCGATCTGGGTGCTGAGGTTGTTGATATGGCTGACGGAACCGGCCATTTCATCCAGCCCGGTGTTTACCCGCGCCGTGGCATCCGCCGCCGATTGGCAACTGGCCTGGGTGTTTTCCATGGCCGCGACCGACGAACTCACACCGGCCGTCAGGCGGGCCAGCATTTCGTTGATCTGCGAGGTGCTGGCCTGGGTGCGCGCGGCCAGGGCGCGTACTTCGTCGGCTACCACGGCAAAGCCGCGGCCTTGCTCGCCGGCCCGCGCCGCTTCAATCGCGGCGTTGAGGGCCAACAGGTTGGTCTGGCCGGCAATGGCGCCGATCACGCCGAGGGTTTCGGTGATGCGTGCGGCGTCCTGGCGCATGTTTTCCACGGTGTGGGTGGCGCTGGCAACTTCGCCGATCAAAGCGCTGACGCTGGTCGACGCTTCGCCAACCACCACGCGGGAGCGGTCGGCATGTTCATTCGCACGCTGGGTGAACGAGGCCGTCTCCGCAGCGTTTTGCGCCACGTTGTCGGCGGTGGAACTCATCTCGGTGATCGCAGTGACGGTCTGGTCGGTTTCCGAGGCGTGACGCACCAGGATCTGGTTGGTGTGGGCCGAGGTCCGTTGCAGTTGCTCAAGCCCTGAGGACATGGCGCCGGTGGCCTGGGTCACCTCGCCGATCATGTTTTGCAGGTAGACGATAAACCGGTTCACCGAATGACCGATGGCGCCCAACTCGTCTTCGGCGCGGATAGTCATACGCCGCGTGAGGTCGGCATCGCCGGCGGAGAGTGCGTCGATGTTGGCTTTCAGGGTCTTCATGCGCTGCACCAGTTGGCGGATCGCATACGCGGCCAGCAACACCAGCAACAGCACCATCGGGATCTGCACCAGCGCCAGGCTGCCAAGCACGTCATCGCGCTGGGCGGTGATCAGCGAAGTGGGCAGGGCAGTGGCGAGGAACCACGGCGTGCCTTCGATGGGGCGCATATAGAAAGTGCTGGCGACGCCGCCGTTGTCGAACTCGCTGCGTTGCAGCGCCTGGTCGCGATGAGCCAGGGCTTTGCTGACCTGGGTGGCAAATGCCGAGGTGGCGGTCAGTTCGCTGATGTTCTTCAACACTACCGGGCTGCTCAGGCGCGAACTGTTGCTGATGATCTTGCCGTCGCCTTCGACGATCAGCATTTGCCCGCCGATGTCTTTTTCCTTGCTGGCGACCAGGTCATTGAAGAAGCCCAGGGTCACGTCGATGGTGGCCACGCCATAGGCGGCGCCGTCACGCTGGATCGCCATGGCGCAGTTGGTGCGCGGCTCCTGGCTGGCGTCGTCCTTGTAGGCTGCCGCCCAGGCGCATTGCCCGCGTGGCGAAGCGAGGCCGCCCTTGTACCAGCTCTGGTCGTAATAGTTGGGCGCGGGGTCGCTGTTCCAGAAGGTGTTCACCGCCAGCTTGCCCGACGCATCGCGGTGCCAGAACGTGCTGTGTTTGTTGCGCCCCGGCGTGCGCTGGTTGGGCAGCGGCCAGATGCCGCCGCCGAATACTTTCAGCTCGCCATATTGGTCGACCAGGCCCGGCAGGACCTTGTCGATGGCGTCGCTGTCGAGCAGCGGAATGGTTTGGGTGATAGTGCGTTGCTGGGCCTGAACCTTGTTCAGTTCGCCCTGGATCTGTTCGGCCACCTCACTGATGCGGTTGAGCACCACCTGTTCTTCGGTCTGTCGCAGCTTGGGCGCGACCAACTGGCCGATGCCCACGACGGTCAACACGAACAACACCAGGACGAACAACACCAGAAACAGGGTATAGCGGGCTTGGATAGAGCGCAGTGGGGGCATGGGGCCGTCCTTACGAAGCGTTTATTATCGACGCGGCTTTTTTAGAGCTTCGTAGGGCTATCGGCCTGACAATGCGCAGCTTTAGGTACGCTCGTGCAAGAAAATGAAGGCGCCGCCGGACGGCGCCCCCATCGTCAGATATCCAGCATCGCCATGACCTCGGCGGGGTAGCGCAGGCCGGCAGTTGCATCGGCCGGAAAGATCGTCTCCAGCGCCGCCAACTCCAGCGCGGTGAGGGCGATTGATACTGCCGCCACATTCTCTTCCAGGTATTTGCGCTGCTTGGTGCCGGGGATCGGCACGATGTACTCGCCCTGCGCCAACACCCAGGCCAGTGCCAGTTGCCCCGTGGTCACGCCTTTGTCAGCCGCGAGCGCCTGGACCTGCTTGACCAGCTCCAGGTTCTTGGCGAAGTTCTCGCCCTGGAAGCGCGGATTGGTGCGGCGATAGTCATCGGCAGCGAAGTCTTCAGGGCGTTTCAGCGCGCCGGTGAGAAAACCACGCCCCAGCGGGCTGTAGGGCACAAACGCAATGCCCAGGCGTTGGCAGGCGGCGAGGCAGCCGTTGTACTCCTGATCGCGGCTCCACAGCGAGTATTCACTTTGCAGCGCGCTGATGGGGTGAACCTTGTGCGCCCGTTCCAGCGTGGCGGCTGATGCTTCGCTCAGGCCCAGATAACGCACCTTGCCCTCTTTGACCAGATCCGCCATGGCGCCGACGGTTTCTTCGATGGCCACCTGCGGGTCGATGCGGTGCTGGTAGTACAGGTCCAGGGTGTCTACGCCGAGGCGTTGCAAGGTGCCGTTGATGGCATCGCGAATGTATTCGGGGCGGCCGTTGACGCCGCGCAGGGCAGGGTTCGCCGGATCGCGGACGATCCCGAATTTGCTGGCCAGGAACACCTGGTCGCGCTTGCCGGCGATGGCCTTGCCGATCAGTTGCTCGTTGCTGTGAGGGCCGTACATGTCGGCGGTGTCGAGGAAATTGACCCCCAGCTCTAGGGCGCGGTGCAGGGTGGCGGTGGCTTCGGTGGTGTCGCTGTCGGGTGTGTAAAAGTCAGTCATGCCCATGCAGCCGAGGCCGATGGCGGAGACGCGTGGGCCGTTTTTGCCGAGTTGACGAGTGTGCATGGGTTCAGCTCCTGTTGATGAAGGGGTCCATTGTTACTCTCGACAAAATCGGGATAAACAGGCTAAAACCACTATCACTGTTCGTAATATCTAAATAATCCACACAGGACGTGCCCTTTGGACCGTTTCAACGCCATGCGCGTGTTCACCCGGATCGTCGAGCTGGGCGGCTTCGCCAAGGCCGCCGACAGCCTGCAACTGCCTCGCGCCTCGGTGACCGTGCTGATCAAGCAACTGGAGGCGCACCTGGGGGTGCAATTGTTGCAGCGCACCACACGCCAGGTCAGCCCGACCCTGGACGGCGCGGCGTATTACCGGCGGTGCGTGCAGTTGCTGACGGACCTGGAGGAAACCGAAGCGGTGTTCTCCACCCAACGCCAAAACCCGCGCGGCACCTTGAGCATCGATATGCCGGCGGGTATCGGCCGCTACCTTGTCATCCCGGCCTTGCCGACGTTTACCGCCCGGTATCCGCAGATCGACTTGGAAATTGGCCTGAACGACCGCCCGGTGGACCTGATTCGCGAAGGCGTGGACTGTGTGCTGCGTGGCGGTCTGGCGCTGGACGAATCCCTGGTGGCGCGACCGCTGGCGATGATGGATCAAGTCACCCTGGCCAGCCCTGCGTACCTTGAACGCAGGGGCGTGCCCGAAACCTTGGAAGACCTGGAGCAGCATCAGATGGTCGAGTACGTCTCCAGCGCGAGCGGCAAACGGTTTGGGTTGGAGTTTCTACTGGGCGCGCAGTTGCGTCCGGTCAACCTGTCCAAGGTGGTTGCGGTCAACAGTGCCGACGGTTATTTCTGCGCCTGCGAAGCGGGGTATGGGCTGATCCAGGCGCCGTACTATCACGCCAAGCAGCGGCTGGCCGAGGGCTCCCTGGTGGAAGTGCTGCCGCAGTTGCCGGTGCCGCCCATGGCGTTGACCGCGCTGTACCCGCCGCATCGCCAGTTGTCGCAGCGGGTGCGCGTGTTTGTGGATTGGCTGGTTGAGCTGTGCGCTCAACCCGGCACCGGGCTGCAACGCGGCCACTCGGGAGACGTCGTACGAGCCAAAGCGATTCATCGTCTGTAATATGAGGCGCTGCCGACTTCGGTCCGGCTACATTCTTAAGGTTCAGGAACCCGTCATGACGCAAAAGCAACGTTTGAAATATTCGCTTCTGATTGCCCTGGCTGTACTGGGGACGATGTTTGGTCTGTCCTACTTGCAGAACACCGGGGTCATCAGTGAGAAAACGTTCCAGACCATCGCCATTGCCGTCGCGGTGATCGTGGTGGTGATCAACGGCATCATGCGCCGCAAGGTCAAGCTCTAAACATCAAGGCCGGGGCGTGAAGCGCTGACTTCAGGCCCGCCCTTCGAGCACCTTGGCAGCCTCTTCATGGAGGCTGTAGCTCTTATCGGTATTGAGGGTGATCACGCCCTCGCTGCACAGGCGCTTGAGCACTTCGCGCACGCTGAGAAACGACAACGGGATGCCCAGCTCCAGCAAATGGCTGTGCACGCCGCGTACCCCAAGGGTGCGCTGGTTGTCGGCAGCGGTGAGCAGGGCGTCGATGACCTTCAGCCGAATCAGGCTGGTGCGCAAACCGAAACACTTGAGCAAATGGCGAATACGCTGGTTGCCTTGCTGTTCGGGCGCTTTGCCGAACGCTTGCGTGCCGCCGCCAAAACTGACGTCGGCAACCGATGAATGTCCGTCCGTGGGCACTTGCGGGTTGTACATGCAAAAACTCCTTATCAGAGCCTGATCAGGAAAATGATGGCGCTCTTATCTAATAAGACGAACGAGCGAGCAAAATCATGAAGTGTTGGATGTAGAAATTTCGTCAGTGTCGGGTTTGTCACAACCCACGTCCTTCAGATAAAGCTGCCTCGCGGCTAAATTTCTCCCGGTTTTATGCGTTCTTACGGTAGGGTAACTGCCCCCGGTGAGGGTGTTCAATTTGACTGTGGAGTCTGCGTGATTATTTCCAACGGGTTGTCCAGGGTAGGTGTCGCAGGGTTGTTGCTGGGGTTGAGCCTGGCCGCATCGGCGCGCGAGCAGGTGACGCAGGCGTCGGCGGATATCCGCCGTACCAGTTATGGGGTGCCGCATATCCTGGCCAGCGATGAGCGTGGCCTGGGGTTCGGCATCGGTTACGCCTATGCCCAGGACAACCTGTGCCTGCTGGCCAATGAGGTGGTCACGGTGAATGGCGAGCGGGCAAAGTTTTTCGGCCCCGATCAGTCGACCCTGGAAGAACGCAACAATCTGGCCAGTGATGTGTTCTTCACCTGGCTGAATACCCCGGAGACGGTGGCGGCCTTCTGGAAAGCCCAGACCCCTGAGATAAAAGACCGTATTGAAGGGTACGTCGCCGGCTATAACCGCTATCTGAAAGAGCAGGGCGCCCCTGCCCAGTGTCAGGCTGCGTGGGTAAGGCCGCTGGTGGCTGAAGATCTGGTGAAGTTGACCCGCAGGCTGCTGGTGGAGGGCGGTGTCGGCCAATTCGCTGAAGCGCTGGTGGGCGCAGCGCCGCCGCAAACCACGGCCAGCGTGCAGCCTACTGCCAAGGCGTTTGAACTGGCGTCCGCCAACCAGCAGCGTTTCACCCTGGATCGTGGCAGTAACGCCGTGGCGGTGGGCCGTGATCGTTCGTTCAATGGGCGCGGCATGTTGCTGGCCAACCCGCATTTTCCGTGGGTCGGTGGCATGCGCTTCTATGAGATGCACCTGACCATTCCAGGCCAACTGGATGTGATGGGCGCCGCGTTGCCGGGCCTGCCGGTGGTCAATATTGGCTTTAACCAGCATGTGGCGTGGACCCATACGGTCGACACGTCCAAGCACTTCACCTTGTACCGCCTCACGCTGGATCCGAAGGACCCGACGCGCTATATGCTCGATGGCAAATCCATCCCCCTGGAAAAAACCTCGGTGACGGTGCAGGTCAAGCAGGCGGACGGCAGCGTCAAACCCGTGGTTCATCCGGTGTACAGCTCGCAGTTCGGCCCCGTCGTGCAATGGCCCGGCAAACTGGACTGGGACAGCCACTACGCCTTCAGCCTGCGCGACGCCAACCTCGGCAACGACCGCGTCCTGCAACAGTGGTACGCGATGAACCGCGCCGGCAGCCTTAAAGCGCTGCAAACGTCAGTGCACACCCTGCAAGGTATTCCGTGGGTGAACACCCTGGCTGCCGATGACCAGGGCCAGAGTCTGTACATGAACTTGTCGGTGGTGCCCAACGTCAGCGCGGCCAAGCTCGCCCAATGCAGCGACCCGCGTGCCGGCCTGCAAATGATCATGCTCGACGGCGCCCACAGCGCCTGCGCCTGGGACGTCGACCCCCACGCAGCCCAGGCCGGTATCTTCCCGGCCGATCAACTGCCGCAACTGGAGCGCAGCGACTACGTGCAGCACTCCAACGATTCGGCCTGGATGGTCAACCCCAAGGCGCCGCTGACGGGCTTTTCACCCGTGATCAGCCAGGACCATATCGGCCTGGGCCCGCGCGCCCGATTTGCCCTGCAACGCCTTAACTCCCTGGAAAAACAACCGATCAGCGTTGCCGACCTGCAAAACATGGTGATGGACAACGAGGTGTACCTGGCCGGCCAAGTCATGCCGGATTTGCTGGCGTTCTGCGCCAAACACCTGGGCACCGACGCGGCTGCGCTCAAACCACTGTGCACCAGCCTCAACGACTGGGACCGGCACGCCAACCTCGACAGCGGCCTGGGGCTGGTGCACTTCATCAACCTGGTGGAACAGCTGGAGCAAATCCCTGACGCCTGGCGCGTGGCGTTCGACCCGTCCCAACCCCTGACTACACCGCGTGGCCTGGCCATCGACCGTGCGCCCGTCGCCAAGGCGTTGCGTGAAGCCATGCTGGCCTCCACCGCCGACGTCGCCAAGCTCGGCCTCACGGTCGCTAGCAAATGGGGTGATGTCCAAGTCTCCGGCCAAACCCCGATCCACGGCGGCCCCCAGGAACTGGGGATCTACAACGCCATGCAAACCGTGCCCCGTGCCGATGGCAAGCGCGAAGTGGTCAGCGGCAGCAGCTACCTGCAAATCGTCACCTTCGACGACCAGGGCCCCCGTGCCCAAGGCGTACTGACGTTCTCCCTGTCCAGCAACCCCGCATCGAAATACGCCAAGGACCAGACCCAAGCCTTCTCCGAGAAAAAACTGCGCCCACTGCCGTTCACCGACGCCCAGATCAAGGCCGACCCGCAGTACCAGACGCAGCGCATCAAGGAGTAGGGCAGGCACGCAACCCCTTGATGCCAATGCGAAATATTTTTGAAATCAAGGGGTTGCAGCCATTGGCAAATGAGTACATAATGGCGCCCATCGAACGCAACGAAGCATTAAAAACTTCAATGTATTCAATGAGTTAGAGTAGAGGCATGGCTTTATAGCCCACTCAAGTTTTTATGCGGTGAATGTCAGCAACCAGGGCATTGATCGTTTGAGGCCGAGTAGCAAAATGGTTATGCAGTGGATTGCAAATCCACCTACGCCGGTTCGATTCCGACCTCGGCCTCCACTCTTAAAGCCCCGTAGATCAATGGTCTACGGGGTTTTTTATTGCCTGCGATTTAGCAAGCGTTCCGCAACTTTTGCGATTCGTTCCGTAACTAGACGCTTCTATGTTGCAAATTCGTACGCAACCGCGCAATCAGATGCAAGGTGGGCGAAGCTTTGATGGTGGACGATTCAGGTCTTGATTTGAGTGCGTGATGGCTCGCATGATGGCCTTAGAAAGTGCTGCGATGGACCCAGGCTGCGGCGCTGCAATAATTATAGTTTGAGGAACTCATGAAGCTAGTCGATGAAGCAATCGAAATTCTTAGTGACGCTAATCAGCCACTGGCTAATGTTTTTTTAAAGCTCAAGTTATTGCTCACAAACTGAATAATAAAGATTTCGCGAAGTGGGTGAAGGATGAAATACAAGGTTACGGAGATGATGGCAATCTTCCTGGATATCGCGTCTCCAATTTAACGCCTTATGGAAACGTTGAGAATGGAGTTAAACGTTATACTAATTACAAGTTGCCAGTTGGCGGTATGTCTGAAGAGATGATGGAAAAGTTTTTAGTCGTCCGGCACACGCAAAGTATCGCGGTGATAGAAGAGTTTTCAAGGAAGCCTGATGACCTAATAGTTAATATTGATCATCGCCTGTACCCATATTTGAGGCAAGGAATAGAAAAGTCTTTCGGGATCTCAAGCGCTTGGGGGAGGCCTCCTGCCGGGTGTTTTGGCCAGATTTTAAATGAGGCAAGGTCACGGTTGTTGGACTTTTTGTTAAACCTTGAACACGTGCTCCCTGGGGAAGAAGGTGGAGATGATATGAAGACTATCTCGAAAGTAGAGGGGCTTAGTGAAATGTTTAAGGGTGCGGTTTTTGGAGATGGTGCGAACATCAGTCTAGCCATCGGTGAGGGGAATCAAGCGTCGCATAACAGTACGCAGGTTGGTGCGAAAAATGTAGATTCTTTAATTCGTGAGTTGAAGAAATACAACGTAGCGGATGCGGATGTTGCAGATTTGCAAGTTGCCATCAAAGGCGACAGCTCCAGCGGCGAACTTACTGAAAGGAACTTTGGCCCCGGTGTACGTGCGTGGCTCGGAAATATGATATCCAAAGCCGGCACTCCTGCATGGGAAATTCCCGCGCAGGTTGGTGCCGGGGTGCTGACTTCCGCTTTGACAAAGTTTTTTGGGTTTTGAGTTATTTCGTGGGTTTAACAATTTCACCAACTCGACGGCAGACTTTCTTCGTCATCTCCTCAGTGGAGTGACCAAGCAAGCGACTAGCGTGTCCCAGCTCGATCTCACTGGCAGCTTTCGGGCGGATGTCCTTGAACTGGAATTGGCGGATCAGTGCCGCCAGAGCGGAGTCGCCATCTGCACCGGCTTTGTTCGCGGCATTCTCCCTGGCTTCATCCCAGCGGTTGCGAAGCATCTGCTGGCTCATCCGCAAGCCAGATGTATTGGTGATGAGCGTTGAAGTTTTGATGCCGTTGATGTTGCGGCGCTCCTGAAGGTCATTGATAAAGGCGCTGAGACCTGACACTACGCCTTCGTCTTCCAGGCGTAGGCGCAGCTTCTTCGACGTTTTCCCCTGTTTCACCATCAAGAATCCGGCGTTCAAATCGGTGGGAAAATTGTGGAAAATTGGGGGCAGACCACATTTTAAAAAATGGCGGTGACCCCAATTCCCTTCCAATTTCCTTCGCTGGTACCATTAACAGAAGGCAGCATTTTTCAGGGTTGAACATGCAGAGCGAACTCAGCTTCACCGATGTAGTGCGGGAGATTCTTCGGCGGCAACCTGATGGATTGACCCCCCAACAAATCCGAGAGGTTGTGAAGTCTGGGTATCCTCAGTACGTCGGCACTCCAAGTCATTTAAAAAACGTTGCTGCTGGTAACTACAAGGATGTGGATCATGCGGTTCTTGCCAGGATCTACCTGGCCTGTAGAGGCGCCTCAGACATTGCGGCAGATAAAAGTCGTAAGCCTCACCTAATGACTCTTTTAGCTGACGCCGCTTCAGTAGACATAAAGGCTGATGATTTCATCGAGGGGGAGGATCTTGCCAAGCTAGAGGCGGATATCGGGACGTTGTACGTGCTCTCCACCGGCCTTTATACCGCCGAGCAAGTCGAGATCGTCAAGATCGGGATAACAACCGGGTCGGTCGACAAGCGAATCACCCAGCTCTATACGACGGGAGTGCCTTTTCGTTTCACGATTTTAAGCCAGCTTGAAACCACAAACTATTCAAAACTAGAGCAGGCTTTGCACTGTTTGTTTGATAAATATCGGATCAATAAATCCCGAGAGTTTTTTACAGGGCATTGTCTGAGATTTCTTCCGGACCTAATCGAGATTCACCGGAAAATTGAGGAAGCTTGAGGCGCTAGGAATAGCGAAAGAAACAATGAGCGCAAGCTTTTTACTGACTTAAACAATGGTGGTCTGACCCCGATTCCGACCCCGATTTCTGCAACCGCGACGTTTGGTGATGGATGAGTTTGCGTTGTTCAAAGGACATCGTTACGCCAGCGTGGTGCTGGAGTGCTGTGGATTGGTGAAGGCCGCAGCCGTGCGGCGGTCAGGCCATTCTTCGAAGAGCTGGGGGCAGAGGGTTGCGCCCGAATCGAAGCGGTCGCGATGGACATGAACACCGCTTTTGACCTGGAGGTTAGCTAGTACTGCCCAAAAGCCCGAGTGGTCTATGACCTTTTCCATGTCGTGGCCAAATATGGCCGAGAAGTGATCGATCGGGTTCGCGTTGACGAAGCCAATCGGCTACGTCATGACAGGCCGGTTCGCAAGGTTATCAAGCAAACGCGATGGCTGTTACTGCGCAATCCGCGGAACCTGAAAACGCCGGAGCAATAGGTCCATTTACAGGACCTGTTGGCGGCCAACCAATCGCTGATGACGGTCTATTTGATGAAGGCTGAACTCAAAACGCTCTGGACCCCGAGTGCTGCCTGGGACTGGCGATCAGCCTGGAAACAATGGTTGCGCCACGCACATGAAAGCGAAATACCTGCTCTGATTCAGTTCGCCAAACGGCTAAAGAGTTACTGGCGGGGCATCGTGAGCCGGGTTCGCTGGCCGATGCATACGGGCCAACTGGAAGGAATAAACAATCGAATAAAGGTGATCAAGCGGATGGCGTACGGTTACCGGGATAGCGAGTTCTTTTTCATGAAGATCAAGAGCGTCTTTCCCGGTAATCTGTGAAGAACCTTTTTTATGGGCTGGTGAAAAGTTGGAGCCGTTTGACCCGACACGCTGAATCAGTTGCCGTTCGGCTCTGCCCTGTTGATGCGCAGCCCCTTAACTTCACCCGCATACACCGCTAGTTTTTCTTGTTGATTGGCCAGCAGCGCACAAATCTTCATCAGCCCGGCTGCGTCGCTCGGCGTATTGCCATTCGCCGCGAGAGCGGTCAACTCCATCACTGACCACCCAATAACAGCCGCTGCATCTTCAAGGTCGTAGAACAATTCCTGCTGGGCGGTTCTGGGCCCGTCGAGGCCCTGGATCAACTCTTCCATCTACCTCTCCGTTTGATGCTGATTCAGCTTAAGGCCCATCACAACCATCCCGACCTCTGCCAGATCCGTGTTGAATGGAATTTCACCGATTTGCAGGAACCCAAATGTTTCGTAGAACCGTCGGGCATTTGAATTGCTCTTGAGCACATCCAGCCATAGCAAGGGTTCTCCACGCTGTGCTGCCTGATCGCAGATGAACTGCAAAAGTTGCTTGCCGTAGCCACGTCCGGCAGCGGATTTCAGGAAATAGATTTTTTGCAATTCTGCGCCCAACTCACCGGTGATGGGTGCTGGTGTCGACCAGTTGACCTTGGAAAACCCAATAGAAGTGCCCCGTTCATCTGAGACGATCAGCCATGAATGACGGTCGGTCAGGTCAAGTGATCGGCTGAGCGAATCGCGTGCGAAATCCTGCTTGAGGAAGTCCCTCATGCCAGCAGGGGACCACAAGGTCGAGAAATGCTCTTGATAGGTCTCGCGGCCCAAGGCTTCCAGGCTGTCGAGATCGGCTTTTGTTGCTGCACGAATGTTGATCATCGGAATCGCCCCGGTTAACTCAAACCCACTGCCCATACACGTATCCACTACAACACAAACCCTACCAAGACGTTACACGAAAGCCGTGACGGACTTCATTTGCAGCGGTCTTACTTTACGTACACCCAACCTTGTAAAACAGAGAGTGTTGTCATGAAGTTGAATTACCTAACCAAGGCAGCTGTGGTTGTCGCGCTGTTGTCGACCTTGTCGGGCTGCTGGATGTTTATGCCGCCGGGCGGTGGTGGGGGCGGCGGGCATGGCGGTGGGGGGCATGGTCAGGGCGGCGGTCCTGGTGGCGGCGGCCAGCGTTAACCATCAGTCAACGAGAGGCAGGTCATGAACAATGACCTGCCTCTTTTTTTGCCTGGGATAAATCCCGGACAAAGAAAAGCCCGCGATGGGGAGTGCGGGCTAAAAGGGATGTTCATTAGGAGCTGAGTTCACTCTAGCCCGTCGTCTGTGAAAGCTTTGTGAAAAGTGTACGCCTCAATCCGCGCCTGGCTGTATGGGGCAGGGGAGGCCAGAACCCACTACTGTCCCTGGCATACCACCCCTGCTTGGATGCTGCCTTATGTTCATCTCCACCAGCCTGCTCTCAGCCTTTGTGCTGTTCGCGTTCGTGTCTTCGATTACCCCAGGTCCCAATAACACCATGCTGCTGGCCTCGGGGGTCAATTTCGGGTTTCGCCGCTCGATGCCCCATGCGCTCGGGATCAGTATCGGTTTCATGCTGCTGGTGATTTCTGTCGGCCTGGGGCTGGGCGAAGTGTTCAAGGTGTTCCCTTGGGCCTACACCGTGTTGCGCTATGTGGGCGCAACGTACCTGTTGTACCTGGCGTGGAAGATCGCGACGTCGGGCGGCATGTCCGATAGCAATGACGAACGCGGCAAGCCCATGACGTTCCTCGGCGCCGCTGCGTTTCAGTGGGTCAATCCCAAGGCGTGGATCATGGCGCTGGGAGCCATTACCACCTACACGCCGGCCGAGGGCTATGTCGTCAATGTGCTGGTGATTGCGCTGGTGTTTGCCGTGGTAAACCTGCCCAGCGTGTGCGTCTGGGTCGGGTGTGGCAGCGGCCTGCGCAATGTGCTGCGTGAGCCGCGCTGGCTGAGACTGTTCAACTGGTCCATGGCCGGGTTGCTGGTGCTGTCGCTGTACCCGATGTTGTTTGCCAGTTAAGTGCTAGACCGGCGAGATGGTCGCCAGCAGGCCGATGCCGATGGTCAGCACTAAAAAACCGAACAGGAAAATCGCCATCTTGGTCATAAGGCCTCCGAAGGGAAGGGAATAAGGATTGGGGCTATTGTCCGCCTTGAGGGCATTTCAATACAGGCGCAGATAACAAAGAAAAAACCGTATCAGATGCGCTCTGCACTGTTCTGCCACGGGCTTCGGGGTCCTGTGCTTTTTTCAGGATCAGCGCCTGAGACAGCCACCGCATTTCCCCCTAAGATGGCGCCCACTGCATCAACAATAAGAGTGGGCCAACCCTCGATGGAAAGACGTCAATTCAGCGGTGGCATGAAAGGCAAGAACCTGCGCTACCTCAATGAAACCTCACAGCCGGCGTCGGTCACCCGCGTCGGCTTCCTGTTGCTCGAACATTTCTCCCTGCCTGCATTCACCCAGACCCTCGACACCCTCGTCACCGCCAACCTGCTACGCCCCGATCTGTTCGCGTCACGTACGTTTGGCTGGGGCGACGGTGAAGTGACCAGCGACCTGGGCCTGGTCATCCGCCCCGATGCGTGCCTGAATACTGCTGCGCTGCATGATTTGGAGTTGTTGGTGATCTGCGGTGGATTTCGCACCGAACTCAAGGCCAGCGAGGAGTTCATCCAACTGCTGCGCAACGCTGCCGAGCACGGCGTCCACCTCGCGGGGCTGTGGAACGGCGCTTGGTTCCTCGGCCGCGCCGGACTGCTGCAGGGCTACCGCTGCGCTATCCACCCGGAACATCGCCCGGCGCTGGCGGAAGTGTCCAAAGCCACCCACGTCACCAGCGAACCCTATGTGATCGACCGCGACCGGCTGACTGCCTCCAGCCCTTCAGGCGCCTTCCATATGGCGCTGGACTGGATCAAGAACCTGCACGACAAGGCGTTGGTCGAGGGTATCGAAGACATCCTGGCCTTCGAGGAGTCCCGCTACCGGCGTATCAAACCCACCGAAAACGTCAGCGTCAGCGCGCCGTTGCGGGAAGTGGTGAAGCTGATGGACGCCAACCTTGAAGAACCCTTGGAGCTGGACCAACTGGCGGTCTATGCCGGCCGCTCTCGTCGACAGTTGGAGCGACTGTTCAAGGAGCAACTGGGCACCACGCCACAGCGCTACTACATGGAATTGCGTGTGACCGAAGCGCGGCGGTTGTTGCAGCACACCGAGTTGTCACAGGTGGAGGTGCTGGTGGCGTGTGGCTTTGTGTCGCCGAGTCATTTCAGCAAGTGCTACAGCTCGTATTTCGGCTATCGCCCCTCTAAAGAGAAGCGCTTGGTCAAATAGCCTGGGCCGGGCGTCAGCGAGGCTTCGTTGGCCCTGGCTCAGGTCACACAACAGCCGTGCGGTTGACCATTGCCAGAATGGTCGCCAGCAATTCGTGCTGGGCTTCTTCACGGCTGATTTCGCCATCGGCGGCTGCATGGGACAAGGCTTCCGCCGCGCCCAGCATGGCCCGCAGGCCGGCTTGGGACACCGTGCCGCTGGGGGCGAAGGGCGCCAGGGCGTCGCGGCATTTGTCGAGAAAGATCGCCTCGTACTTGCGCTTGAGGGTTTCCAGCTCCGGTGAGCCGCTCAGGGCGGCGGTGACGCCCGGAATTTCCCGACCCTGCAATAACACGCAGTCCACATACGACGCGGCGATGACCCACGCGCGGTCTTCCAGGCTCGCACTGCTGGCTTCGATGGCTTGGGCAAACACCTGGTTCTGGCGTCCGTCGAAGTCTTCATACAGCGCGGCCAGCAACCCCGCCCGGGTGACGAAATGGTCGTAGACCACCGGCTTGGTCACCCCCGCCAGTTCCGCCAGGCGGCCCAGGGTCAGGGCGTCGGTGCCTTCTTCGCGCACCAGTTGCCAGGCCACCTCCAACAATTGACTCAGACGATCTTCACGGGACAAACGACGACGTGGCGCAGGGGATTCAGTGCTTGACATGCTTATATACCAAAAGTAACTTACTCGAATTAACTTACCAAAAGTAAATAAGCCCAGCCTAAACCGAAAAGGAGTCCATGTCATGCACGCACTGATCGTTGTAGCTCATCACGACCCACAATCCCTCACCCACAGTATCGCCATGCAAGTCGCCGCAGGCCTCATCGCCGCTGGCCACACCTACGAAATCGCCGACCTCGCCGCCGAAGGTTTCGACCCGCGCTACAGCGCCGCCGACCACCTTGTCCACCGCACCCGCGCCACGCCACCGGCCGATGTGCTTGCCGAACAGGCGCGCCTCGACCGCGCCGACGCCCTGGTGCTCGCGTTCCCCATCTACTGGTGGTCGCTGCCGGGGCTGCTCAAGGGCTGGATCGACCGCGTGTTCGTCAATGGCTGGGCAATCGACTACGGCCCGGATACCCCAGTGGTGAAAAAACTGCGTCACTTACAAGTGCACCTGCTGGCCCTCGGCGCAGCCGACGACAGCGCGTTTGACCGCCACGGCTATGCCAAGGCGATGCGCACGCAGATCGACTACGGCATCTTTGATTACTGCGGGGCGAAGGTGCTGACGTCCAAGCTGTTGCTGGATTCGGAGGGCGGCGCGGCCGAAGCGCATCTGAAAACGGCGAAGGCCGTGGGGCAGGGGTTGTTCGAAACCGAGACCGTCGCCGGTTGATTCACCCCTCGCGAAACAGGTCGTGGGCGTCCAGCAGGCGGTAGGCGATTTCCGGGCGTTTCTCCAAGCCTCGGCGAATCGCCGCCGGGATCGATTGCCGGGTCTTGCGGCACATGCCTGGCAGTTCGTCGATCACGATCTGGATCCCGCGCATGCTCTTGACCTCGGTGTGCCCTGGCGCGATGTGCACGCGGATGCCCAATTGCTGGTACATCAGCTGTTGCAGGCGCTCCAGGTCTTGCAGGCTCTTGAGGTCTTCGAGGCGGTCGAGCAGGCGTTTTTCTTCCTGGCGCGTGAGGTTGAGGATGCGCAGGTCGGCGCCGGGCGCCTCAAGCAGTTGCTCGCGGTCGCAGACACAGGCGCCGGGTGGGCAGGGTTGGCGAATTGTCATGTGCATTCCCTCCCCATTCCGGCGCCGCTGACTCAGTAGCTGAGCGCGACCCCAAGACTGCCCAAGGCCTTCCAGTACTCAGGATAGGTCTTGGCGACACAATCCGGGTCCTGAATGCGGATGCCCGACACTTTCAAGCCTGCCAGGGCAAAGCACATGGCGATGCGGTGGTCGGCGTGGGTGTCGATCAGCGCAGTGCAGGACGTACCGGCCAGCCCAGGATCAGCGGCGACCAGCAAGTCGTCACCTTCGATGCTCGCCAGGCCCGGACGGATCTCGTTGAGACCGTCATGCAGCGCCTGCACGCGATCACATTCCTTGACCCGCAGGTTGGCCAGCTCAGTGAAACGCACCGGGGTGTTGTTGAACGCCGCCAGCACCGCCAACGTTGGGATCGCGTCCTGCATTTGCGAGCCCACCACGGTGGCCTGCATGTTCGGGAACTGGGCGATCACGGCCTGGGCCTTGGCGTCGGGCTGGGTGAAGTCCTGCGCGGCCACGCCGATGTCGATACGGCCCCCGGTCAGCACTTCAGCGGCCCATAGGTAGGTGGCGGCGGATGCATCCGGTTCGATCAGATAGTCATGGGCGGTGTAGCCGGTAGGAGCCACGCGCCAGGTGGTGTCGTTGACCTCGTCCACCTGCGCGCCAAAGGCACGCATGCAGTCCAGGGTCAGGTCCACATAGCCACGGGCGCCGATGTCCTTGCCGGTCAGCGCCACTTCAATCGGCGCCTCACCGCACGCGGCCAGCATCAACAGGGCCGACACGTACTGGCTGGACAGGCCGCCGTCAATCTCAAAGCGCTTGGCCTGGACCTTGCCCACGCCGTGCACGGTCACCGGTGGGCAACCGGTGGGGCTGTCGACCTGGATGCCGTTCTGGCCGAGGGTGGCCAGCAGCGGGCCGATGGGGCGCTTTTGCATATAGTCGTCGCCGTCCAGCACCACGGTGCCTTCGACGGTGGCGACAGCGGCCGTCAGAAAGCGCATCGCCGTGCCGGCATTGCCGAGGAACAGCGGTTGCGCAGGCAATTGCAGCTTGCCGGAGCCGGTGACGACAAAGGTGGTGTCATCCGGCTCATCGATGGTCACGCCCATCTGGCGCAGGGCCACCGACATGTGGCGGGTGTCGTCGCTTTTCAGCGCGCCACTGAGGCGGCTGGTGCCCTTGGCCAGGGCGGCCAGCAGCAGGGCGCGGTTGGTAATGGATTTGGAGCCGGGCGGTGCGACCTTGCCGTTCAGGGGAAAGTTGGGCGGTGTAACGGTCACGGTTTTCTGCGAACTCAAGGTACAAGGCTCCTGATCAAGGCAAGGTGGGACGGAGTGGCCGACGGGCGGCCCCGAATAATCGGCCAAAGGTGCGGTGCTTGTCGAGGTTTAGCGCTGGCTCAGCCAGTAATCATGCAGGGCACGCGCCGCCGGTTCGATCTCGCTGACGCGTTGCTGGTGGGCCTGCACATCCAGGTCGGCCGGCAATTCGAAGTTGTCCTGTTCGGCGCACCAGGAGATCTTCTCCAGCAGCGCGGCCTGTGCGGCGGGCAGTGCTGGCCAGTTGCCGATGGCGGCGCCACGGATATAGCCAAAGCACCATTCTTCGGCGAGGGTCACGGTGTGGCCTTGATGGTCGGTGTCATCGAAGCGTGCCTTGAAACCTTGGGCGTCGGTTGCCAGTTGGGCGGCCAAGGTATTGCTGTGGCGCACGCACACTTCCAGGAAGCGCTGGGCGTCGTCCATGCTGTCCCATTGCGGGTTCTGCCCACCCCAGATGGCCGGGAACCACTCGGCGACATCCACCTGCGTCGGGCTGGACACCAGGGCGGTGAAGTAGCCGTCGAGTTCCGCCAGGTTCAGCACCGAATGGTCATCACCGTACTTGAGCAGGGTTTCTTCGATGAAGTCCAAATCGGCGGTGGCGAGGGGTTGGGCGTGCATGGCATTTCCTTAAAACGTCGAGCGCCGCGGGTAGGGCGGCTTAAAGCGCCAAGGATGGCGCCTGGCAGGGTTTTTTGCCAGTCCCGCTTTTGGCCGATGCGCCGTGGTGCACCCTTGTTATAGTTCGGGCCTTATCACTCGCCAGCCAGGGATCACTGCCATGTCCGAATACCAAGCGTTCGTCGTCGAAGTCACTGGCAACGTTGCCCATGTGCAGATCAACCGCCCGGAAAAGATCAACGCGATGAACGCGGTGTTCTGGACCGAGATCATCGACATCTTCCAATGGATCGAGGACACCGACGCCGTGCGGGCCGTGGTGCTCAGCGGCGCCGGCAAGCATTTTTCGTCGGGCATCGACCTGATGATGCTGGCCTCGGTGGCCAATGCGTTCGGCAAGGACGTGGGTCGCAACGCACGCCTGCTGCGCCGCAAGATCCTGGAGCTGCAAGCCTCGTTCAACGCGGTCGACAACTGCCGCAAGCCGGTACTGGCGGCGATCCATGGTTACTGCATCGGCGGCGCCATCGACCTGATCAGCGCCTGCGACATGCGCTATGCCGCTGAAGATGCGCAGTTCTCCATCAAGGAAATCGACATCGGCATGGCCGCCGACGTCGGTACGCTGCAACGCCTGCCACGCATCATCGGCGACGGCATGCTGCGTGAACTGGCCTACACCGGGCGCCAGTTCGGCGCCGAGGAAGCACGCAGCATTGGCCTGGTCAATCGCGTCTACGCCGATCATGAGCAACTGCTGGCCGGTGTCCTGGACATCGCCCATCAGATCGCCGCCAAGTCTCCGATCGCCGTGACCGGCACCAAGGCCATGATCAGCTACATGCGTGACCATACCGTCAATGATGGTCTGGAATACGTTGCCACCTGGAACGCGGCTATGTTGCAATCCAACGACCTGCGCGTGGCCATCGCGGCCCATATGAGTAAGCAGAAACCCGAATTCGTGGATTGACTGACATGACCCAAGGCTGGATTACCACAACGCTGCTGGACAACGACACCCCCGGCGGCTGGGCCGTCGCCCGCAGCCGCGACGGCTTTTTGCACGACCCCAACGGCCCGCTGTTCCCTCGGGAATGGCTCAAGCGCCAGGACCTGGCGCTGTTCGCCGAGCACGGCATCGGCCACCTCGACGGCGAGCCGGTGTATTTGCTGGAACTCGACTCCGCCACTGACGTGCCGGGTTGCAGCTGGCAAGGCCTGCGCGGCTTCATGCTGCAAGGTGATCACACGCTCTACAAAGTGCTCGGATACGCCGCCCAGATCGGTACCTGGGCGCGGGAGCATCGGTTTTGCGGCAGTTGCGGCCAGGCCATGGTCCAGGTGCCACGCGAGCGTGCGATGTTCTGCCAGGCGTGCGATCTGCGCAGTTACCCTAGGATTTCGCCGAGCATGATCGTGCTGGTGACCCGTGGCGACGAGATCCTGCTGGCCCGTTCGCCGCGTTTTGTGACGGGCGTGTACAGCACGCTGGCAGGGTTTGCCGAGCCGGGCGAATCGGCCGAGGACTGCCTGATCCGCGAGGTGCGCGAAGAAGTGCAGGTGGAGGTCAAGAACATCCAGTACATGGGCAGCCAGTGCTGGCCGTTCCCCCATTCGATGATGCTGGGCTTTCACGCCGAGTACGCCGGTGGCGATATCGTGCCCCAGGCCGACGAGATCGAAGACGCGCAGTGGTTCAACATCCACGACCTGCCGCCGTTGCCGGCGTCACGCTCGATTGCGCGCTACCTGATCGACCTCTACCTGGCCCGTCGCCTAGGCCACGCTGAACCAGTGCTGCCAGGCTAGGCGCACCGTCAGGCCGAGGACCACGGTGATAAACACTGGCCGAATGAATTTGGCGCCGCCGCTGATTGCGCTGCGTGCGCCAAAGAACGCGCCACACATCACCGAGACGCCCATCGCCAGGCCGACGATCCAATCCACCGAGCCGTTGAAGATAAACACCGACAGCGCCGCCGCGTTGCTGACGAAGTTCATGCTGCGCGCCACGCCGCTGGCCTTCACCAGGTCGATGGGGTGCAGCAGCATGGTGCTGACGGTCCAGAACGCCCCGGTACCGGGGCCGGCCACGCCATCGTAGAAACCCAGGCCAAAGCCTTGGGTGGACTGCCACTTCTTCTTGATCGGCGCGTCGTTATCCAACGCTGCCTTGGGCGTACCGCCAAACAACAGGTACAGGCCACAGCCGAAGACGATCACCGGGAGCATCTTGTTCAGGGTTTCGGCGGGCAGGTAATGGGCGACCACTGCACCGGTCAACGCGCCGATCAGCGTACCGACGATGGCGTGCACCCACTGGCGCGGGTGGAACAGCTTGCGGCGGTAGAAGGTAAAGCTGGCGGTGGCCGAGCCGAAGGTGGAACTGAGCTTGTTGGTGCCCAATACCAGGTGCGGTGGCATGCCGGCGGTGAGCAGGGCGGGCGTGGTGAGCAGGCCGCCGCCGCCGGCGATGGCGTCGATAAAGCCGGCGACAAAGGCCACGACGGCGAGAATGGCGAGGGTGGTGAGGTCAACGCTGAGTTCGAAGGGCATGGGCAGGGCTTATTGTTGGCGGGGCTGCTGAGGGCCGCCATCTTACCTTCCGAATGTAAGGAGATCCAAATGTGGGAGGGGGCTTGCCCCCGATAGCGGTGTATCAGTCAGCTTGTGTCTAACTGACCCACCGCCAT
>NZ_JADDUM010000104.1 GCF_015163715.1 Pseudomonas cyclaminis
CCCCTCCCACATGTTGAATGTATTCACAGATCAGAGGTGGGAGGGGGCTTGCCCCCGATTGCAGTGTTTCAGTCAAAGAATTTGTTAACTGATCCACCGCCTTCGGGGGCAAGTCGAATTGTCGCCCCCTTCCACATTTTCAGTCCTGCGCTGATCGTCAGAGGGCGATCGGCTTGCGACCGGCGAAGGAGTGGGCCAGGGTGCCACCATCCACCAATTCCAGCTCGCCCCCCAGCGGCACGCCATGGGCGATACGCGAAGTGATCAGGCCTTTGTTGCTCAGCAGTTGAGCGATGTAATGGGCGGTGGCTTCGCCTTCCACGGTCGGGTTGGTGGCCAGGATCACCTCGGTAAAAGTGCCCTGCTCTTCAATGCGCGCTACCAGTTGCGGAATGCCGATGGCTTCCGGGCCAAGGCCGTCCAGCGGCGACAGGTGCCCCTTGAGCACAAAGTAGCGCCCGCGATAGCCGGTCTGCTCCACTGCATAGACGTCCATCGGACCTTCCACCACACACAGCAACGTGTCGTCGCGGCGCGGGTCGGCACACTGCGGGCAGAGGTCTTCTTCGGTGAGGGTGCGGCACTGGCGGCAGTGGCCGACGCCCGTCATGGCCTGGCTCAGAGCCTGGGCCAACCGGGTGCCGCCGCTGCGATCACGCTCCAGCAGTTGCAGCGCCATGCGCTGGGCGGTTTTCTGGCCGACGCCCGGCAACGTGCGCAGGGCGTCGATCAGTTGGCGAATCAGGGGGCTGAAGCTCATGGGCATTGGTCCGACAAAACAACGAGACGCGGTTTATACCCGCGCCCCGGATTAGCGTCAAATCCTCAATCCTGCGCGACCCGCACCACCAACTTGCCGAAGTTGCGCCCTTCAAGCAGACCGATAAAGGCTTCGGGCGCCTGCTCCAGGCCATCGACCACGTCCTCGCGGAACTTGATCTTGCCATCACGCACCCAAGGCGCCATGGCACTGAGGAACTCGGGCTGGCGATCACCGTAGTCGTCGAACACGATAAAGCCCTGGATGCGTACCCGCTTGGTCAGCAAGGTGCGTTGCAGCGCCGGCAGGCGATCAGGGCCACTCGGGGCTTCATGGGCGTTGTAGCCGGCAATCAGGCCGCACAGGGGAATGCGCGCCTTGGGGTTGAGCAAGGGCAGCACGGCGTCGAACACCTTGCCCCCGACGTTCTCGAAATAGATGTCCACGCCCTTGAAGCAGGCCTGGGCCAGTTGATCGGCGAAGTCTGCGCTCTTGTGGTCGATACAGGCATCGAAGCCCAGCTCGTCCACCACGTAGCGGCACTTGTCGGCGCCGCCCGCAATACCGACCACACGCAAGCCCTTGAGCTTGGCCACTTGCCCGACTACCGAGCCGACTGCACCGGACGCCGCTGCCACCACCAGGGTTTCGCCGGCCTTGGGCTGGCCGATGTCCATCAGGCCCATGTAGGCGGTCATGCCGGGCATGCCCAGCACACCCAGGGCCATGGACGGGCTCGCCAACCCCTTGGGCACCGGGATCAGGTTGCGTCCGTCGGAAATGCTGTGGCTCTGCCAACCGGTAGCGCCGACCACCAGATCACCCACTTCGAATTTCGGATTACGCGACTGCTCGATACGGCTGACAGCACCACCGGTCATCACCTCGTCGATCTCCACAGGTGCGGCATAGGAAGGTGCGTCGCTCATGCGCCCGCGCATGTAGGGGTCGAGGGACAGGTAGAGGGTTTTGAGCAGGACCTGGCCGTCCGCCAGCTCCGGCAGGCTCACGCGTTCCAGGCGGAAATTCTCCGGGGTGGGCGCGCCTTGGGGGCGCGAGACCAGCACGATGCGTTGGTTCAGGGTCAGTTCTTGAGGCATCAGAGGGCTCCTTATCGAATTGATCGGTATAGGGTGCAGACCATGGGTGCCGTGCCAGGGTTCGATTGAAGGGATCGATTGAACAGGCACAAACAAAAATGCCAGGCACTGGGCCTGGCATTGGAGTCTAGCTAACGCTGGATAATCAGAACGGCAGCTTCATGCCCGGCGGCAGTTGCATGCCGGCGGTCGCGGCGCCCATTTTTTCCTGGCTGTTGGCTTCGATCTTGCGCACGGCGTCGTTGACGGCCGCGGCGAACAGCGCTTCGAGCATTTCCAGGTCATCTTCACCCACGCCCGGCAGCACGCTTGGGTCGATGCTCACGCGCTTGATGTCGTGACGACCGGTCATCACCACACTGACCATATCGCCACCGGCTTTACCGGTGACTTCGGCGTTGGCCAGTTCTTCCTGCATCTTGGCCATCTTTTCCTGCATCTGCTGCGCCTGCTTCATCAGGCCGGCCATGCCACCTTTCATCATGGGAATCACCTCAAAAGTACGTGGATCAAGTTAGTAGCCCGGTGTCATGACGCTTGGGGCACCGGGGCTTCGACAGGTTCAATAGTATCGTGACGGACGACCGCCCCAAACTGTTGCATCATTTGCTGGATGAGCGGGTCTGCGTGGATCGAATCCTCAGCCTCGCGCTGGCGGTTGATACGCCGGCGGGTCGCGGCCTGGGCCGGGGTTTCCTGCTCGGGCTTGATCAACTCGATGGCGATGGTCAGCGTGCGCCCATGGTACTGGTTCAGCGCATCGTTGAGACGACGCTGCTGGGTTGCGTTGAACAGGGCGCTGTGGGCCGGGTCCAGGTGCAACAGCCAGTGGTCGCCATCAATGGAAATCAGTGTGCAGTTGGCGGCGATGCTGCCGGTCATGCCGGAGATCGGCAGTTTCGGGAACAGTTCCAGCCATTGCAACGCCAGGCCGGTGGCCGGGGCGGCGGCCGGCTCCGCTTCGGGCTCAGGAGCCGGCTCGGCGGTGTGTTCGCTGGCCAGGTCATCCAGGTAGCTGTAGGCCGAATCCATGTCCGGCTCGATGTAGTCTTCATCAAGCGGCGGCTCATCGTCGAGGTCGATGCCCGGGGTTGCGGCTTCAACCTGAGCGACGGTCGGCTCAGGCACCGGTGCGGACACCCACTCCGGGGCATCCGGCACCACGCTGTCCGGCGTGGGCGCGGGCATCGGGGTCAACTCGGGCTGCTCGCCAGTGGTTTCCAGTACAGGCTCCACGGCGGGCTGCTGCTCGGGCTCGGCTTCGGCCTCTACCGGGTCGTTCCATGGCAGATCGACCACGGGCGCAGGTTCGGGCTCAACCACCGGTGCCGGCTCAACCACTTTCGCGACCACAACGGGCTCAGGCTCAGGAGCCTGCGCAACAGGCGCAGGGGCCGCAACCACTGGCGCAACCACCGCCGCGCCAGCCACTGGTTTGGCGGAATCAACTGTGGCCTGGCTGATCCCCACTGGCTTTAGCGGCTGTCTCGGCACGTCGGCCGTATCGGCGGGCCGGAAGGCCAGCATCCGCAGCAAGACCATCTCAAAGCCACCACGAGGGTCCGGCGCCAGGGGCAGGTCGCGACGGCCGATCAGGCCCATCTGGTAGTAGAACTGCACATCTTCGGCCGGCAATGCCTGAGCCAGACCCAACACGCGGTCACGGTCGCCATGGCCGTTGTCGACACCTTCAGGCAAGGCCTGGGCGATGGCAACGCGGTGCAGCACATTGAGGATTTCCGAGAGCACGCCGTTCCAGTCCGGGCCTTGCTCCGAGAGGTGGCGCACGGCTTCGAGCAACGCCTTGGCGTCACCTTCGATCAGGGCGTGCAGCACGTCGAACACCTGGCCGTGGTCGAGGGTGCCGAGCATGGCGCGCACATCGGCGGCCATGACCTTGCCTTCACCAAAGGCGATGGCCTGGTCGGTGAGGCTCATGGCATCACGCATCGAGCCATCGGCGGCGCGGCCGAGCAGCCACAACGCGTCGTCTTCGAACGGTACGTTCTCGACGCCCAGCACGTGGGTCAAATGCTCGACCACACGCTCCGGGGTCATGTTTTTCAGGGAGAACTGCAGGCACCGCGACAGAATCGTTGCGGGAAGTTTCTGCGGGTCGGTGGTTGCCAGGATGAATTTGACGTAGGGCGGCGGCTCTTCCAGGGTTTTCAACAGCGCGTTGAAGGAATGGCTGGACAGCATGTGCACTTCGTCGATCAGGTAGACCTTGAAGCGGCCGCGGCTCGGCGCGTACTGCACATTGTCGAGCAGTTCGCGGGTGTCTTCGACCTTGGTGCGGCTCGCGGCGTCGATCTCGATCAGGTCGACAAAACGCCCTTCGTCGATTTCCCGGCACACCGAGCAGGTGCCGCAGGGCGTCGAAGTGATACCGGTCTCACAGTTCAGGCATTTGGCAATGATGCGCGCAATGGTGGTCTTGCCCACCCCGCGAGTACCGGTGAACAGGTAGGCGTGGTGCAGCCGTTGGCTGTCCAAGGCATTGATCAGAGCCTTGAGCACATGGGTCTGGCCGACCATTTCGCGGAACGAGCGCGGACGCCATTTACGTGCAAGAACCTGATAACTCATCGAAAACCGTCGCAACTGGGAAGCGGAAGCCGGTAATGCTAGCGGAGCAAGGGGGAAATTGCATCCGGCACGCTCGCCTAATCTGACTAAGCTCTCCTGACTGGCGCCTCAAAGGCCTGAACCCGGAGAGTGTATGCGCGTAGTCCTGGGCGCTTTATGGATGATGACCACGGTCTGCCTGGCGGCGCCTGCACCGTTGCGTTTCTCGGTTTCCGACAGCTGGGCGATGCCCATGGTGCAACTGGAGAACGGGCGGCCAACCCAGGGTATTTTGTATGACGTGATGTTGAGCCTGGCCACCCAGGTCGGCCACCCGGCGCAGTTCCATGTGCTGGCCCGGGCACGCATCGCAGCCGCCATGGAACACGGCGAGATTGATGTGCGCTGCTATGTCACCCAGGCGTGGGTCGACAATTTCTCCGGCGATTACACCTGGAGCCTGCCGCTGATGGTGCAGCGCAACGTGCTGGTGAGCACCCATATCCCGGCGCAAGCGGTGTCCCTCACCCAGTTGGCGCCCCAGGCCATCGGCACGGTGCTCAATTACCGCTATGCCACCCTCGACCCGTTGTTTGCCAGCGGCCAACTCACCCGCGACGATGCCCGCAGCGAAGAGCAGGTGCTGCACAAGCTGGTGGCCGGGCGCTTCAAGTATGCGGTCATCAACGAATGGATCCTGGACCGGTTCAACCAGAACATGCCCGTCGGCCGACGCCTGCACAAAGTGGCCGTGATCGACGAGCAAAGCCTGGGCTGCATCGTGCGCAATGACCCGGACGTGCCGGTGCAGAGGATTTTGCGCACGTTGTTGAAGATGAAGATGTCGAGGGAGATCGACGACATTATCCAGTTGTATACCGGAGAGCCCGCCTCCAGCGCCCTTCCAGACTGATGGCGGCCACACTGGCCAGCACCATCACCCCACCGAGTACCACCTGCCGTGTAATCTGTTCACCCAGCAACGTTGCCGCCATCACCATCGCCACCGGCGGAATCAGGTACATCGCCACCGATGCGCGACTCACCTCGACATACTTGAGCACATAGCCCCAGCCGAGGTAGGCCAGGGCGCTGGGGAAAATACCCAGCACCAGCACCGCCAGGTTCTCCGGCAACGGCGCCTGCACCACGGCCGCCGGCAAGCCAGGCAGGTTGACACAGAGAATCAGGGTGCCCACCCACACCATGTAGCACGCCAGGGTCAGCGGGCTGTAGCGATGGGCATAGTGCTTCTGAACAGCGAAATACACGCTCCACGACAACGCCGCCAGCAGGATCAGCAACCCCCGCAGGTCGATATCGCCCACGCCCTGGTCGCCCCAGATCACCACCAGCACACCGAGCAACCCCGAGAGTACGCAGCCCCAACGCCAGGCGCTGACCCGCTCCTTCAAGCAGACAAACGCGATCAGCACGCTGAACAACGGCGCCGACTGCGCCAATACGCTGGACGCCGCCGCCGTCACCCATTGCTGCCCGGCATTGAGGCTCATGTGGTGCAAGAAAACGCCGAAAAAACCCAGTACCAACAACCACGGCACATCCCGCAGGCGCGGCCGACCGATCCCGACCACCAGCGCCACACCCACCATGAACACCGAGGCAATCAGAAACCGCAGCAACGCCAATTGGCCAGGGCTGTAGCTGTGCAAGCCCATGTGCACGCCGATCGGTGAAAAGGCCCAACAGAGGATCACGCTGGCGATGACTAGCGTAAGCTTCACGGGTGACGGGGTATTCATCGATGGCGTCCAGAAACTAAGAAGGAATGCCGTCAGTCTTGGCCCCGGCATGCCGTAGGACAATTAAGTGTTTCTGACTTCTGAAATCAGCGGAACTGAGCAATGGAACTGGCCCAACTGAAAATGGTGCGAGCCGTCGCGCAAACCGGCAGCGTGGCCCAGGCGGCCGTGCAACTGCACTGTGTGCCGTCCAACATCACCACACGCATCAAGCAGTTGGAAAGCGAGTTGGGCACGCCGCTGTTTATCCGTGCCGGGCGCGGGCTGGCCATCAGCGCGGCCGGGGAAATTTTCCTGGACTACTGCGAACGCATTCTCGCGTTGGTGGAGGAGTCCAAGCGCGCGGTGGACGCCAATGCCATCCCCCGTGGCACCTTACGCATCGGCGCCGTGGAGTCCAGCGCCAGCGGCCGCCTGCCGCCGCTGCTGGCGGAATACCATCGACGCTACCCGGATGTCAGCCTGGAACTGGTGACCGGCGCCTGGGCTCAGTTACTCGACGATCTGCAACACCATCGCCTGGACGTGGCGCTGGTGGCCGCCAGCAACAAGCGCTCCAAACTTGAACACAGCGTGGTCTACAGCGAACGCCTGGTGCTGATCGCCAGCGCGTCCAGCGCCCCGATCCACAGTGCCGAAGACCTGGCGGGCCGTACGCTGCTGGTGTGGCCATCGGGCTGCCCTTACCGGGCGGCGCTGGAAAACTGGCTCAAGCCCCACGACGTCAAGCCGGCCATCGCCAGTTATGCCAGCTGGGGCACGATTATCGGCTGCGTGAGTGCTGGAATTGGCGTGGCGCTGGCGCCGGAAGGCATCCTGGCCCGCTATGAGCAGGCCAATCAACTGGCGTCCTATCGGTTTGACGAATTGCAGGCCGTGGACAACCTGCTCTTCTGGCGCAAGGACACCCAGCGCCATTTGGCGCGGGATGCGTTTGCGGGGCTACTTCGAGAAACGTTCGGCTGATCCATGCCCAGCCTGACGTGACAGATCAGCTTTTAGGTGCAGCCAACCGCGCGTACTGATCCTGACTGATCCAGCCCTTGAACGAGCGGTCGTCAGCATTGATGAACTCAACCTGGGCCCAGCCATCCTTGAACGCCAGCACGCCGACCACGTCGTTCTTGACGATATACGGGCGCTTGGCCGCCTTGGCGCCCGGCGTTTTCTGCAGGTAAGCCTTGTCGGCAGATACGGTGACCAGACCGATCCACTGCTTACGGGCGGTCTGGGTCAGGTCCAGGCCGGTGGCAATCTCCGGCATCAGGACGTGATGCAGCCGGGATGCTGACGGCCTTCCTCCACGGTCAGGGTCACGCCGTCGGACGAAGGCGCCACGCTGCCAGGGTAGGCGTCGTCGAGCCAGGTGGTGAGCGCGCCGGGCTTGCCTTGCAGGTAGAACGCACAACTGCGCGTCACGCCCTCACCCATTGATTCCGCGTAGAAACCTTCGACCTGATGCTCCGGCGTCACGGCCAGCATCAGCCCTTCGTACTTGCCCGATTGCAGTGTGGCCGAGCCGGCCATGGCAGGGGCCACGACGCACAACGACAACACACCCATCGCTAGAAAACGGATCATCCTATTTTTTCCCTTCAAGTTTTTCGTAGGCTTTTTGCATAAGGACGTCGTAGTTGCCGTAGTCCTCACCGTTATAGTTACGTGCCATGCCGGTAAAGTCTTTGGCCTTCATGGCTTTCATCAACGCCGGGCTTTTGCTGCAAAAACCGAGGAATGCCTTTAGTTGATTGCCGGCATTGACCTTTAATGCCGCCGAAAACTCAAACACCGTCTTGTAACCACACGACGCAAAGTTGAAGCCCATGATCTGGAACATGCCCCACGAAGCCGACATCAAGGCGGCTTCCTGGTCCAGGGCAAATGCGGTGGCCATGGTTTCCCAGGCCTTGGCCTGGTCCTTGTTGTTCGCCTGCCACTGCGGCCCGGCCTTTTTCTTGTAGGGGTAGGACAGCAGCGGGTGAGCCTGATCGTAGATGTGCTTGGTGTATTTGCGAAACAGGTGCCCTTCAAAGGCGATTACCGGCAACTTGGCCGGCCCGAAGCCGGAGCGCCCGCCGGACTCCACGGTCGCGAACGCCTTGATGATATTCACCGAAATACCGCTGCCCAGTTGCGTGGCGGCGTTCTGGAAGTCGGTTTCACTGAGGGTCATGCCCCCGTCGCACGTGGCCTGGAGCATCAATTGCCGGTTACGCCGCTCGGCCTCGATCATCGCGCGCATGCGGTCCAGATACACATTGACCGTGGCCTGCACAGCATCGCCCTGATTGTTGCCGAACACGTTGAGAAAGGTCGGGATGCGCATGCTCGGAAAAGCCTTCACCGGCACTTTCACCGCTTCCTCGATCAGGCTGTTGAAGGTGCGGCCGGTAGGGTCGATCACGCCATCAGGGTGGGCGTACTTGAGATGACGGAACTGGTACTGGCTGATGCATTGCACCAACTGGCCGTCGCACTTGCCGTTTTCGGCCAGCGGGAACCCCATCTTGGGAATGATCAAATTGAATAAGTACTGGATGCACTGAACATCGGCAGGCAAGTTTCGGGCTTTACCGGCCGCACCTACCGACGCAGTGATAAGACGGGGTAACCCTTGCAGGCTTTTCATCACAGACATCCTTGTTAGTTAAAGAAGTGATAGCACTTCAATATCAAATCAGCGCCCTTGTCATACTCTGAAACAAGTGGCCGGCGCAAACTAACAAGGCGGTTTGGGGTTGTCCAGAGAGGGTTTGGAAAGTTGTGAAACAGCCGTCATCGTCTGCGCAATAAAACATGGCAGTTGACTGAAGATAAAAAGTTTGGATTTGAATCGAAGGGGGGTATTGCAAGATAGAGCGTTATGGAGGCAACCCCACCAGCCACACCCCGGCACACAATGTTCCCGCTGTGGCTGCTGCCTTCCGGCTCTGACCAGGTTCACGGGTAATCGTTGCGGGGGGACCGATGGGGTCACCATAACGACGCTGGCCTCTCGGCAAGCGGGGCCATTGTACCGATCTCATCGGAAGTTACAACCGTTGGTTCCGGATTAAAAATACGAGGGGGCTCAAGCACTTGCCATGGTCATCAGCTTCTCCGCCATCCCCTGTGGGAGGGGGCTTGCCCCCGATAGCGGCCTGCCAGCCAATAAATCAGGCAGCTGACCCACCGTCATCGGGGGCGAGCCCCCTCCTACATTGGCTGATCATTGTGCCTGCAACACCTCGTCCGCCCTGCCGCCCTCTTCCTGGATCACCAGGTGGATGAAGTGCAGCTTGGCAATGACCGCCGGCGGCAGCACGAAGGGGTAGAAATCCGGCTGGCCCATGCTGCGCGACAATTCGTTGAGCATGCCGGCCAGTTCGATCCAGGCGTTGACGAACGACAGGAATGCCGGGCCGCTGGGGTGTTCGGGGTCATACAGCGTGGTGAGTGGGAACGGTTGGTAATCCAGGTCCATCTCGCGGGCGCTCATGCCAAAGCCCAGGGCGGTGTCGACGGCGTCCATCATGTGCAGGTAATGGGCCCAGGTTTCGGCCCAGTCTTCCCACGGGTGCATGGTGGCGTAGGCGCTGACGCAGGTTTGCTGCCAGTCCGGACGCGGGCCATTCTGGTAATGCTGGTCGAGGGCATCGGCATAACTGGCGCGTTCGTCGCCGAACAGGGTGCGAAAAGGTTCCTGCCAGTGGGTATTGGCGATCAGACGATCCCAATAATAATGGCCGACTTCATGGCGAAAGTGACCGAGCAAGGTGCGGTAAGGCTCGCGCATCTGTACACGGATTTTCTCGCGGTGGGCGTCGTCGGCCTCCTTGATGTCGAGGGTGATCAGGCCGTTGGCGTGGCCTGTCATGGGCGCGTTGCCCTCCAGGTCGATACCGACGAAGTCGAAGGCCAGGCCGGTGTCTTCGTCAACGCTCTTGGGCACGACACGCAGGCCCAGGCTGATCAGTTGCGCCACCAACCGGCGCTTGGCGGTTTCCACCTTGCGCCAGCGTTCGTGGTTTTCCGGGATCGACAAGTCGGGAATGGTGCGATTGAGGCTACAGGCCACGCACAGCGGTGCGGTGCTGTGGGCCGGGATCAGCCAGTTGCAGGCGGCCGGGGTGTCGAGGTTGGCGCAGCGACGAAAAGCACCGGCGTCCAGGTTGTCATCCTGCAACCAGGTGCCATCAACGGGGCCGGGCTGCAGCGAGGACAGGCGGCTTTGCTGGGGTTGGTAGCCCAGCAGCGCCGCGCAGGCCAGACATTGGCTGTTGCGAAAGAACAAGGACTGGCCGCAACGGCACTGCCAGACCTTGCCGTTACGCGAGGATTCGGCCATGAACGGTGCGGCGATGCGCGAACTGAGTTGCTCGAAGTAGCGGAACATGGCGATCTCTCCCTGGGTGACTGAGACTAGATCATTTAGCGCTTGGGATCGTTCCACTTTCCTATAGGGCTGCTGCGCAGC
>NZ_JADDUM010000105.1 GCF_015163715.1 Pseudomonas cyclaminis
CTGCGAAGCGGCCCAAAACCTGCCAATGAGTTATGACTAAAAAACGCGGTGCTTGGATTAGGGCCGCTCCGCAGCCCAGCGCGGGGCAAGCCCGCTCACCACAGGAGTCCGCTCACCACAGAAGCCAGCTCACCACAAGAGCCTCGTTTGCTAAGGTTATGTATTCACCAAAGCCCCCTCCCACATTTTTAACAGCGTGTCGTCAGGTAACGAGTTGGTTGATCTCGATGATCGGCAACAGCACCGCCATCACAATCACCAGCACCACCGCGCCCATCACCACGATCATCAGCGGTTCGAGCAACGCGGTCATGCCCATGGCACGCCGTTCGATATCCCGCGACAGGGTCTGCGCCGCACGTTCCAGCATCGGCGGCAAGGAGCCGGTTTTCTCGCCGCTGGCGATCAGGTGGATCAGCACCGGCGGAAAGACTTTCTCCACCGCCAGCGCCGGTGCCAGGTTGACGCCTTCGCGTACCTTGGCGGTGGCGTCGTTGACACACTGGCTCAGGCGCTCGTTGGACAAGGTCTGCCGCGCCGCCTCCAGCGCCCGCAACAACGGCACGCCGGCACCGCCGAGGATTGCCAGGGTCGAGGCAAACCGCGCCGTGTTCAGGCCCAGCACAAAGCGCCCGATCAGCGGCAGGCGCAGCACGCGGCTGTGCCAGTTCAAGCGCGCCACCGGATTGCGCAGGTACAGGCGCCAGCTCCAGAAACCGCCGACGATCCCGGCAAAACACAGCCAGCCCCAGGCGCGGATAAAGTCGCTGGCGTTGAGCATCGCCAGGGTCAGGCCCGGCAGGTCCTGGCGCGCCTGGGAAAACGCGCTGACCACCTGGGGCACCACATAACTCAGCAAAAAAATCACAATGCCGATGGACACCAGCCCCACCACACCGGGGTAGATAAATGCAGTAAGGATCTTGCCGCGCAGGTTGTTGCGTTCCTCGATGTAGTCGGCCAGGCGCTCCATCACCTGAGCCAAGTCACCGGACTCCTCCCCCGCCGCAATCAATGCGCGGTAGATCGACGGGAAATCCCGTGGCCGCGCCGCCAGCGCATCCGCCAGGCGCATGCCGCCGCGCACATCGCCACGCACGGCCGCCAACGTCTGGGCGATGTGCTTTTTTTCGGCCTGCTCCACCGTGGCACTCAGCGCCGCCTCCAACGGCAGGCTGGCACCGAGCAGGCTCGCCAGTTGCCGCGTGGCCCAGGCCAGGTCGTTGTCCGACAGCTTGGCGGCGAACAGGCTGCTGCCGGCGGTGGTTTGCTGATGGCCTTCGACCTGCACCAGCAGCGCGGTCAGGCCACGGCTGCGCAGCACGGCAAACGCCCCGCTCTGGCTGTCGGCCTCCAGGTGTCCGGCCTCGACGTTGCCGCTGGCATCAGCGGCTTCATAGCGATAGCGATTCATCAGGCGTCCCGTGTCACGCGCAGGATTTCTTCGGGGGCGGTGGCGCCGCTGCGTACCCAGCGCTCACCGTCCTCACGCATGCTGAACATCCCGGCCCGGCGCGCGGCGAGGCGCAAATCCTGCTCGCCGGCGCCCTGGTGGATCAGGCTGCGCACATCGTCGTCTACGCAAAACAACTCATGGATACCGGTGCGTCCGCTGTAACCGACCTGGTTGCAGTGTGAGCACCCCACCGGACGCCAGGTGCCCGGCGCGGCCGGGTCCTCCTGCTTGCAATGGGGGCACAGGCGCCGCACCAACCGCTGGGCCAACACCCCCAGCAATGACGATGCCAACAGGAACGGCTCGAC
>NZ_JADDUM010000106.1 GCF_015163715.1 Pseudomonas cyclaminis
TTGTCTGGAAAAACGGGGGCGGCTTGATGGGGCTCTGGCGCCAGCCCAGCGCGGGGCAAGCCCGCTCACCACAAAAGCCCGCTCACCCCATAAAAGGGGGCTCACCACAAAAGTGCACTTACCCCAAAGCTATTTAATAAGCACCGGAGAGCAGCGCTCCGGCGCCGGGAACGATGGGTTCCAGATCCAGCGCCTTGAGCATGGCGTAGGTGGTGGCGATGGCCGCGGTGAGCACCGGCTTACCCGTCTGCGCCTCAACCTTCGCCACCACCGGCAGCGACTGCATCTGCACGCAGGCCGAGAGCACGATCACATCCACGCCTTCCAGGTTCATGCCAGCAACGATGGCCGGCAGGTTGGCCGGGTCGTGGCGCGCCACTTCGAGGTTGTCGGGGATCTCCAGGGCGCGCCAGTCCACCACTTCAAAGCCTTCTTCGCGGATGTAGTTCACCACCAGTTCGGTCAGCGGCTTCATGTAGGGCGCGACAATCGCGATGCGTTTGGCGCCCATCACTTTCAGGCCTTCGATCAGCGCACCGGCGCTGGTGATCACCGGGGCGTTGGCGTCGTTATCGGCGGTGGCCTTGCGCAGGCGCTGTTCGGAGTTGCGGTGATAGCCCAAGCCCATGGCCATGATCGCCACCAGGCATGCGTAGCCGAGCACGTCGACCTTGGCGTCGGACAGCTCCACGGCGCAGCGGTCGGATTCACCGTCCATGGCGGCCAATTCTTCCTTGCGCACCTGCTTCATGCGCATGCGGCTGGAATGGAAGGTAAAGCGCTCGGGGCGGATCGCCTGGCGTGCGGTGAGCATTGCCGGAATCTCGGTTTCCATGGTGGTGTTGGAGCTCGGCACGATCTGGCCGATGCGGTAAGGCTTGAGCATGGTGGTCTCCATTATTGTTCGGTGAGGAAGTCGCCGAGGGCGTGGAAGAAGCCTTCCAGGTCATCCCACGGGATCATGTGCCCGGCATTGGGCACGGACGCGACCTTGATGGACGGCTGCAGCGCGCGGATCTCGACAATGTCTTCTTCGAGAATCACGCCGCCGCGCCCGGCCACCATCAACAGGGCAGGGGTCTTGAGGTGGGGCAGGTCCTGGTGGAAATCGACGTCGTGGAAGTCATTGAAGGCGCGCACGATGGCGGGCTCAAAACAGGTGTGCAGCCACTCGGCGCGCAGTTGCAACTGTGCTTCGGTCCAGGTGGCGCAGAAGGAGCGCATCGCCTCGGCGTCCATGCCGACCAAGGATTGGCGGATGGAGTCGACGTACCACGGCAGTTTGCTCGGGTATTCGCGGCGGCCAGGGCCGGACACGGGCGGGTCGATCAACACCACGCGGTTGACGCCCTGGGGGTGCATCACGGCGCTGCGTACGGCAAAGCGGGCGCCCATGGAGTGGCCCATGAGGTGGTAACTGTGCAGGTTCATTGCATCGGCAAAGGCGCCAATGTCGGCAGCGCAGGTGTCGGCGCTGTAATCCAGCTCGGGACCGGTCGAGGACAAGCCGCGACCGCGCACATCCAGCACGTAGGTGTCGAACCGCTTGCCAAGGCGCTCGGCCACAAACCCCCAGGTGATCGCGGGGCTGGTGATGCCTGGGATCAGGATCAGCGCCGGACCTTTGCCGCCGTAGCGCAAGTAGTGCTGGCGAATGCCGTTGGCCTGGACGTTGCCACCGTAGAGAAAGCTGCTCACGCGGCCACCCCCGATTTCAACTCTTGGGCGTAGAGGTCATACCCGTAGACCCAGGCCGGGTCTTCCTGGGTGCGCAGCCAGGTGTTGGCGTTGGACACCGCCTGCACGCGGGAGGCGCGTTCCTTGCGGTTGGCTTCGTAGAGTTGGAACGCGGTGCGGTAGTCGCTGATTCCGGTTTCCTGCAGGCAGCGGGTGAGCATGGCGGCGTCTTCGATGGCCATGCCGGCGCCTTGGGCCATGTGGGGTTTCATGGGGTGGCAGGCGTCGCCGAGCAGTACCAGGCGACCACGGCTCCATAGCGGCAACGGGTTGCGGTTGCGCAGCGGCCATTTGGTCACGCTTTCGGTGGACTCGATCAGGGCTTGAACCGTGGGGTGGTAACCCTTGAAGGCCTCGAACATCTCGTCACGGCTGCTGTCGACGAACGCGCCGTGGAAGTCCCATTCGGCGTGGGGCACGCCAGTCACGTAGTAGTACTCGTCGCGCTTGCCGGTGGTGTAGTAGACCATCATGTGGCGATCTTCGGTCCACCACTTGATGCAGTCTTCGAACGTCAGGTCGTACTTGGCCAACTGGTCGCCACGGATCAGCGCCCGGTGCGCGACCCAACCGCTGTACAGCGGTTTCTCCGCGCCGAGCAGCTCTTCGCGGATCCTGGAGTTGATGCCGTCGGCGCCGATCACGATGTCGGCGTAGGTCACCTCGCCATCGGCGAAGGTCAGGCGCACCTGGGTGTCGGTTTCTTCGAGGGTTTCCAGGCGCTTGTTGAAGTGCAGGGTGCCCGGCTTGAGGGTCGACATCTGCAACGCATGCAGGTCGCCACGGTGCACGGTGATGTAGGACGCGCCGTAGCCGGTGAGGGGAATGCGTGACAGGTAATCGCCGCTCTCGCCGCAACGGCTGAACCAGTGCTCGGGGTGCGAGCCCATCAGGTCCAGCTGCTTTTCGATGCCCATGCGGCGGAAGATTTTCATGATGTTGGGGCCCATGTGGATCCCCGCGCCCAGCCGGGAGAACTCCGGCGCCTGTTCGTAGATGTCCACGTCAAAACCGGCTTGCTGCAACAGGTGGCGGCGGCGGCACCGCCCAGGCCGGCACCGACGATGGCGATTTTCTGTGTGCTTCCCATGGGGCGTGATCCTCTTTCTTGTTGATGTGCAGCGGCGTCTGTCCGCAAAGTTTTTAAAGTGTATACGCTCATTTTTCAAAATGGGAAGACTGCTTTTGAAAAAACTTGGCCTGGCGGTTATTGACCCGTGTAACGAGTTGTAGCCAATAAATACTAGCTATGTGTGGATTGGTAACGCTTTGGCGCAACACTTGCAGTCCGCTTGCAATTCAGGTCTTATCGTCAGTAAATGGCGTATACGCTATAAAAATGCACTAGAGTGAAGCGCCGTGCTTGAACTTGGTGCGGCCCCACAGGAGACAGGAACATGCCGGTAAGCGATTGCGAGTTGACCCAGATGTTTGAACACGTGCTGACGCTGTCGAAGGTCGACCCGACCCAAAGCGTTGCCGTGCTCAAGAGCCATTATTCCGACCCACGCACCGTCAAGGCGGCGATGGACGCGGCGCAGCGCCTGGGCGCCAAGGTGTATGCGGTGGAGCTGCCGTCGTTCAACCATCCCACCGCCATGGGCAATGACATGACCGCCTACTGCGGCGACACCGCGCTCACCGGCAATATCGCCGCCCAGCGCGCCCTCGAAGCGGCCGATCTGATCGTCGACACGATGATGCTGCTGCATTCGCCGGAGCAGGAACAGATCCTCAAGACCGGCACACGCATTTTGCTGGCCGTGGAGCCGCCGGAAGTGCTGGCGCGCATGTTGCCCACCGAAGCCGACAAGGTGCGCGTACTGGCCGCCGAACAACTGCTGAAAAAGGCGCGGTCGATTCACGTCAAATCCCGCGCAGGCAGTGATTTCCGTGCGGCCTTGGGGCAGTACCCGTCGGTGACCGAGTACGGTTTTGCCGACGAGCCGGGGCGTTGGGACCACTGGCCGAGCGGTTTTCTGTTCTCGTGGCCCAACGAAGAAACCGCCGAAGGCGTGTTGGTGCTGGATGTCGGTGACATCCTGCTGCCGTTCAAGACCTACACCCGCGAGAAGATCACCCTGGAGATCGAGAAGGGCTTTATCACCCGCATCCACGGTGGTTTCGAGGCCGAGTACCTGCGCGATTACATGAAGTACTTCAAGGATCCCGAGGTGTACGGCATCTCCCATATCGGCTGGGGCTTGCAACCACGGGCGCAGTGGACAGCCATGGGCTTGCACGACAAAAACGACGGCATGTGCATGGATGCGCGGGCGTTCTACGGCAATTTCCTGTTCTCCACCGGGCCGAATACCGAAGTGGGCGGCACACGCAAGACGCCGTGCCATCTGGATATCCCACTGCGCAATTGTGATGTGTATCTGGATGACGAGGCGGTGGTGATTGCGGGGGATGTGGTTGCACCGCAGGCCTCCCTGGCACGCTGAAAATCCAAATGTGGGAGGGGCGGTGCGACGATTCGAACTTGCCCCCGATGGCGATGGGTCTGAGTACATATCCGTTGGTCAGGTAACGGCCACCTAGGGTTCCGCTTTTACAGCCGGCTCACTT
>NZ_JADDUM010000107.1 GCF_015163715.1 Pseudomonas cyclaminis
TGGCCCAGCGCGGCATTCTGCTGCGGCTGTTCGTCCACGACAGCAGCCTGCGCTTCGGCCTGCCTGACACCGAAGCCGATTGGTTGCGCCTCGACGCCGCCCTGGTCGCCTATAAGGACGCTTCATGAGTACGCTGATGGTGCAAGGCACCACGTCCGACGCCGGCAAAAGTACCCTGGTGACGGCGCTGTGCCGCTGGCTGGTGCGCCAAGGCATCGCAGTGGCGCCCTTCAAGCCACAGAACATGGCGCTCAACAGTGCCGTGACGGCCGAAGGCGGCGAGATCGGCCGCGCCCAGGCCGTGCAGGCGCAAGCGGCCAACCTGGCGCCCCATACCGACATGAACCCGGTGCTGCTCAAGCCCAACAGCGACACGGGCTCCCAAGTGATCATCCATGGCCGTGCGGTGACCACCATGAACGCCGTGGCCTATCACGACTACAAAGCCATCGCCATGCAGGCGGTGCTCGCCTCCCACGCACGTTTGAGCCAAGCCTACCCGGTGGTGATGGTGGAAGGCGCGGGCTCCCCGGCAGAGATCAACCTGCGCGCCAACGACATCGCCAACATGGGCTTCGCCGAAGCGGTGGACTGCCCGGTGCTGCTGATCGCCGATATCAATCGCGGTGGTGTGTTCGCTCATCTGGTTGGCACCCTGGAGTTGCTTTCGCCCAGTGAACAGGCGCGGGTCAAGGGCTTCATCATCAATCGCTTTCGTGGCGATATCGCGCTGCTGCAACCGGGCCTTGATTGGCTGGAAGCGCGCACCGGCAAGCCGGTGGTGGGGGTGTTGCCCTACGTGATGGACCTGCACCTGGAAGCCGAAGACGGCATTGACCAGCGCCAGATCGACAAGGTGGCGCAGGTGCTCAAGGTGGTGGTGCCGGTGTTGCCGCGCATCAGCAATCACACCGACTTTGACCCGCTGCGCCTGCATCCCCAAGTGGATTTGCAGTTTGTCGGGCCGGGTCAGGCGATCCCTGCTGCCGACCTGATTATCTTGCCGGGCTCGAAAAGTGTGCGCAGTGACTTGGCGTATCTGCGTGCCAATGGCTGGGATACCGCCGTGGCGCGGCACTTGCGCTATGGCGGCAAGGTGCTGGGGATCTGCGGTGGGTTGCAGATGTTGGGTGAGCAGGTGCATGACCCGCTGGGGTTGGAGGGGTTGCCGGGTCGAGTGATGGGCTGGGGTTGTTGGCGTTCAGCACGACTCTGGAAGAGGAGAAGCAGCTGCGTAATGTGCGCGGGCGCTTGGTGCTGGAGGATGCAGAGGTCAGTGGGTATGAGATTCATGCGGGGGTGACGTCGGGGGATGCGTTGTCTCATGCGGCTGTAAGGCTGGACGATGGGCGCCGTGATGGGGCTTTGAGTGCTGACGGGCAGATTCTTGGTACTTACTTGCATGGCTTGTTCGAAACGCCGGCTGCGTGCAGTGCGTTGTTGCGCTGGGCGGGGTTGGAGGATGTGCAGTCCGTGGATTATCACGCCCTGCGCGAGCGCGATATCGAGCGGCTGGCGGATCTGGTGGAGAACCACTTGGACACCGATTTGTTGCGCAAACTGTGTGGGGTTTAATGGTGTACACACGGTTCAAATGTGGGAGGGGGCTTGCCCCCGATAGCGGTCTTTCGGTGTACATATCCATTGGTGCGGTAACGGCCGCTTATGGTTCCGCTCTTACAGCGGCTAACCCGGCGTCCTGCCGGGTTACCCACGGATTCAAGCCCGCGTTCGGCCAGCGTGGTTTACGGGGCGATCTCAGATCAAAAGCCAGATCAAGAGCGACTCGCTTCGCATTGTGGTTTGGTGGGCGGATTGGGGGTGTTTCATGCTTCAGCTGATTTTGGGCGGTGCTCGCTCTGGCAAAAGCCGCCTTGCTGAAAAGCTTGCTGTGGATAGTGCATTGCCCGTCATTTATATCGCCACCAGCCAACCGCTTGATGGCGAGATGAATGCCCGCGTTGCCTTGCATCGCGAGCGTCGTTCTGATGACTGGGGGCTGATTGAAGAACCTGTCGAGTTGGCCCGGGTCCTGCGCGAGAACGCTGCCGTCGGTCGCTGCCTGCTGGTGGATTGCCTGACCCTGTGGCTGACCAATCTGCTGATGCTCGAAGACGCCGAGCGCCTGGTGTTCGAGCGTGATGAGTTGTTGCAAACCCTGGCTTCGCTGCCGGGGGAAATCATTTTTGTCAGCAACGAAACCGGAATGGGTGTCGTGCCGCTGGGCGAATTGACTCGCCGCTATGTGGATGAAGCCGGTTGGCTGCATCAAGCCTTGGCCGAGCGGTGTCAGCGTGTTGTCCTGACTGTTGCCGGCCTGCCCCTGACTTTGAAAGGTACTGTGTTATGACTGACACCTGGTGGCTCAACCCTTGTAAGGCGATTGACGCTTCGGCGTACGAACAGGCCCTGGCGCGCCAGCAGCAGTTGACCAAGCCGGCCGGTTCCCTAGGCCAGTTGGAAGCGCTGGCGGTGCAATTGGCCGGTTTGCAGGGGCAGGTCAAACCGACGGTTGATCAGCTGTGGATTGCCATTTTTGCCGGCGACCATGGGGTGGTTGCCGAAGGTGTGTCGGCGTTTCCCCAGGAAGTGACCGGGCAGATGCTGCATAACTTTGTCGCCGGTGGCGCGGCCATCAGTGTCTTGGCGCGGCAGTTGGAGGCGCAGTTGGAAGTGGTCGACCTCGGTACGGTCAACCCGTCGCTGAGCCTGCCGGGCGTGCGTCACCTGAATATCGGTGCGGGTACTGCCAACTTCGTCAATGGCCCGGCAATGACCAGTGCCCAAGGCCGACTGGCGCTGCAAGCGGGTCGCGACAGCGTGCTGCGCGCCCGTGAAAGCGGTGCGCAGTTGTTTATCGGCGGCGAGATGGGCATCGGCAACACCACCGCCGCCAGTGCGTTGGCGTGTGCGTTGCTCGACTGCCAGGTCAGTGACCTGACGGGGCCCGGTACCGGGCTTGACGCCGCAGGTGTCAGCCACAAGGTTGCTGTGATCGAGCGTGCATTGGCGTTGCATGCCGGGCAGCGCGGTGATGCGCTGCACACCCTGTTCAACCTGGGCGGCTTTGAGATTGCCGCGTTGGTAGGGGCTTATCTGGCGTGTGCCCAGGAAGGCGTGGTGGTGCTGGTGGATGGGTTTATCTGCACGGTCGCCGCGCTGGTGGCTACACGCCTTAATCCGGACTGCCGCGACTGGCTGCTGTTCGGCCATCGCGGCGCCGAGCCGGGCCATCGTCATGTGCTGCAAAGCCTTGATGCACAGCCCTTGCTGGAATTGGGCCTGCGCCTGGGCGAAGGCAGCGGCGCCGCATTGTCTGTGCCGTTGTTGCGCCTGGCGTGTGCACTGCACGGGCAGATGGCGACGTTTGCCGAGGCGGCCGTGGCAGATCGTCCGGCATGACCTTGCACCTGGATTTGCTGCGCCACGGCGAAACCGAGTTGGGCGGCGGCCTGCGCGGTAGCCTGGACGATGCGCTGACCGCCAGGGGCTGGGAGCAGATGCGCGCCGCCGTGGTCGCGCAGGGGCCTTGGGACCGGCTGGTCAGTTCGCCGCTGCAACGCTGCGCGCGGTTCGCTGATGAGTTGGGGGCGCGGCTGAAGGTGCCGGTGAGTCTGGAGAAGGACCTGCAAGAGTTGCACTTCGGCACCTGGGAAGGGCAGAGCGCGGCGGCATTGATGGAGACCGACGCCGAAGGCCTGGGCCTGTTCTGGGCCGACCCCTACAGCTTCACGCCACCCGAAGGCGAGCCGGTCAGGGATTTTTCCGAACGGGTTTTAGGCGCCGTCTCACGTTTGCATCAGGCTTATGCCGGTGAGCGCGTGCTGTTGATCAGTCATGGCGGGGTGATGCGTTTGCTGCTGGCCCAGGCCCGAGGTTTGCCTCGCGAGCAATTGCTGAATGTCGAAGTCGGCCATGGTGGCCTGTTCAGCTTGCAGGTCTGCGCCGATGGCGTATTGAAGGAAGGAATCTGACGATGCTGCCGTTCTGGATCGCGCTGCAATTTCTCAGCAGTCTGCCGATTCGTTTGCCGGGTATGCCGCAGCCGCAGGAACTGGGGCGCTCTTTGCTGTTTTATCCGGTGGTCGGGTTGCTGTTCGGGCTGCTGCTGTGGGGCCTGAATACGGCGCTGATGGGCGCGCCGCTGTTGCTGCATGCCGCGCTGTTGCTGACGGCCTGGGTGTTGCTCAGCGGTGGCTTGCACTTGGACGGTCTCGCGGACAGCGCTGACGCCTGGCTCGGTGGTTTCGGCGACCGTGAGCGCACCCTTACCATCATGAAAGACCCGCGCAGCGGGCCGATTGCGGTGGTCACCCTGGGCTTGGTGTTGTTGCTCAAGTTCACGGCCTTGGTAGCCTTGATCGAACAGCACAACGGCGCTGCATTGATTCTGGCGCCCCTGATCGGGCGGGCGTCGATGCTGGCGTTGTTTCTGACCACGCGTTACGTGCGCGCAGGTGGATTGGGTCAGGCATTGTCGGATCACCTACCTCGGCTTGTCGGCCAACAGGTGCTGATCCTCAGTGGCCTGGCCTGCATTCTTATCGCAGGTGTCAGCGGTGGGATTGCGGTGCTGCTGGCGGCGATCTGCTTCATGGGGCTGCGCCAGTTGATGGTCAATCGCCTCGGCGGCACTACCGGCGACACTGCTGGGGCCTTGTTGGAGCTGCTGGAAGTCGTCGTACTGGTCGGCCTGGCGCTGTAACACTTTCTTGCATTTCCATAATCGCGGGTATATACACGTTCCATGCTTGCCTCCCAATGTTTATGCACCAACCTGCGACGTGCCGCCCGTGGCGTCAGCAGGCATTACGACGGCGCCCTCGACGGCTTCGGGATCAACGTTGCCCAGTATTCTTTACTGTGCAACTTGCAGCGTCTCGATCAGCCGAGCATCTCAAGCCTCGCGGATGCAATGGGGCTCGATCGCAGCACCTTGGGGCGTAACTTGCGGGTGTTGGAGTGCGAAGGGCTGGTGCAGTTGGTCGAGGGCAATGACCTGCGCAATCGCTTGGTGCTGCTGACCGACGCCGGTGCAGAACGACTGGCCGCCGCGTTGCCGGCCTGGGAAGCGGCGCAACAGAAATTGATCGATCAACTCGGCGCGGATAAACGCGAAACCTTGTTGGCCTTGCTGGATGAACTCGCCTGAAGGCGAGTTTGTTCGAATATAAGCGGGTATATACCCGCGAGCGGAGAATAAGAAATGACCTCGATGTGGCGCACCAGTGGTTGGATCCTTGTAGGGAGTGCGCTGATCCTGGCGTTGTCGCTGGGCGTTCGACACGGGTTCGGCCTGTTTCTGGCGCCGATGAGCAGTGAATTCGGCTGGGGCCGAGGCACATTCGCCTTGGCAATTGCGTTGCAGAACCTGATCTGGGGCCTGGCGCAGCCATTTGCCGGCGCGTTGGCCGACCGTTTCGGCGCGACCAAAGTGGTATTCGTCGGCGGGGTGCTTTACGCCGTGGGTCTCGTGTTGATGGGCTTGTCCGATTCCGCGTGGTCGCTTTCGCTGAGCGCGGGTCTGCTGATTGGTATCGGCCTGTCCGGCACCTCGTTTTCGGTGATTCTGGGCGTCGTCGGCCGTGCCGTGGCGCCGGAAAAACGCAGCATGGCCATGGGCATCGCCAGTGCCGCCGGTTCATTCGGCCAGTTCGCGATGGTGCCCGGCACCTTGGGCTTGATCAGTTGGCTGGGCTGGTCGGCAGCACTGCTTGTGTTGGGCCTGATGGTGGCGTTGATCTTGCCGCTGGTCAGCATGCTCAAGGACCGGCCGCTGCCAGTGCTGGCCGGGCAGCAAACCCTGCGCGAGGCCTTGCACGAAGCCTGCGGACACTCCGGATTCTGGTTGCTGGCCTTTGGCTTTTTCGTCTGTGGTTTCCAGGTGGTGTTTATCGGTGTGCACCTGCCGGCCTATCTGGTGGATCAGCACTTGCCGGCCAGCACGGGCACCACGGTGCTGGCGTTGATCGGCCTGTTCAACATTGTCGGAACCTACACCGCCGGTTGGCTGGGTGGGCGTATGTCCAAGCCGCGCTTGCTCACCGGCCTGTACCTGTTGCGCGCGGTGGTCATTGTGCTGTTCCTGTGGGCGCCGGTGACGCAAATCAGCGCCTATCTGTTCGGCATGGCGATGGGCTTATTGTGGTTGTCCACCGTGCCGCTGACCAACGGCACCGTAGCCACCTTGTTTGGAGTGCGAAATCTTTCGATGCTCGGTGGGATTGTGTTCCTGTTCCATCAGATCGGTTCGTTCCTCGGCGGCTGGTTGGGCGGGGTGGTCTATGATCGAACCGGTAACTACGATTTGATCTGGCAGGGTGCCATTGTGTTGAGCCTGCTTGCAGCCGCCCTCAATTGGCCGGTTCGCGAGCGGCCGGTGGCGCGTTTGCAGGCGCAAATGGAGGCGGCATGAGCCTGACAGCACGGGGTTTATTGATCACTGCGGGGCTGATCCTGCTGGTGCTGGCATGGTGGGGCTGGCAGCGTGGTGGGCTGGCATTGATGCAACTGGGTATGTCGATCTGTTAAGTTCGATCCCTGAACTCTAGAAAGGACGTTTCGACATGCAGATGCGCTGGCTGGCTGTACCTGTGCTGATGGCGGCTTTTGGTGGTGTGGCGTTGGCTGCCGATTGCCCACCTTTGCTTGAAGGCCAATTGCCCAAACTGCGCGCCAAGGAGTCCATCGACCTGTGTCAGCGTTTTGCCGGTAAACCTCTGGTCATCGTCAATACCGCGAGTTTCTGTGGCTTCGCGCCGCAGTTCAAAGGCCTCGAAGCCTTGTATCAACGCTACAAGGATCAAGGGCTGGAAGTGATCGGCGTGCCGTCCGATGACTTCAAGCAGGAAGCCAAGACCGGCGAGGAGACCGCCAAGGTCTGCTACGTGAACTACGGCGTGACCTTCACCATGACCGAGCCGCAGAAGGTCAAGGGGCCGGATGCGGTGAATCTGTTCAAGGTGCTGGCCCAGCAGAGCAATGCGCCGAAGTGGAATTTCTACAAGTATGTGGTGGATCGCCAGGGCAAGGTGATCGGTGATTTTTCCAGCCTGACCAAGCCGGACAGCCCGGATCTGATCAAGGCCGTTGAGGCGGCGATAGCGTCCAAGCCCTGAACGTCGGTCACTAAAAAGCCCCGCCTCCTGTGCAGGAGAGCGGGGCTTTTTTACACCTGTCTGAATCAGAAGGTGTAGGTCATGCCCAGGCCGAAACCGTTGGCACTGTTTTCGTATTTGGCGCTGTAGTTGAACGGCGCAGACGTGTTATTGACCTTGATGTCTTCTTCCTTGAGGTAGGAGTAAGCCAGGTCGACCGTCATGTTATCCATCACTTTGTAACCCAGGCCAACACTGAAGATTGTACGGTCGCCGGTAGGAATACGTGGCGAGCGGTCTTTGTTGTTGGTGGGCGACTGATCGAAGGTCAGGCCGGTACGCAGTACAACCTGCTTGGTCAACTGGTACGAAGTGCCCACGGCGTAAGCCCAGGTGTCGTGCCAGTTCTGCTCTTCGGTGATGCTGCTGATACGGGTTGGGGCCAAGGCACCACCGTTTGCCGCAGTCACACCCTCGTTGTTGACGGTGATCTCTTTCAGGCGGCTCCACCGTGTCCAGGTTGCACCGCCGTACAGTTTCCAGGCGTCAGTCAGGTCTTGAGTGACCGACAGATCGTAGGATTCCGGCGTTTCGATTTTCAACGAGGCGTCGTAACGGTTGTTACGCAGGAAGCCCTGGGTCAAAGGAGGTCCGGACACCTCGGTGTGGCCTTCAAGCTTGTACTTGACCTTGGAGTGGTAGGTCAGGCCCACGCGGGTGGTGTCGGTGGCCTGGACCAAAACACCAACGTTGAAGCCGATGGCGGTGTCATCGCCTTTGATTTTGACGTTGGTGTCGGGCTGCGTGAGGCTCAGGGTCTTGTCCGACTCCAGCACACCGGAAATCCGGTTGATGGTAGGGCCAAAACCGATGGATACCTTGTCGTTGAACGCATAGCTGACAGTCGGCTGGAAGGTCATGACCTTCACTTCGCTCTTGCTGCCGAAACCACGGCCCTGGAAGCCGTTTTCATAGTCGGTCACCAGGCCGAATGGTGCATACACACCAAAGCCGATGGCCCACTGATCGTTGAGTTTGTTGGTGTAGAAGCCGAACGGCACCGCGGTGAACGGAACCATGTCGCCTTTGTTGGAGCCGCCTGGAAGGCCCTTCGCATCTTTGATATTGGTCGATGCATCAATCGCCGCAACACCGCCCGTGATCTGCTGGCCATTAAGGCGAGACATACCGGCAGGGTTACCGTAAACAGTGCTTGCATCATCGGCAGAAGAGGAGCGACCTGCGAAACCCGTACCCATCCCGCTGACGCTCTGTTCGTTCAGTGCGAAACCGCTCGCGAACAGTTGGGAGGATGCCATGGCAACGGCGAGGCTAAGTGTGGTCTTGAGCATTACTTTTTTCATTATTAGAACTCCGTGGTGATCACCGCTGCGGAAAGTACCAATAAAATTAACATCGCGCTATAGGCTGTAATGTCGGAGATAGAGCGGTTTTGTAGGACAATCCGACCAGAATTCAGCGTTTTTGACGAATCTTGCAAATTGCCCGGTCAGCAAACCGCGTGATTCATGGGTGAAACACAGGTTTGCCAGGTTTGAGTGAAATCGCGCAGCCTTCCTTGCGGATGAAATATTTCTTTCCAGATACGTGCCATGGCTAAAACATCGCCGGCCGCCGGCAGTGCGGGGCTGTGTTGTTCTACCAGAAGCCAGGCGATTGCCGTGGCGTAACGCAGGTTAACGGTGAGCTCCAACTGGGGCGCGCTGAGGAACGCATGTTGGCTGGCCAAGCCGCGTACCAGGCTGGCACGTTCCGGGTCGAGCGCAAGGTAGGTGTCCCACAAGGCGCGATGGCGGGGTTCGGTGATGCTGTACAGGCCGTGGCCGCGTCGATCGTGTAAGGCTGAACCCAATTCCGACTGGCTGGCGGCGATACCCAGCAGCAGAGACTCAGCCGTAGGACTCTGCCGACCTAGGTACATCAACGTTGGCCGGATCACATAACGACACAATTCACTGGCAGCGATACCCATACAAGCCTCAATCCGTGAAAGTGGTCGGCGATGCCTGAGAAGGAGGGGGCTTGGCAGCAGTGGATCGGATCTCAGGCTCGCCGCAAGCGGATCATGCCGCTTGAGTTGAAGTGTAGTGTCATATTCGTGATGTAAAGGACTGTTTTTAAAACATCTTATTCATCCAGTTATAACGTTTATATCGATTTGAACTTAGTGAATCTCCTCAAAACTCAAATCGCGGGCAATAAAAAACCCTGTGTTTTAAACAGGGTTTTTTGTGTTTCAGCGACTCGGGTCGATCAGGCAACCAGTGCCTGACGGGTACGCTCGATCACGGCCTGCAGCGGTTCTGCGCTGGAGTATTGATCGGGGTACAGGCGTTCGCTGTGACGAGCGATGCCGTGTTCGTTGACCAGGGTGAAGCTGAAGCAGCCTTTGCGAGCGGCCATGATCAGGCAGTTCATTGGAGCAAAAGCATTGGTGAGGGTGCGAATGGCATCCTGAGTATGGATTTGAGCGTTCATATTATTGGTGTTCCTACAAATGACACGGATTAAGAACCGTGCAACGTTAAAACGTTCCAGTAACGTTGATCACCATTGATCAAACGAAGAACCCGACTGGAACAAAGCAGCCAGTTTGAAGCGCTAATAAGTTAGGCGCGCTTAGGCTGGCAGGTAGGTACTTAGGAGGGCAGGCAACACAACAGGGGCAAAGGTTCTGGGCCCAGGGTGAAGATCCTGATCAATTTGCAGGTTGGTTCGGTCAGAGTATGGAAACTTCGCAACACCCTTTGCTTGTTCAAAGGCAGTGTCGTCGCAAGTGATACCTGGAAACCATCGAGGTGGTCGATCCCGTGTTGTTCAGGGGAGTTGTTCGACCAGAATTGACTTTCAGCTTGGTACTAACGCCGCGGATAGTAACGGATTGAAACAGGTAAGGGAAGTGTGTTAGCCAAAAAAACTTCAATCAGCTGCCCAGCAGGCTGCGGTAGACCAATACGGTGATGGCCGCCGCCATCGAGCAGCCCAGCCCATAGGCGGCAAGGGTCAGGCGCAGTGATTGGCCGGTCTCGACCGCCTTCATCACATCGCCCATATCGTTGATGCGGCCTTCACCCAACTCGATGCACAGGCTTACAGCCGTGAAAGCGGCCGACAGCAGTATAGCGATGGCAAACAGCGCCCCATCCGGGGAAGGCAGCGCGACATTGATCCCCAATGAGATGGCGCAGATGGCCAGTAACAACACGGCGAATAACAGAATTCCTTTCATCGACCTACCCAGCGTTGCGTTGCCCGTCGGGCAGTGTGGCGAGCCGGTAAAGATTTGAAAAGTCCCTGTTTTGCGTCGGCGGTAACATTTTCTAAGCCGGTCGCTTCAAAAAACGCCGGGGATATAACCATCGGAACGGTACTTGTGCACATTAGTTGCGGGGTGTGTAACCGGGCTGTCAACTGCGTCGCCGGAGCGGCATTTGCCTGCAATGGAAATTTAAGTCAATGAAAAATCTGGCTTTTTTTTATTGGTGAAAAAATCGTCAGTTTGACTGCGAGCCCCGTTCCATGGGCCTTTGCGCGAGTTAAAGGTGGGTTGTCCACTGAGTTATCCACAGCTTCTGTGGATTGTCCCGAGCGCTTGCTCTAGAACGGGCGTGCACGGTTTTTTCAGCTTTACCTGTACGAAAAAAAGAGTAGAGTGGCGCGCCTTCCGTTCTGTCCCACAGTGCTTTATGAAGTTTCGCTCAGTATCACCTCCTGTTACCGACACCCCACAGACTGTTACCGCACCCAAGCGCTTCTCCTTGAAGGTTGCCCTGTGGTTGCTCGACAGCCCACGCCTGGGACACAGCACCAACGTCAAGCATTTCGCCGGGCGCTTGCTCAAGCAGCCGGCCCGTGAAGGCGTGGTCGCCGCGCAAAGTCGCCTCGGTCAATTGATGTGCCGTGAGTGCGGCAACGCCCGCGAC
>NZ_JADDUM010000108.1 GCF_015163715.1 Pseudomonas cyclaminis
CTGTAAGGCTCGAACCGCGTGAAAAAAGAGACCTTCGGGTCTCTTTTTTTGCCCGAAATTCCCCGGTGCCAGGCTGGCAATACACCCCATGTGGGAGGGGGCTTGCCCCCGATAGCAGTGTGTACAGCAACCTACAAATTGGCTGGTACACCGCCATCGGGGGGCAAGCCCCTCCCACATTTGACCGGGATCACCTCAGGATGTGTGACAATGGCCGCCACTTTGAGCCAACACCAGAATCATCATGACCGCCCCCAGCACACCAAAACCTGCGCGCAAGAAGCCTAAAACCGCTACCCCGGCCAAGCCCGTGGTACCCCGCAAAGAGGCTACCCTGCACCCGCGTAACCGCCACACAGGCCGTTACGACTTCCCGGCGCTGATCAAGACCACGCCGGAACTGGCGAAATTCGTGATCATCAACCCCTACGGCAAGGAAAGCATCGACTTTGCCAGCCCGGATGCGGTGCGGGTGTTCAACCGGGCGCTGCTCAAGTCGTTCTATGGCATCCAGCATTGGGATATTCCGCAGGACTACCTGTGCCCGCCAGTGCCTGGGCGTGCGGACTACGTGCACTTCCTCGCCGACCTGCTGGCCAGCGTCAACGACGGCAAGATTCCACGCGGTTCGATCGTCAAGGTGCTGGATATCGGCATGGGCGCCAACTGCGTCTACCCGCTGATTGGCTACATGGAATACCGCTGGAACTTCCTTGGCTCGGAAGTCGACCCGATCGCCGTGGCCGCCGCCAAGGCCATCGTGCAGTCCAACGACCTGAGCAAGGTCATCCAGCTGCGCCAGCAAGCAAACCCCAAGCACATCCTGTTGGGCCTGCTGGAGCCGGGCGAGCGTTTTGACCTGACCATGTGCAACCCGCCGTTCCATGCGTCCATGGACGAAGCCACCAAGGGCAGCGAACGCAAGTGGCGCGCCCTGGGCAAGGCGGATCCCAAGCGCAAGTTGCCGGTACTGAACTTCGGTGGCCAATCGGCCGAGTTGTGGTGTGAAGGCGGCGAAGCGCGCTTTGTGACGCAGTTGATCGCCGAAAGCGCCAATTTTGCCCACAAGGTGCTGTGGTTCAGCACCTTGGTGTCAAAAGCGTCGAACTTGCCCGCGATTGAGACAGCCCTGAAAAAAGCCGGCGTGCTGGAAAGCCAGGTAGTAGAAATGTCCCAGGGCCAGAAGCAGAGCCGTTTCGTGGCCTGGACCTTCCAGACCAAGAACGAGCAGCAGATCTGGCGCCAGCGCTGGGTTCGCGACTGAGTCATTGTGGCGAGGGCGCTTGCGCGCTTACCACACCAACCCGGCTGCCACAGTAAATCGCAGGCAACAAAAAACCGTGCCCGGATCGCTCCGGAGCACGGTTTTTTTTGCTGCGTCTTACTTGTTAACAGCGTCGGTCAGGCCTTTGGCCACAACCAGCTTGATAACTTTCTTGGCAGCGATTTCGATGGCAGCGCCAGTCGAAGGGTTACGGCCAGTACGGGCTGGACGCTCGGTCACTTTCAGTTTGCCAACGCCTGGCAGAGTGATTTCGCCGCCGTTTTCCAGCTGATCAGCAACAACTTGGCTCAGTTGGTCCAGCAGAGCGCGCACGGTAGTTTTCGGTGCGTCTACAGATTCAGCCAGGTCAGCGATCAGTTGGTCTTTAGTAATAGCCATTGTGGTGTTCCTTCCCTATCAAATTCATATGGATTGCAGAGTGCAGTGTCAGCCGTCGAGCCCGACCGTCTAGGCCTGGCACCCCAGGCTTATAACCTCGGAGAACGGGGTTATAGATGCTTGAAACGGGGATTGGTTCGACCTGACAGATGCTGAATGCACGCTTAACGCCGAGACTTGGCGTAAGACGGGGCAAAACTAGCACAGAGACGGGGAAATATCCGCCTCTACCTACCCATTTGGTCAGCTTTATCGCTCTAAACCGTGAAAAAAAGGCATATGCAATGTCAGACGGCGGTCAAAACCGCCTTCGAGGCGTGTCTTGACCAATGGGTGCGGTACACTGGGCGACTTTTCGGGGAGGCCAACCGCTCCCCTTCAACCAGCCGAGAAGCCCATGCCGATCCGTCATTGCATCGTCCACCTGATCGACAAAAAACCCGACGGCACGCCCGCAGTTCTCCACGCCCGCGACTCGGAGCTGTCCGAATCCGCTGCCATCGAGAACATGCTTGCCGACCTCAACGAGAGCTACAACGCCAAACAAGGCAAGGCCTGGGGTTTCTTCCATGCCGAGTCCGGCGCGCACCCGTTCAGCGGTTGGTTGAAGGAATATTTCGAGGGTGGCCAGGATTTCACCAGCTTCAGCCGCACCGCCGTCGAGCACCTGCAAAAGCTGATGGAGGAGTCCAACCTCTCCACCGGCGGCCACGTGCTGTTCGCCCATTACCAGCAAGGCATGACCGATTACCTTGCCATCGCCCTGTTGCACCACAGTGAAGGCGTGGCGGTGACCGACGAGTTGGATGTGACGCCGTCGCGCCATCTGGACCTGGGTCAATTGCACCTGGCGGCGCGGATCAACGTCTCCGAATGGCAGAACAACAAGCAGTCCAAGCAGTACATCTCGTTTATCAAGGGCAAGAATGGCAAGAAGGTCTCGGAGTACTTCCGCGATTTTATTGGCTGCCAGGAAGGCGTCGACGGCCCGGGCGAGACCCGCACCCTGCTCAAGGCCTTCAGTGACTTCGTCGAAAGCGAAGACCTGCCGGACGAGTCCGCCCGCGAAAAAACCAAGACCCTGGTGGACTACGCCAGCAGCCAGGCCAAGCTCGGCGAGCCCATGGGCCTGGAAGAATTGTCCGGCCTGATCGATGAAGATCGGCCAAAAGCGTTCTACGACCACATCCGCAACAAGGACTACGGCCTGTCGCCGGAAATCCCGGCCGATAAGCGCACCCTCAACCAGTTCCGCCGCTTCACCGGGCGCGCCGAGGGTTTGTCCATCAGCTTTGAAGCGCACCTGCTGGGCGACAAGATCGAATACGACGAAGCCGCCGGCACCTTGATCATCAAGGGCCTGCCCACCCAACTGACCGACCAGCTCAAGCGCCGCAACTGATGCTCGGCGGGGTCCTTAAAAAAGTCCTGCTGGTGTTGCTGGTGGTTGTCGTGATCCAGAACTGGGGCAAGATCGAGCGCCTCTTCAACCCCTCGCAGGTGGTTTCAGAGCAGGTCCGCACTTCGGCGCGGGTGGTGCTCTATGCCACCGAGTGGTGTGGTTACTGCAAGCAGATCCGCCGCTTTCTGGACCAGAAAGGCATTCCGTACCAGGCGTTCGACATCGAGAAGGACGCCCAGGCGCGCAAGGCGTATGAAGCGCTGGGCGGCGGTGGGATTCCGTTTGTGCAGGTGAATGGCACGTTGATCCGGGATTTCAATCACGACGCGATCATGGCCGCGCTGAAATAATCAGCGCACCACGATCACCCGCCCCAACAGGCTGTGCTGCTCAAACCCCAGCACCGCCTGCAGCGCATTCAGTACTGCCTGCGGGTCTTTGCTCGGGAAGCTGCCGCTGACGCGTTTGGCGCCCAGCTCTTCGTTGAGCAACAGGATGCGGCCGGGGTAGTAACGCCCCAGATCCTTCACGACATCGGCCAGCGGTGCCTTGTAGTAATTGAGCCAGCCGTCGCGCCAGGCCAGGCGGGATTCGCTGTCCACCCCATGCATCGGCTCGGCAATGCCGTCGGCGTAGGCCACTTGCTGGCCGGCCGTCAAAATCTGCTGCGGGCCCTGTTTCGACGGGGTCACACCGACACGCCCCGACAACACCGTCACTTGCGCCCCCGCCGGTTGCAGGCGCACTTCGAATTGCGTGCCAAGCACCCGCGCTTCACCGCTGCCCGCCTCCACCACAAAGGATTCGCCGGTGTGGGTCACGCTGAAAAAACCGGCACCACGCCGCAACTGGATATGCCGCTCGCCCTGGCTGAAATCCACGGCAATCGCGCTGTCGGCGTCGAGGGTGACTTTGGATTGATCGGCCAGGGTGATGGTCTTCACCTCCCCTGGCGCGGTCACGTAATCGGCGCCAATGTCGTCGATCCAACGAGACGGCTGCCAACCGGCGCCCATGGACACCATCAACAGCAGGCAAGCAGCCATGGCCAGGGCGCCGGACCAGCGCACTACACGCGAACGTTTGGAGGTGTTCATCGCGTTGAGATAGCCCTGCAACGCCAGGGCGTCTTCCTCGGCAAGTGCGCGTGCGGGCACTTCGCTCAATTCCCACAGCACTTGGGCCTGGGCGTAGGCCTCGACGTGTGCGGGGTCGGCGCGCAGCCAGTGGCTGAACGTCGCCTGGTCGCCGCTGCTGGGCTGGTCGTGCAACAGGCTCAGCCAGGCCAGCGCGGCGTGTTCCTGGTCGGGCGTGGGGGTGACGTTCACGGTGCTTTCCCTGGCGTGCGTGGGGGCAATGGGTCGCGAAGGCTGGCCTTGCAGGCTTCGAGGGCACGCATCATATGTTTTTCCACGGCACTTTGGGACAGCCCCATGGCCTTGGCGATTTCCGCGTATTTGCGGCCATGGATGCGATTGAGCAGGAAAATCTGCCGCGTGCGTTCGGGCAGGCTGCGCAAGGCCGCTTCGACATGGCGCAGATCGTTGCCCGCCTCCAGTGCGGCCTGGGGTTCGCAGCCCTGGTTGTCCTGCTGCTCGGGCAACCAGCCTTCGCTGCTGCGCACCCGCGCGCCTTCGCTGCGCAAGTGGTCGATGGCGATATTGCCGGCGCAGCGCAGCAGGTAGGTGCTGAGCTCTTCGACCTGCACCAGCGGCCGGCGCCAGAAGCGCAGGAACAGGTCCTGCACCAGGTCGGCCGCCGTGGCGCGGCAGCCGACGCGGCGGCTCACCAAGGCTTCCATCTGCGAACGCTGGGACAGAAACACCTGCAGAAAATGCGCACGCCCACCCGCCGCATCAGCCTGTGGGCTGTCCTGGGATTCGGGTGGGGTGCGGATCATCATGGCGAGGGCTCAGAGGGTGGCGAAGGCCGCAACGGGGCTGGCCAACAGACCGGCGCCCGCGAGGATCAGGGCCAGCCTTGGCCGATACGGCAACAGCAGCACCAGCAACAGTGCGCTGAGCATCAATACGGCGCACCACTGCACCAATCCCTGACCCCAACCAGCCACACTCACGGCGGGCCAGAGCGCAACGGCAAGCAGCGACCATCCGGCCACACGCAACCCCAGGCGTCGCCGGGGCGAGGGCTTGCTGTGCAGCAGTTCGCCGTGATGCCGGTCGGTGGACAGGCACAGTGCGGTAAACCCGGCATAGCACATCAGCAGCGCGAGGAGCATTCAGTTGGCCTCTTGCTTGAGGTTGAGCGCACGCGTCCGTTCAGCCTTGGGTTGCGCTGCAGTGCGGTGCTGCATCTTCCAGGCGGCCCAGGCGAGGAACACGCCGCTGCCCAGGCACGTCAGGTCGAAGCCGGCCATCGCCCAGTCGCCACTGGCCAGGGACACGCCCAAATGATGATCGGTGGTGATTGCGTTGAGCAGGGGTACCGCGACAAACAACATTGCACCGAAGCTCAATTGCTCGACCCACCCTTGGCGGCCGCGACGCACAACGGCGTGCATCAGGCTCAGGCCCCAGGCGATAAAGAACGCCTGCACTTCCCAGTCGGAGCGTTCGGCGAAGCTCACCGGCAGCAGACGGTTGGCCCAGAAGAACGCCGCAATGGCGATCAGCAGCCCGGACATGCTGGCGATGTTGAGCACTTCCACGAGTCGCAGCTCAAAGGGCATCACACCGCTCTTGGCATGCTTGAGCTGGCGCTTGCCGAGCCAGATCACCAGCCCGGTACCGATCATCGCCGTGCCCGCCAGGCCGCAGATAAAGTACAGCCAGCGCAGCACCGGCCCGGCAAAATGGCCCATGTGCAGGCCATAGAAGCTGCCGCCGACAATGGCGACCAACGATTGCCGTCGCTGGCGCGCAGCAGTTCGCCGGTGTGTCCGTTGAAGGACACAATGCTGTCGAATTCATGCACCACGCTGTCGGAACCTGCGCGGAACACATTGACCGACGCGTTGACATCACTGGGGTTGTTCACCCCGATGCGCCCCACGTGGCCGCCGTCCCAGTGCGCCCGCGCTTGCTCGTACATCGGCAGCAGCGGCGCCAGTTCGCCCGGCTGGCCCGACGCCGGCGCATTGTTGGTCGCGGGGAATATTTCGTTGAAGAACGCACGGGTGTCGTTGCCATAGGAGGCCATGATCGGCGCCGGCATCACCATGCTCATAAAGATCACCAGGCTGCTGTAGGTGATCATCAAGTGGAATGGCAGCACCAGCACACCCACCGCGTTATGCCCGTCGAGCCACGAGCGCTGGCCTTTGCGGGGGCGGAAGGTGAAGAAGTCCTTGAAGATTTTCTTGTGGGTGATGATGCCGGTGATCAGCGCCACGAACATCACCATCGCGGCGATGGTGGACAGCCAACGGCCCCAGGGATGCGGCATTTGCAGCTGGAAGTGGAAACGGTAGAAGAAATCCCCGCCCATGCTTTCGCGGGCCTCTACCGCTTGGCCGCTGACGGCGTCGAGGGTTTTGCGCATGAAATTGCCGCGCCGGCCGGGGTCGACCTTGTCTTGCCACATGACCAAAAGGCCAGGGTCGCGGCTGTCCGGCAGGGCGATAAACCAGCGCGCTGCCGTGGGTGCCACGTGTTGCAGGTAGTTTTGCGCGACGCTGAGGCTGCGCGCATCGTCCAAGGGATGGGCCTGCACCTCGGGCTGCATCCAGTGGCTGATCTCATCTTTGAAGTAAGACAGGGTGCCCGTGAGGAAAATCGCAAACAGCAGCCAGCCGAAAATCAAGCCCGCCCAGGTGTGCAGCCAGGCCATGGCTTGGCGAAATCCTTCTTTCATGTGCGCGCCATCCACAAGCCCACACCCGCCAGGGTGGCAAACGCGGCGCTGGGCAGCATCACGCCAAACCAGGCGCGCCATGCCGTACGGCAGGCGAAGCACCAGAGTACGGCCAGCAGATAGAACACAAATGAACTCATCATCCCGGTGATCACGGCATCGGCGCGAGAGGTCGGCATCCACAACGCCAGGCAGATGGCGGCGAGCGAGGCCATGAGGTAGCCACCGACCACGGCGGCCAGCACGCGGGACGTGACAGCCAATCGATACAGCGCGGGAAGTGAGGTTTTGCTTTTCATGCGGGAGGCGCCAGGTTCATCAGCGCGCAATATTAATGATAAATATTCTCATAAGCAAAACAGAACGGATGAATCACCTGCCCTGACGGATTGCCGAACGGTGTCACGAGCCATACAATGCGAACAATTCTTGTTCTCTGAAGCATGCCGATGCTTGTGGAGTGTTTGCGTTGAGCCCGTCCAACACCGTCGAAGTTCTGTACAACGACCATCACCACTGGCTCACCGGCTGGTTGCGACGCAAGCTCGGCTGCCCGGAAAGTGCTGCCGACCTGGCTCAGGACACCTTCATCCGTGTACTCACCGCACGGGAAACGCCCACGCTGGTCGAGCCGCGCGCGTTTCTCACCACTATCGCCAAGCGCGTGCTGTTCAACTTCTACCGCCGCCAGGACCTGGAGCGCGCCTACCTCGACGCCCTGGCGCAGATGCCCGAACACGTGGCGCCGTCGGAAGAAGAACGCGCAATCATCCTGCAAACCCTGGTCGAACTGGACCAACTGCTCGACGGCCTGCCCACCCAAGTCAAACGCGCCTTCCTGCTGGCCCAACTCGATGGCCTGACCTACGCGCAGATTGGCGCTGAACTGGGCATCTCCATCGCTACCGTCAAACGCCACCTGAATAAAGCGGCCCTGCGCTGCTACTTTGCCCTATGAATTTTTCCACGCAAGTCGCCGAACAGGCCGTGCACTGGCTGATGGAAATGCAGCAAGGCGCACTCAATCCTCGCCAGCAAGCCGCCTGGCAGCGCTGGCTGAACGCCCACAGTGAGCACCAGCGCGCCTGGGACCATATCCAGCGCGTCAACCAGCGCCTGCGCGGCATGCCCTCGCCCCTGGCCCATGCCGCGTTGAACGCGCCGACCTCCACCAGCCGGCGCCAGGCGCTCAAGCTGCTGCTGATCCTCGGCGCGGGCTCGGCCGCCGCCTGGAGCCTGCGCCAGCAACATATCCTGCCGCCGCTGACCGCCGACTACCGCAGCCCCGTGGGCCAGCGACGCAAAGTGCAACTGGCCGACGGCAGCCAGTTGCAGCTCAACACCGGCAGCGCGGTGGATGTGCATTTCGACGGCCAGCAACGGCTGATCCGCCTGCTCGAAGGCGAGATCATGCTGAGCGGCAGCGCCGGCAACACACCCTTGCGCGTCCTTACCGGCCAGGGCCTGCTCAGCAGCCAGGCTGCGCGCCTGAATGTTCGCCAGTTCAACGACCACACCCAACTGGCGGTGCTCGACGGCCAGGTCGAGGTGATGCCCAACACCTACAGCGGCCTGCCGTTGACGGTCGGGGCCGCGCATCAAGTCAACTTCACCCGCAAAGGCTGGGACACCCCGCGCCCGACTGACGTCAACAGCGGCGCCTGGGCCGACGGCATGTTGGTGGCCGCCCATATGCGCCTGGAGGATTTCCTCGGCGAACTGGGCCGCTATCGTCGCGGCCAGGTCAATTGCGATCCGCAGGTGGCCAACTTGCTGATCTCCGGCAGCTACCCGCTGGACGACAGCGAACGCATTCTTGAGCTGCTGGAAGTCAGCCTGCCGGTCAAAGTGCGGCGTTTTACCCGCTATTGGGTGACGGTGCAGGCGCGCGCCTGAAATTATTTTCCAAACCTGTGAGCCGTTTTCCACCCCTCGCGTGACAGAGAAGGAAAGCCACCTTGATCCTTCCTTCTCAGGACCGCTCTTCATGCCCCAGCAGCCGACCCTAATCGCCCGCACCTTGCGCCAATTGTTACTGGGCGCCAGCCTCAGTTTCGCGGTATTGCCTTCTGTGATGGCGGCCGACGCCAAGCCTTATCACATTGCCCCCACGTCGCTGGAAGCGGCCCTGAATCAGTTCGGTCGCGAAGCCGGCGTGTTGATTTCCTTCGGTTCCGAAGTCACGGCGGGCATGCAGAGCCGTGGGCTGTCTGGCAATTACAGCGCCGCCGAAGGCCTGCAAAAACTGCTGGAGGGCACCGGACTGCAAGCCCGCCCTGAAGGTGACAACGCCTTCAGCCTGCAACCGGAAAAAGCAGCGGCTGCGGTAGAGCTGGCGACGTCCAGCGTGGTCGGCGACTGGCTCGGCGATGCGGCGCAAACCAACGTGTTCGAACACCCCGGCGCCCGTGACGTGATCCGCCGCGAAGCATTCGAACGCCAGGGCGCCACCCAGGCCAAGGACGTGCTCAACCGCATCCCCGGCGTCAACGCTCCGGACAACAACGGCACCGGCAGCCATGACATGGCGCTGAACTTCGGCATTCGTGGCCTCAATCCGCGCCTGGCGTCACGCTCCACCGTGCTGATGGACGGCATCCCGGTGCCCTTCGCGCCGTACGGCCAGCCGCAGCTGTCCTTCGCCCCGATCAGCATGGGCAACATGGACGCGGTGGACGTGGTACGCGGAGGCGGCGCAGTGCGTTACGGCCCGCAGAACGTTGGCGGCGTGGTCAACTTCGTGACCCGCGCGATCCCGGATGCGCCCACGGTCAAAGGCGGCCTGCAGACGGAAACCAGCCCGTCCTCCAGCCACGACGGCTTCAAGACCACCGGCAACCTGCTGGCAGGCGGCACGGCCGATAACGGCCTGGGCGGCGCGATCCTTTATTCCGGCACCCGAGGCGGCGACTGGCGCGAAAACAGCAACACGCGCATCGACGACTTGATCCTCAAGGGCAAGTACCAGCTCGACGACGCCAACAGCTTCAACGCCATGGCGCAGTACTACGAAGGCCAGGCCGACATGCCCGGCGGCTTGAACGTGGCGGACTACAAAGCCGACCCGTACCAGTCCACCCGCCCCTACGACAAATTCTGGGGCCGCCGTACGATGTTTAACGTCGGCTACCGCTACGAGCAGGATCGCCGCGAATTCACCGCGAATACTTTCTTCACCAAGACCCTGCGCAGCGGCTACCTGGACCAGGGCACGTTCCTTTCGCTGTCGCCACGCGAATATTGGGTACGCGGCCTGGAAACCCGCTTCGCCCAAGGTTTTGACCTGGGCCCGACCAGCCATGAAGTGGGCGTCGGCTACCGCTACATCAACGAAGCTGGCCACGAACTGCGCTACCGCACGCCGATTTCGGCCAACAACCAGCAAATCCCCAGCACCGACAGCCGCAACGACCGCGACACCCGTGGTGGCACCGAGGCCAATGCTTTCTTCGTCGATGACCGGATTGATATCGGCAAGTGGACGATCACCCCGGGCATTCGCTACGAGATGATCGAGTCCCAGCAGAGCAACAACCTGACCAACGTCAAATACAAGGGTGACTACAACACCGCGCTGCCGGCGTTGAACGTGCTCTATCACCTCACCGACAGCTGGAACCTATACGCCAATACCGAAGGTTCGTTCGGCAGTGTGCAATACAGCCAGATGCCCAACCGCGTCACCAGCGGTGAAGTCAAACCGGAAAAAGCCCGCACCTGGGAACTCGGCACCCGCTACGACGACGGCACCTTGCGCGCAGAGATCGGCGCGTTCCTGATCAACTTCGACAACCAGTATGAAAGTAACCAGACCAACGACTCGGTAATCGCCCGTGGTGAAACCCGCCACCAGGGTATCGAGACCAGCGTCAACTATGCCCTCGACGGCTTGAGCCCGGCGCTGGCAGGCTTCGATGTGTACGCCACCTACGCCTACGTCGACGCCACCATCCGCGAAGACGGCCCGAACAAAGGCAACCGCGTGCCCTTCTCCTCCAAGCACAAAGGCACCCTCGGCGTGGGCTACACCGAAGGCCGCTGGAAGCTCAACCTGGACAGCAGCTACCAGAGCAGCCAATTCGCCGACAACGCCAACACCCAGGCCGAAAGCGCCAACGGTGCCAACGGCCGCATCCCCGGCTACATGCTGTTCAGCAGCCGTGCGGGGTACGATTTCGGCCCGCAATTGTCGGATCTGAATGTGGCGGTGGGGGTGAAGAACATCTTCAACACCCAGTACTTCACCCGCTCATTCGACGACAACAACAAGGGCAAATACGTGGGTGAGCCGCGTACGGTGTATGTGCAGACGTCTATCGCGTTCTGATCAACTGCCCGCCAGGCACGACGGCGTGCCGGCCACCAAGGCGTCGATGGCACAGCGCGTCTTGGCCGGCATATGGGTCGCCGTGGGCCAGATAACATGGATCGGTGAAGGCTGCTCGCGGTAGCTGGGCAGTACGGCTTCCAGTTGTCCGCGCAGCACATAGTGCGCAACCAGCCAACTCGGCAACCAGGCCAGGCCCACGCCCGCGATAGCGGCGTCGGCCACGGCCTGGAGGTCGTCCATCAGCAGCGGGGAGACCACGCGGGAACGGTGTGGGGTGTTGCAGCGGTAGGCGATGCCTCGGTGGCCGGCGAGGTCGTCGATGGATGCAATTGGCCCCACACGCTGCAAATACGTCGGTGCAGCCGCCAGGCACACGGACTGTTCACCCAGGCGTCGCGCGCTCAAGCGATCGGTGTCGGGCAGCGGGCCGATTCGCACGGCCACGTCGAAGCCTTCCTGGGCCAGATCCACCAGCCGGTCGGCGAAGCAGATCTCGATCTCCAGTTCTGGATAACGCGCCATCAAGCCCCACAGGGCGGGCGCCGCGTAGTGATGCCCGAACGCCAGCGGCAAGCTCACCCTCAAGCGCCCGCGTGGTTGTTGGCGGCCACTTTCCAGCACCGATTCGGCGGCCTCCAGTTCCGCCAGCGCACGCAGGCAATGTTCGTAGTAGGCCTGACCGTCTTCGGTAAGCCGTTGGCGGCGGGTCGAACGCTGCAACAGGCACGTACCAAGCCGCGCTTCCAGCCGCGCCAACCCCTTGCCCACCGCCGAGCGTGTGAGATTGAGCCGTTCGGCGGCCTCGGTCAGGTTGCCGCTTTCGACGATCTGCAAAAAGAGTTCAACGCCATCAAATCGTGGTGTGGCCATGCGGTAATTGTCGCCCTTAAGTCCCTTATCCAAAGAAAACTTATCACGAATAAAGAAATGGATTCCCCTGAGAATAAGTCCGTCGTTTATCCACAGGAGAATCCCATGCCACCCGCCGCCACCTTATCGGCCGTCAGAACGCCCAGCCATGCCAGAAACAACCTGGCCCTCACCGCCGTGTGCCTGGTGGCGCTGATGTTCGGCCTGGAAATATCCAGCGTACCGATCATCCTGCCCACCTTGGAACAGCAACTGGGCAGCGGTTTCCAGGACGCCCAATGGATCATGAACGCCTACACCCTGGCCTGCACCAGCGTGCTGATGGCGGCAGGCACCTTGGCTGACCGCTTTGGCCGTCGGCGCATGCTGGTGCTGTGCCTGTGGGTATTTGCCCTGGCCTCGCTGGCGTGTGGGCTGGCGGACAGCGCTGCCACGCTGATTGTGGCGCGGTTTGCCCAGGGCATCGGCGGTGGGGCAATGATGATTTGCCAGTTCGCCATCCTGTCGCACCTGTTCCGTGAACCGGCAGCGCGGGCGCGGGCCTTTGCCATATGGGGCGTGATTGCCGGCGTGGGCCTGGGCTTCGGGCCAATGGTCGGTGCGTTGATCCTGGCCGTGGCGGATTGGCGCTGGGTGTTCCTCGTGCATGTGCCACTGACGTTGTTCACGTTGCTGCTGCTGCGCATCAGCGTAGAAGAATCCCGCGACCCGGCCGCGCATCGCCTCGATATCGCCGGCATGCTGACGCTGACGCTCGCGGTGTTTGCGCTGGTCTACTTCATCACCCAAGGCAGCGAAAATGGCTTTGCACCGGGTTGGGCGGGGGTGTCGCTGGCTGCATTGCTGTTGTTTATCGTGATCGAACGGCGCAGCGCGCACCCGATGTTCGACTTCGCGGTGTTTCGCATCCAGCGTTTCAATGGCGCATTGATGGGCTCGATTGGCATGAACTTCAGCTTCTGGCCCTTCATGATCTACCTGCCGTTGTACTTCCAGGCCGGCCTGGGTTACGACACGCTGACCACCGGCGCGGCCCTGCTTGCCTATACCTTGCCGACCCTGCTGGTGCCGCCGCTGGCCGAACGCCTGGCCCTGCGCTACGGCGCCGAACGCATCATCCCTTTGGGCCTGGGCCTGATGGGCATGGGGTTTCTGGCCATGGCCGCCGCCAACATCGCCGAACACCCGAGTATCGGGCTGATATTGGCCAGCTGCGTAATGGCCGGCGTGGGCCTGGCGCTGACCAACTCGCCCACCACCAATACCACCACAGGCTCGGTATCGGCCGACCGCGCTGGCATGGCGTCGGGGATCGACCTCAGCGCGAGGCTGATTACCCTGGCAATCAATATCGCGCTGATGGGCTTGGTGGTGTTGCTGGGCATCAGCCATCAACTGGCAGAGGTGATGCCGGCCAGCACTGCATTGGAATGGCCAGCCATCAGTCAGGGCATTGCAGCGGGCAAGTTGCAATCGCCAGGACTGACGTTCAACGATGCCCAGGCGGCACTGCGCCACGGCGCCGGTTGGGCGATGCTGTTCGCGGGGTTGGGGGCTGGCGGACTGGCACTGCTAAGCCGGTATTTTTTCCGACGCAGCTAAACGAAAACGGGCCTGCAAATGCAGGCGTTTGTAGGGGATGAAAAATCGGTCAGCCGTTGATCACAGCGTTTTCGTTTTCCAGGAATTCCTGTTCCAGTGCGTCTTCATTCACTTTGTTGATTGGCTGGTTTTTCGCGGCAGCGCGTGGCTTGCCTTGCAGTCGGCCAAACAGATGTTCCAACGCGTGGTCCAGTTTGGTGGCCGCGCTGTCGATCGCCTGTTCCAGGGTATCGCCCTTGGCGGACACCGACAGTGGCTGGTGACCTTTTGGCCGCGCTTCCAGGCGGCAACTCAAATCGTGGGGACCAGGTTTGTCGCCGTTCTCATCCCGCAGGTAGACCTCAACGCGGGTCAGGTCTTCTTCATAACGTTCGAGCGTGCTCTCAATGGTAGTACGTACCCACTCCTCCAGTCGGATGCTGCTTTCAATATGGTTATCGCTATTGACTTGGATTTGCATAGTTCTTCCCTTATTTCAGCTAGCTCGCGAGAGGTCACAACTGCGACACCGGGGTGGTGAAACCATGACCTCTTGATTACACAATTGAGCAGCCAGAGAAACAATTCAACCCCTTTGCAAAGATAAATCCCACATTACAAATTAAGCCTGACGACGAGCAAAAACGCTGTTAGGGTGGGGAGTTAGTTACATCTTCTTACGCTCTGTAAACATCACAATTGCCCGTCTCCCAACGGGTGCAATCCGCGAAAAATCCCCGCTTCCTCCACCAGCCAGTCATGCACCGCCCGCACGCCCGGATGGCTCAGCGCACCCGGTGCGTACAGCAACACGTAGCGTTTGTGGTTGGGCACCGCCAGGCCGAACGGCACGATCAAGGTGCCGCGCTCCAGCTCATCGTTAAGCAAGGTACGCCGTGCAATGGCCACGCCCATGCCGGCGATGGCGGCTTCGATGGTCAAGTGGTTGCGGTTGAAGGTATGACCACGGCGAACATCGGCGTCGTGGTAGCCGATAGCGTTCAGGTAAAACTCCCACTCGGCGTACTCATAACTCCCACGCCAAGCGGTAATGTCGTGCAGCAAAGGGAAATGCACCAGGTCGGCCGGGCCATGCAACGGCGGGCGGCCGCGCAGCAGGCTGGGGGCGCACACCGGGAATATCTGCTCATCCAGCAGGGCTGTGGATAACAAGCCTGGGTAGCTGCCGTCGTTCAGGTCGATGGCCAGGTCGAAGTCGCCCTCATGCAGGGCAATGCTGCTGTCCTCGGCGACCATGCGCAACTGGATGTCCGGAAAGCGTTGCTGCAAGCGCGGCAAACGCGGCGTCAGCCACTTGCCCAGGAACGACGGAATCGAGCGCAGGCGCAACGTACCGCTGATCATCCCTGCATCCAGCCGCTGCAATTCGGCATCAATGCTGCCGTAAGCCTCCCCCACCGTGGCCGCCAATCGCTGGCCCTCGGCACTCAGTTCCACTCCCCGCGCCCGTCGATGGAACAGCCGAAAGCCCAAACGCTCCTCCAGCTGACGGATTTGCTGGCTCACCGCCCCCGGCGTGATGTGCAGTTCCTCGGCACAACGGGTAAACGACAGATGCCGCGCCGCGCAGGCAAACACGTGCAGCCAGACGTAAGTCTGACCATGGAGAGGGCGAGCCATAGGGTTTAGTCCTGCTAAAGGGTGTCTTAGGATAATTCGTTGGTCAGTGCCGATCCAGAGGCTCAGTATCGCGCCAATTGCGCTCGTCCTACAAAACATGGCAGCGATTCCTACTCCATTGCTTGTAAGGGTTTAGCATGGCTATCAGTGTTTTTGATCTATTCAAGGTCGGTATCGGCCCGTCCAGCTCCCATACCGTCGGCCCCATGCGGGCAGCGGCAACCTTCGCCCAAGCCCTCAGCGACCAGCAATTGCTCACTGAAACCCGACGGGTGGAAGTGCGTCTGTACGGTTCGCTGTCCGCCACCGGCGTCGGCCATGCCACCGACCGCGCCTGCGTGATGGGGCTGATGGGCGAATGGCCGGACCGTGTCGATCCCACCTCGATCAACACACGTATCCAGCAACTGCGCGAATCCGGCCGCTTATTGCTGGCCGGCACCCAGGACATTGCCTTCAACTGGCGCACCGATCTCCTGCTACTCGACGAAAGCCTGCCCTACCACCCCAACGCCATGTCCCTGCACGCCTATGGCGACAGTGGCCTGCTCAGCGAGCAAACGTACTACTCGGTGGGCGGCGGTTTCATCATCGAAGCGGCTGAGGCGGAGTCAGACATCGCGCCGACCAGCGATGTGCAGTTGCCCTACGACTTTTCCAGCGCCGTCGAACTGCTGGCCTTGTGCAACAAGCACGGCCTGCGCGTCTGCGAACTGATGATGGCCAATGAACGCGCGTGGCGCAGCGACGAAGAAATCCGCAGCGGCCTGCTGCATATCTGGTCGGTGATGCGCGAATGCGTGGAGCAAGGCCTGCGCGATGAAGGCATCTTGCCTGGTGGCCTGGATGTGCCACGGCGTGCAGCGAAACTGCACCGCAGCCTGTTGGAAATCGGCAAACCCAATGTGATCACCTCGACCTTGTCGGCCATGGAATGGGTCAACCTGTTCGCCTTGGCCGTCAACGAAGAGAACGCCGCCGGCGGGCGCATGGTCACTGCACCCACCAACGGCGCGGCGGGGATCATCCCGGCGGTGCTGCATTACTACATGAAGTTCAACGCCGACGCGTGCGACGACGATGTGGTCAATTTCTTCCTGGCCGCCGCCGCCGTCGGCATCCTGTGTAAGAAAAACGCCTCGATCTCCGGCGCCGAAGTCGGCTGCCAGGGCGAAGTCGGCTCGGCCTGCGCCATGGCCGCCGCTGGCCTTGCCGACATCCTCGGCGCCACGCCCGAGCAACTGGAAAACGCCGCCGAAATCGGCCTGGAACACAACCTCGGCCTGACCTGCGACCCGGTCGGCGGCCTGGTGCAAGTGCCGTGCATCGAGCGCAACGCCATCGCGGCGGTCAAGGCCATCAACGCCACGCAAATGGCCCTGCGCGGCGATGGCAAACACTTCATTTCCCTCGACCGTGTGATCCGCACCATGCGCGATACCGGCGCCGATATGCATGACAAATACAAAGAAACTTCACGGGGCGGCCTGGCCGTGAGCTGGGTGGAGTGCTGAGGAGCACCCCCTGACCGCCCCAACGTGAGCCCGCGCAAAAATAATAACGAGGCAATAACGATGACCGATGTACGTACACCTGCTGCCGAAAATCCTGTTGAAGTAGAAAACACCGTAACCACCGGCTGGACCAAACACGACACCACCTGGATGCTTGGCCTCTACGGCACCGCCATCGGCGCGGGCACCCTGTTCCTGCCGATCAACGCCGGCGTCGGCGGTTTCTGGCCGCTGATCGTGCTGGCGCTGCTGGCCTTCCCGATGACCTTCTTCGCCCACCGAGGGCTGACGCGCTTTGTGCTGTCAGGCAAATCCGGCGACATCACGGAGGTGGTCGAAGAACACTTCGGCGTCGGCGCAGGCAAGCTGATTACCTTGCTGTACTTCTTTGCGATCTTCCCGATTCTGCTGGTGTACAGCGTGGCACTGACCAATACCCTGGGCAGTTTCATGGAGCACCAGTTGCACATGACGCCGCCGCCACGGGCAATCCTGTCGCTGGTGCTGATCCTCGGTTTGATGGCCATCGTGCGCTGCGGCCAGGGCGTGATCGTCAAGGCCATGAGCGTGCTGGTGTACCCGTTCGTCGCCGCCCTGCTGTTACTGGCATTGAGTCTGATCCCCAACTGGAACGGCGCATTTTTCGCCTCCGCCAGCGAAGGCATGCCGCTGCCAATTTTCTTCAAGACCCTGTGGCTGGCGATCCCGGTGATGGTGTTCTCGTTCAACCACTCGCCGATCATCTCCGCGTTCGCCGTCGACCAGAAACGCGTGTACGGCCCGCAGGCCGAGCGCAAAAGCAGCGGCATCCTCGCCACCGCCCACGGCATGATGGTGCTGACGGTGATGTTCTTCTGCTTCAGTTGCGTACTGGCACTGTCGCCGGCGGACCTGGCCGCGGCCAAGGCCCAGAACATTTCGATCCTGTCGTACCTGGCGAACCACTTTCAGACGCCGGTGATTGCCTACGCCGCGCCACTGATTGCACTGGTGGCCATCACCAAATCTTTCCTCGGCCACTACATCGGCGCCAGCGAAGGCTTCCAGGGCTTGATCGTCAAATCCCTGCGCGGGCGTAACCGCTCCATGTCGGCCAAGTGGCTGGAGCGCTGCACCGCACTGTTCATGGTGCTGACCTGCTGGGCCGTGGCCACCTTTAACCCAAGCATCCTGGGCATGATCGAGACCCTGGGCGGGCCGATCATCGCGTGCCTGCTGTTCCTGATGCCGATGTACGCGATCCGACGCGTGCCATCCCTGCGCCAGTATTCGGGCCAGGTGTCGAACGTGTTTGTGGTGGTGATCGGCTTGATTGCGCTGTCTGCGATCGTTTTCTCCGTGCTGCCCTGAAATAGCCCACGGACTCAAGCACAACCGAAATCAAATGTGGGAGGGGCTTGCCCCCGACGGCGGTCTTTCAGCCGAGCATCTATTGGCTGACACACCGCTATCGGGGGCAAGCCCCCTCTCACATTGCGTGTACGGCACGCCCCTTGCTGTACAGCTTCTGAGGGAAACGGACTTTGGCCGGTGGTCAGGAGACGCGAACTAATCCCGATACCGGTCGTCAATGACTGCATGTTCTTATCAGGCGGTAACGCACCATGGACAATCCTTTTCAGATCATCACCGACACCTTTACCCCAACCTATCGGGTCAACCTGAGTATCCAACGGCTGGACGGCAGCATCATGCTCACCCTCTCGAATGAGGATGGCGTGGTTGCCAAACGCATGATCAGCGCCGCACAACGCAACGACCCGCAACGGCTCAAACGCCTGGTGCAGAGCATCCAGTTCGGCATCGCCATCGAGCAGGGCCACAGCGCCATGGAGATCCTGGCGGTGATGACAGATGGCGATCACCAATTGCTGCAGCGACCGCCCACCCGTACCCTGCCCTTCAGCGTCGGGCTTTAAAGCTCGCCTTTCTCGGTTTCAAGGCTCGCCTGGCCCTTGCGGCGCGGGCCTTCGACCTTCACCGACGGGAACGCCGACGAGGCGTAGCGCACCACCAGAATCGCGAACGCCAACAGCAAAATCCCACCGCACAGGTAGATGATGCCTACGTCCGGCGGGTTGTGATGGGACACGTTGGAGATCAACAGACGGGTCAGCGCAGTGATCGCCACGTAGATCAGGAAGCGCACGGGCATGTGGTTGGTCTTGAAGTAAATCCCGACCATGGCGCCCAATTCCAGGTAGATGAACAGCAGCAAGATGTCATCGATCTTGATGTGTCCGTTCTCCAGCATCCCCAGAAATTCCATCACCGCCGCCCAGGCGGTGACCGCACCAATGGCGAACAACGCCAGGTAGTGGAACGACTCCACGAACAGATTGCCCAGCGACTCAGCCAGCCCATGGACTTGCAGACGCAGCTTTTCGGCCCAGTTGATTTTCACGAGGGTACTTCCTTAGGTCGACTCGACCGGATAATGCGGGTTGGACGTGACGGTTGTTCTGCATGCAGAAAAAAGGCCAGCACTGGCATGAGATGATGGCGGCGTGACATGAGGCACGCCAAACCTGTATTTACGGGCTACATTAAAAAACTGCTACCCAAACCACACGGTTTGGCTTACCCTTTTCGCTGTATATAAATACAGTAGTCGAAAAAGACAACTATCGTGAAGGCATGTGAGGTGGTGAATGGCCGTCGAAGTGGTATACCGCAGCAGCCGAGATCTGGAGCGTTTGTTCATGGATAAAGCCGAAGCTGACCGTCATGACAAAATGCTTGAACTCGCTGAGTTGCTGGCAGAAGTGTTGCAAAAAGCCGTGCCGTCCCTGAGCGAGCAGCAGGTGGAAGAAGCCGGGATCTACATGGCGAAGAATCGCGATGTGTTTGCCAAGGCGTTCAAGAGCCAGCCGGACGCGTTGTCCGAGTTGCTCAACGCAGCGGCGGAATAAAGCCCGAATTGAACAGGCCCTGAATCATTGGTTCAGGGCCTTTTTAATGCGTGCTCATCCGTAGAGCAGGCGTTCGGCCAGTTCATCCGCCACCCGTGCGGGGGAGCGTTTTTCGGCTTGGGCGTGGGCGTAGATTTCGGTCAGGCGCTTGCCGATGTTGGACAGGTGCGCGGTGATGGTCGGCAGTTCGGCACCGCTGTGCTTGAGGGCGACGTAGATCAGGCCCCCGGAGTTGATCACGTAGTCCGGGGCGTAGAGGATGCCGCGCGCTTCCAATTGGTCGGCCACTTGCAGGTTGGTCAGTTGTGCACTGGCGGAACCGGCCACGGCGGCACAGCGCAGTTGGCCGACGCTGGTGCGGTTGAACACCGCGCCCAGGCCGCAGGGCGCGAGGATGTCACAGGGGGTGCTGAGCAAGGCGTCGTTGGCGATGGGGTGTGCGCCCAGTTGTTCCATGGCCAGTTGCACCTTGCCGTGATCGATGTCGCTGACCAGCAATTCGGCACCGGCGGCGTGCAGTTGTTCGGCCAGTGCATAACCGACGTTGCCCAGGCCCTGGACTGCCACGCGCAGGCCTTCGAGGTTGTCGCTGCCCAGGCGGGCCATGGCAGTGGTGCGAATGCCGGCGAACACACCCATGGCCGCATGGGGCGATGGGTCGCCAGCGGCGGTCGTGCTGGTGACAAAACAGGTGTGTTGGGCGATGCAATCCATGTCGGCCACCGAGGTGCCGCTGTCGATAGCGGTGATGTAGCGCCCATTGAGTTGCTCTACACAACGTCCAAACGCTTCAAACAACGCCGCCCGGTTCTCCACATGGGCGGGGCGCAGGATTACCGCCGTGCCACCGCCTACCGGCAACCCGGCCAGGGCCGCCTTGTAGCTCATGCCTTGGGCCAGGCGCGCGGCATCGGCCACGGCGCTTTCGTCGTCGGGGTAGGCGATATAACGACAGCCGCCCAAGGCTGGCCCCAGGCGGCTGTTGTGAATGGCGATGACCGCCTTGAGCCCGGTGACCGGGTCGACGCTCAGGTGCAGCGATTCAAGGCGGGTGCTGTGCATGAGAGCAAACATCGTCAAGCTCCCGAATCACTTCTGGTGTCGCCAAGTATAGGCTTGCGGTAGAAAACTGCCGAAGTGCGCTGGAATAAGCCGGCCGGTTTTGCAGGCCTTGCGACATAAGCGTGCAGGATATTTCCTATGCCACTGGACGAAAATTCCCAGCAAGGCTAAAACGGGGGCATCTGCCGGAGAACGCAATGAAGCCCCGCCAAGCCTTTTTCGCCTGCCTGCAACGTTCACCGCCGGCGCTGTTCGAAGCGGCGCTATGGATCGCCGCCGAGCACGACGCGGCAGTGCGGCCGCTGGAGATCCTGCAGAACCTGAGCTTACTGCAACAACAGGTCAGCCTGAGCATGCCCACGCTGCCAGTGGATGAACTGGGTCAACCGCTGCTGCGGTGCATGAATGACCTGGGGTTTGCCCAGGATGACTTCACCCCGCTGCGCCCTGCCGCCGCACTACTGGACAAGGTGCTACAGCGCAAACGCGGGCAACCCCTGGCCATGGGGTTGATTGCCATGGAACTTGCGCGACGCCTGGATATACCGATGGTTGGCGTGAACTTCCCCGGGCACTTCCTGCTGCGGGTGCCCGGTGCCGATCACCTGCTGGACCCGTGCGGCGGGCGGCGCCTGTACCCCAACGATTGCCGTGAACTGCTGCAACGCCAGTACGGGCCCAACCTCAAGTTGCAGGCCGACCACCTGCATACGGCCGACCCGCGCTCTATCCTGCAACGGCTGTCGCGCAACCTGCGCCAGTTGCACCTCGCCAACGACAACCCGCTGGCAGCCCTGGTGGACGCCGAGCGCGTATTGGAACTGGGCAGCGCCAATGCCGCCGACTACCTGGCACGGGCCAGCCTGTATCAACGCCTGGACTGCCCGAACGCCGAGCGTTTTGACCTGGAACACGCGCTGATGCTCAGTGAAGACCCGATCCAACGCCTGCGCCTGACCGAGCGGCTGGGGCACCTGCCGCCCAATTCAGTGGTGCACTAGCCCTCAGGCACCTTGAGAATATCGCCAGGCAGCGCGCTCTTCGGCCCATCACCCCCTGGCGACCGGACCTGAATAATCAACAATGCCGCCATCACCGCCGGTATCGCGCAGAAGAAAAAAATCTGCTGCACCGGAATATGCATCGCCAGCAGCATGCTGCCAAACAGCGGCCCCAGGATCGAACCAAAGCGCCCCACACCGAGTGCCCAGCCGGTACCGGTAGCACGCACATGTGCCGGGTAAAAGTTGCTGGCGAAGGCATTGAGGGTCAATTGTCCACCGATGATGCAGAACCCGGCCGCAAACACACAGGCCACCAGATAGCGCGGATTGTCGTGGTTCAGCCCCAGCAAAACGGTGCACACCGCAGCCGCCGCCAACACACCGGACAGCAGGCGCACCTTGCTTTTGAGCCGGTCGGCAAACCAGGCCATGCCGATCGCGCCCAAGGTGCCGGCAAACAGAAACATTGAGGTCACCAGGTTGGCTTCCTTCAACGCCAGGCCGCTCTCCAACAGCAGCGACGGAAGCCAACTGATCATGAAGTACAGCAGGATCAGGCTGACAAAAAAGGTCGACCAGATCAGCAGCGTCGGCCGTGCATAGCCGTTGCGAAACAGCTCCACCACCGTCAATTTGCTGCCCTGTTCTTGCAGGTTTTCTGCCGCACTCGCCAGTGGCGGCTGCCAGTCGGGCAGCATGCGGCCGGTCACTTTGCGCAATCGCACGTAGGGTGGCGCATCCCGCAGCAAACGCGGCAGGGACTCGGGCAACAGCCACAGCAAAAACGGAAACAACAGCAACGGGGTGACGCCACCTGCCAGGAACACCGCCTGCCAGCCAAAGCTGTCGATAAACCCCGCCGCCACAAACCCACCTGCCGCACCGCCGAACGAGAACCCGCACGCCGCCAAGGTCACCATCAAGGTGCGCAGGCGCGGTGGCGAATATTCCGACATCAATGCCATGGCGCTGGGCATCGCCCCACCCATGCCGATGCCGCAGATAAATCGCGCAGCCATCAGGGAGGTCAGTGAGTGGGCGAACACCATCAGCAGGGTCAGGCAGGCATAGATCAACACGCAGCCCAACAAGATGCGCCGCACGCCAAATCGGTCAGCCAAAGGCGTCACCAGCAGCGAGCCCAACGTGAGCCCCAGCAGGTTGGCGCTGAACACCGGGCCGAACGCAGCTTTTTCCAATCCCCAATCCGACGCCAACGCCGGCACTACATAGCCCAGCACCTGAGCATCGTAGCCGTCGGTAACCAACAGCAGCGCCAGCAACAGGAGGATCAACCACTGATAGCGCGACACCGGACGGGCGTCGAGTGCCGCGCGAAAGCTGGCAATCTGATTGTGCATCGCAAGGTACCTGTTTATTTTTATTGGTAGGTGACGCAAATCCAATGTGGGAGGGGGCTTGCCGTCCCACATTTTGTTCTGTGCAAGCCTTGAGCGTTATGGGGTGTCCGGTTGGTTGGCGGGATGGGCCTGAATGAACGCCGGATGCTGCGCCGCCAATGCCGCCACCCGGCCAATGCGCGGATACGCCGCCAACGGCACTTTGAAGCGCTCCGCCGCGTACAGTTGGGGAATCAGAAACGCATCCGCCAGCCCAGGCTGCTCGCCAAAGCAAAAACCCGCATCGCCAATCAACTGCTCCACCGCGCCCAGTCCCTGGCTGATCCAATGACCGATCCATTCCAGCAATTGCGCCTCATCGTGCCCCCACTGCCGCAACAGGTTCTGGGTGCTGGAGTTGTGCAGCGGGTGGATATCACAGCCGATGATCGACGCCACTGCACGCTCATGGGCGCGGGTGGCCAGGTCTTTGGAAAGCAGCGGCGCCTGTGGATAACGTTCGTCGAGGTACTCGATGATCGCCGGCGACTGAATCAACAGTTCGCCGTCATCGGTGCGCAGGGCCGGCACGCGGCCTTGGGGATTGATGGCCAGATACTCCGGCTGGCGATTGGCACCGCCCGCCGGCACCAGCAGGTTCACCGGCACCGCCGTGAAGTCCAGGCCCTTGAGGGCCAAGGCGATACGCACCCGGTATGACGAAGTGGAGCGATAGTAGGTATAGAGTTCCATCACCCTGCCCTCTTAACGCGCTGCGACCACAGTGCCACGGCATTCGCCGAAGCCGATGGAAGCAAAGCCTTCACGATTGCAGCGGGCGCGCAGGATGATTTCATCACCGTCTTCCAGGAACCTGCGCACTTCGCCGGATGGCAACTCGATGACCTTCTTGCCGCCTTCGGTCATCTCCAACAGGCTGCCGAACTGCCCTTCTTGCGGCCCGGACAGGGTGCCGGAACCGAACAAATCACCGGCCTGCAACTGGCAGCCGTTGACGCTGTGGTGCGCCACCAGTTGCGCGACGGTCCAGTACATATGCAGGCTGTTGCTCAGGGCCAGGCGCTGGGCCGGCAGGTTCTGTTCGCGCATGGCCGCGGTGGTCAGCAGCACTTCCAGTTCAATGTCCAGGGCACCGGCGGCCTGGTCACGTTTATCCAGCAAGTACGGCAGTGGTTGCGGATCGCCCTCGGGACGGGACGGTTGCGCCTTGCGGAACGGTTCCAGTGCTTCGGCCGTGACGACCCAGGGCGAAATCGTGGTAATAAAGCTTTTCGACAGGAACGGCCCCAGCGGCTGGTATTCCCAGGCCTGGATGTCCCGCGCCGACCAGTCGTTGAGCAGGCAGAAACCGGCGATGTGCTCGGCGGCGTCGCCGATGGCAATCGAGTCGCCCATGGCATTGCCCTGGCCGATCCAGATGCCCAGTTCCAGCTCGTAGTCCAACCGTGCGCAAGGGCCGAAGGTCGGTTCGGTCTGGCCCGCAGGCAAGGTCTGGCCTTTAGGGCGGCGCACGTCGGTGCCCGAGGTGCGAATGGTCGAGGCGCGGCCGTGATAACCGATCGGCACGTACTTGTAGTTGGGTAGCAGCGGGTTGTCGGGGCGGAACAGCTTGCCGACGTTCTGCGCGTGCTCGATGCCGACGTAGAAGTCGGTGTAGTCATTGATCCGGGCCGGCACATGCATCTGGCAATCGGCGGCACGGTGCAGTACCTGCGCCTCACGCGCTTGCAGCGGGCTGCCCTCGGCAAGCAGTTCCAACAGGCGCTCACGCAGCGCAACACGCGGGCCACGGCCCAGTTCAAAAAACGCGTTCAACTGGCCGCCCGCCGTCGCTTCAACCGCTCGGCGCGCTTCACCCTCAAATACTTCCAGAGCGGCATGCAGGTCGAAGATGCAGTCCCCAATCGCCACGCCACTGCGCGGGGCCGAACCGTTGATGCTGAACACGCCCAACGGCAGGTTCTGCAAAGGAAAGTCGCGGTGGCCGTTGGCGCAGGCCACCCAGCTTTGGGTAGTAGTGGGCTGAGTCATGGGTTATCTCCGGTTCGGGTTGAAGGTGTTGGGCAGCGAGGCCCAGCACGCGTCATAAGCAGGTTGAAGTTGCGGGCAGTCCAGGGCGAACTGGGTGGGACGCAGCACTTGGCTGGTCTCGAACATGAAGGCCATGGTGTTGTCGATCTTGTGCGGCGCCAACTCGACGTTGATCGCCTTGGTGCAGGTCTCGCCGTCCGGGCCGTGGGCGCTCATGCAACTGTGCAGCGACGCGCCGCCGGGCAGGAAGCCCTCGGCCTTGGCGTCGTAAGCGCCCTGGATCAAGCCCATGTATTCGTTCATCAGGTTGCGGTGGAACCACGGCGGGCGGAAGGTGTTTTCGGCGACCATCCAGCGCGGCGGGAAGATCACGAAATCAAGGTTGGCCAGGCCGTGCACGCTGGTGGGCGAGGTCAACACGGTGAAGATCGACGGATCCGGATGATCAAAACTCACGGTGCCGATGGTGTTGAAACGGCGCAGGTCATATTTGTACGGCACGTTGTTGCCGTGCCAGGCGACTACGTTCAGCGGTGAATGGTCGACTTCACAGGCCCACAGTTCACCGAGGAACTTCTGCACCAGGGTTGTAGGCTGTTTCAGGTCTTCGTAGTGGGCAACTGGGGTGAGGAAGTCGCGGGGGTTGGCCAGGCCGTTACTGCCGATAGGCCCAAGGTCCGGCAGGCGCAGCGGCGCGCCGTGGTTTTCCGCGACATAACCGCGTGCGTGCGCATCCAGCAGTTCGACACGGAATTTGAGGCCACGTGGGAGCACGGCGATCTCCAGCGGCTCCACCTCCAGCACACCGAGTTCGGTGGCGATACGCAAGCGGCCCTGCTCGGGGACGATCAACAGTTCGCCATCGGCATTGAAGAACACACGCTCCATCGAATGGTTGGCGCGGTAGGTATGGATGCTGATGCCTGAGGGTTTTTCTGACCCCGAGTTGGCCACCATCCCGACAAGGCCATCGATAAAGTCTGTCGGCTCGCCGGGAATATCCAAGGGGTTCCAGCGCAGGCGATTCGGCGTCACCGCGCCCAACGGGCCACCGGCCAATTGCCGTTCCAGCTTGACGAACGCCGGGTGATTGGCCGACGGCTGAATGCGGTACAGCCAGGTACGGCGGGCTTCGCTGCGCACCATGGTGAAGGCCGTGCCGGAGAACAGTTCGGTGTACAGCCCGTAGGGCGCTTTTTGCGGGGCGTTCTGGCCGACCGGCAGCGCGCCGGGCAGGGCTTCGCTGGCGAATTCATTGCCAAAGCCCGAAAGATATTCGAGGTTCATGGAGCTTCCTCTGGGGTCAGTTGTTTTTATCGTAATCCAGTTACGCATAACGTAATTTGATCACTATCGACCGTCAAGCTATAAAGACGCCCATTCATCTCTCGGATTCTCGCCCTTCCATGGAAAAGCCCCGCGACACCGGTAAACAGAAAGTCCGCTCGGCCGAAGTGGGCACCGATATCCTCAAGGCCCTGGCCGAGTTGTCGCCCGCCACGTCCCTGTCGCGCCTGGCCGAACATGTGCAGATGCCGGCAAGCAAGGTGCACCGCTATCTGCAGGCGTTGATCGCGTCTGGTTTTGCCGAACAGAACACCGCCACTAACCACTATGGCCTGGGCCGCGAGGCGCTGCGGGTGGGCCTGGCCGCACTGGGCAGCATGGACGTACTGAAAGTCGGCGCGATGCCCCTGGCAGAACTGCGCGACGAGTTGAATGAAACCTGCTTTCTGGCGGTATGGGGCAACCAGGGCGCGACTGTGGTGCAGATCGAGCCGGCGGTGCGCGCAGTCACGGTGGTGACGCAATTGGGCTCGGTATTGCCGCTGCTCAGCTCGTCCACCGGGCTGGTGTTCAGCGCGTTCCTGCCGTCGCGGGAAACCGTGGAACTGCGCGAGCGCGAGATCCAGGCCGGAATCGCCCATGCCCTGGCGGACGACCAGGCCTACGCCCTCACCTGCGAGCAGATCCGCAGCCGTGGCCTGCACTTTGTGCATGGCCTGCTGATGCCGGGGGTGGACGCGCTGTCAGCGCCGGTATTCAACGCAATTGGCCAAGTCGCAGCGGTGATGACCGTGGTCGGCCCCACCTCGCTGTTCCACGCTGACGAGGATGGCCCGGCGGCGCAGCGTTTGCTGGCGGCGACCCAGGCCGTGAGTTGGCGGATGGGCTATCAAACCTGAGCTAGTCGTGCCATTGGGTCAGGGCCAACGCAACACGGTTCTCCAACGCCCGGATGGGCGCGGCCTCACTGAGGTAGTTGTTGCTGATCATCGAGAACACCAGGCGCCGGCCTTGGGCATCGGTGATATAGCCGCTCAACGATGACACCCCGGCCATGGAGCCGGTCTTGGCGTGCAGGTTGTTTTCGGCAGCCGTCCCGCGCAGGCGATAGCGCAGGCTGCCACCGGTCATGCGGTCGGCGTTGCCGGCAATCGGCAAGGCGCTGTACCAGGCATCGAACCACGGTTGCCTGGCGGTCGCGAGCAGCAGGTCCGTGAGGTTCTGCGACGACACCAGGTTACGCCGCGACAAGCCCGAACCGTCGACCTGGACCAGCGTCGCCGGGTCCAACCCTTGGCGTCTCATGAACGCCGCCACCGCCGCCGCCCCCGCCTGCGCGTGCCCGCATTGACGGTCTTGCGCCCCATGGCCTTGAGCAACGCCTCGGACATGTTGTTGTTCGACAGTTTGAGCAGCGGCGTGATCAATGCCTGCAACGGTGCCGATTGATGCTCCGCCAGCACCCTGGCCGCCCCAGGGCTTGCACCGCCAATCACCCTGCGCCCCAGCACCTCAATACCCTGCTGCGCCAAGGCTTGCTCGAACAGAGTGGCCACCAGTTGCGTCGGCTCCCACACGCTCACCCACTGCCGGCTTTGCTTGCCCGGCGCCAACGTGCCTGTCAGTTGCAGCAGATTGGTGCCGTGCTGACGGGTGATGCCATAGCTGTCGCCGGGACCGCTGGCGGCGTGGTTGCTCAGTTGCACGTAATCCGTGGGCGGGCTTAGAGAAACAGTCACCGGCTGGCCGGCAATGACCGGCGCCTTGGCCGTGACGATCAGGGTGCCCGCGTCAAAATCCGCATTGGGCGATACCGTCAGCGCGGAAATCTGCGCGCCGTAGTAGGTGCTTTCGTCGTCCTGGGCCCAGTCGACGCCCAGGCGTTCGGCGTCGAAAAAGCTGTCGTCGAACACCAGGTCGCCCTGCACCTGGCGCACGCCCTGGCGCGCCAGTTGGGCGGCGAGTGCCTGGTAGTCGGCGAACTGGGTGGTCGGGTCACCCAGGCCGCGCAGGTAGAGGTTGCCGGTCAGGCGCTCACCTTGTTGCGGGCCATTGCTCAGCAGTTGCGTGGCGAACCGATACTGCGGCCCCAGCACGTCCATCGCCGCCGCCGTGGTCAGCAATTTGAGGTTGGACGCGGGGATCAAGCGTGTACGCGGGTTGTGCTGATAGAGGGTGCTGCCGCTGCGGGCGTCGCGCACCATCAGGGAGACGGTGGCGCCATTCAACGCCGGATCAGCCAACAGGCGTTCGAGGGTGGTCGGGGTGGAGGGCTGCGAAACGCTGGCGCAGCCGCCCAGTAAAAAGATCAAGCCCAGCAGGTGTAACCATCGGCCAAAGTGCATCGGTAGCGTTTTCCACAAAGCTAATCAGTGGCGGCAACGCTAACAGCTCCCCCCCTTTGTGCGAGCGGGCTTGCCACAGAAAGCTCGCTCGCCACAACCTGTCATTACTTTTAAAACTGCGCTCTTAAAACTGCAGCGTGCTGGACACCGACACCTGCCGCGCATCCCCAATGGACACAAACAACCGGCTGGCCGCCGAGGTGTAGTAGGTGCGGTCGAACATGTTCTTCACGTTGAGCTGGAACTTGACCTTCTGCCCTTCGATCTTGGTGTCGTAGGTGGCGAACGCGTCGGCCACGGTGTAGCCCGGCAGGTCGAAATCGTTGGCGGCGTCGCCGGCGCGTTCGCCGACGTAGCGAGCACCGGTGCCCACGCGCAACTGGTCGCCACCGAAAATGCTGCCGAAGTCATAGGCCACCGACAACGAGCCGGTGTGCTTGGCCACGTTTTGCAGGCGGTTGCCTTCCAGCGTCGGGTCGTTGTCCTTGATATCTTCGGCATCGGTGAAGGCGTAGCTGCCGATCAGGCTCCACTTGTCGGTCAATTGGCCGCTGGCATCCAGCTCCAGGCCACGGGAACGCACTTGGCCGGCGATGCTGTAGACGGTGTTCGCACCGGAGCCCACCGACACCAGCACGTTGCGCTTGTCGATGTTGAACAACGCCGCGCTGGCGGTGATGCGCCCAGGAATGTCGAGCTTGGCGCCCAGCTCCCACGACTTGGATTCTTCTGGCGTGAGGTCGCCGGTCAAGGTGCTGCCATCGGCCAGGGCGGCGATGGTGGAGTTGGGCTTGAACGACTCGGTGTAGCTGCCGTAGAACGACAGCTCATCGGTGTAGCGATACACCAGCCCCGCACGCGGCACCCAGGCCTGGCCGTTGCCGTCGGTGTTGGCCTTGAACGGCACGCCTTTGCCGGCGTATTGGTCGTACATCTGGTAGCGGGCGCCCGCCACGAATATCCACTGGTCGGTGAGGTGGATCGCGTCCTGGAAGAACAGCGAGTCGCTGCGCAGCAGGTCGGTCTGGGCGCTGTCGGCGGCGCTGACCGTGGTGCCCGCGACTTCGTTGCCATACACCGGGTTGTTGTAGTTGAACGTGGTGCGCGAGGCCTGGCGAATCAGGTCGGCGCGGTAGACCTTGCGGTACTCATCGTCCATGCCGAAGACCAGATCATTCTGCAGGCCAAACACATTGACCTTGCCTTCCAGGCTGGCGGTGGTGAAGCGATCGGTGGTGATCGCGCCCTTGGTGCCGTCCATCTTGCGGGTCAGGGTGCCGTCGGTATTCACCGCGCTGACGCGCACCTGGCTGGCGTCGTAGGTTTCGCGGTTCCAGCTGTAGCCGAAGTGGGCTTTCCAATCGTCGTTCAGGTCGTGGTCGGCTTCGAAGCGGTACAGGTCGGAACGGCCTTCCATGTTGTTGAACGGCTCATCCAGGCGTCGGGTGGAGGGGATGTCCAGCGGGTGGTTGGACTTGTCGATCGCCGTGCCACGGTCGAACGGCGAGAGAAACTCGCGGTGTTCGTAGGCGAACAAGAGCTTGGTGGTGTCGCCATACCAGGCCAGGGACGGAGCCAGCAGCGTCTCGCGGTGAGTGCCAAAGTTGCGCCAGTAGTCTTCGTCTTCATGGTCGACGATCAGGCGATAGGCCAGGCCCGAGTCACCGATCGGGCCGGTGGTGTCGAGGCTGCCGCCGCTGCCGTTCTTGCCGTTGCCGAAGGTGGAGCCGCGCACCGTCAGGGCGGTGGATTGGGTCAGTTCGGGCTTTTTGCTGACAATATTGACCACGCCGCCCGGATCCTGGATGCCATACAGCAGCGACGAGGGGCCTTTGAGCACTTCGACGCGCTCCGCCGTGGCGTTCAGGGCGCGGCCCTGCACCACCGGCATGCCGTCACGCATGATCGAGCCGTTACGGTTGTCGCCAAAACCGCGCAGCATCACGGCGTCCTGGGTGCTGGCCAGGGTGTTGGCCTGGGTGATGCCGCTGATATTGCCGAGGGCGTCATCCAGGTTACGGGGGGTCTGGTCGCGCAGCACTTGGGCCGGCACCACGTTGACGGTTTGCGGGGTTTCCAGCAGCAAGGCCCGGGAACGCATCACCGAGCTGGTGGGCGGCGGCTGGTAGCTGGTGCTGTCCTGGGTTTGGCCAACGCCACTGATGGTGGTGGCGCCGAGGTTGACCGCGCCATCGGTCGGCACCGGCTCAAGCGCCAAGGTGCGGGCGTCGATCTGGCGGAAGGTGAAACCGGAATTGCCCAGCAAGCGTTGCAGCGCCTGGGTCGCGCTCATCTGCCCACTGACCGCCGGGGCACTGAGGCCGTAGGGCGCTTCATCGGTGTAGATCACGCTGATCCCGGTGACCCGGCTGAAATCGCTCAGGGCCTGGGGCAGCGGTTTCGCGGCCAGGGCAAATTTGAACTGGGCGCTTTGCTGCTCCTGCGCCTGTGCCACGCATAGGGGCAGCAAGGCCAGCCCCGATACCGCCAATACCGAGGCTCCCAGCCACTGTTTAACCAAACCGCCCGCCGTCGACTTCATGCTGTGAGAACCCGTGTAGAAAACGCTGTTAATGCGAATAGATCGCAGTTTCATGCACTACACGGATCAGCCGGCGATTTACCTCACATTTATTTGCAAATATTTTTACTTATTGCGCCTGAAGGCGAAAACCGAAGCGCGGGAAGTGCACATGCACGGTGCCAGCCCGTGGGTCGGTGCGGCGCAGGATCAACTCTTCGCGCCCGGCAAACAGCAACTCGCCGGCGACCGGGTCGACGCCGTAGTCAATCGCGCTGATGGTCACTTGCTGGCCGGCCTTGAAGCCATTCAAGTCCTCGAACACTTCGTCCGGCAGCGCCGCCGGTGTGGCGTCGTGCGCAATCGCCAGCGCCTGCTCGGCCGTCATCTGGCTGGCCGTACCGTGGCCAAAACCGAGCACACGCCCCAGCCACGCCGACACGGCCGGATAGGCATCCACCAACGGCGAAGTCACCGGCGTGGCCTTGAGGAACCACAACGGATGGGCCATCGCGAAGTCGCAATCGACGCTCGCCAAACAGGAAGTCCCCGGACTCACGCTGCAGTTGCTGCTCCAGGCGCGCCATGATCGCCGGCCATTGGTGCTTGGCCAGCTCGGCCGGCAACTTGCTCGCCGTACCGCCGCTGAACAGCGCGGCGCGGTCGGCGAGAAACGCCTTGATCGCTTCCGGCGGCAACTTGCCAAAGCGCACCGCCACCGATTCCGGCTGGAACACCAGGCTCACGGCGTGGGCAAACACCACGCTGTCGGCCCAGGTGGCGAAGGTTTGGGTGATCATTTCCTGGCCCAGCGGGAACAGTGCCGGCGCGGTTTTTTCCTGCTCAAGGCGGCGGGCGATCAGGGCGGTGTCGCAATAGATATCAGCGCCAACCTGCAGCACGGGGGTTTTGCGATAGCCACCGGTCAGCGCCGTCAGGTCCGGCTTGGGCATCACCGGCGAAATATGCACCGAATGCCAGGACAAGCCTTTGAAGCCCAGCAGCAGCCGAGCTTTTTCCGCGAACGGGGAAGTTGGGTAGTGGTGCAGGATGAGCTCAGACATGCCGGGGTCCACATGAAAAAATGAACCCGCAGCTTAGCGCGCAACGGGCATTGGCGGCGTGATGGGAACCCATCAGTCAGATCAATGAGCCCTGCGCCGCCAGGCACTCCTTGGCACTCTTCTTCAGCTTCTTGATCAACCGCTCCTGGCGCAACGCCTCGCCCTTGCTTGCGCATTGCTCGGTGTACACCAGCGCCACGGCAGGGCTGGACAGGAAAAACCGGGCGCCCTTGCCGCTCTGGTGCGAGGCAAACCGGCGCACCGGGTCGTTGCTGATGCCGCAATACAGCGAGCCATTGGCGGCGCGCACCAGGTAGACAAACCAGGGTTTGGGTGGAGGAAGATCAGTCACAGGTCAGGTCGGCAGGCCAGAGGAGCGCCAATCTTATCAACGCCCGGCCTGAAATGCCTTGAGGCCTTTGCGTGCCTGGGCGCGGACAGCGTTTTTCAAGGCCGGCGACCAGCCCAGCAACAAGCCCTTGATGCCCAACGCCTGGCGCGACCAGCGCCACAGGTCGAAATGGTCGTGGTGCTCGCAGATTTTGCCGTCGCGGAACACGAAACGGGCGCCGATATCGTTGACCACGGTGTTGCCGGTGGCGCTGAACAGGTAGGTCGCCACCCAATGCGCGCTGCCGGTGGTGTCATCGCTGCGCACATGGTCGAACGTCAGGGAGAAATCCTTGGCCCGCGTGGTGAGCATGCGCCACATGTCGCCGGCATCACGGCCGCGCAGTTCGCCAAAGGCCGGGTCGCTGAACAGCACGTCCTCGGTGTAGCAGGCCGCCATGGCCTCGGCATCCAGCCGCTGGAAGGCGCTGTAGAACTCGGTGATCAGGGCGTTATGTGCGTCACTCATGGGCAGGTTCCAAACCAGGGGCTGTAGGGTATGCACGATAGTCTGCGCACCGGCAAAACTCTATCGGCATTCACATCGGCAATGGCCAGCCACACGCTATGGCACCATGCCGCAGCTGCGCGCATACGCGAACAGATCCACGTCGGTGGAAATGCACAGCCGGCTCATGGCGGTACTTTTCTGTTTGCTGATGGTGGAAATACTGCGATTGACCCGTGCCGCAATCTGGCTGACGGTCATGCCACTGGCCAGCATCCTTACCACCTCCCGCTCCTTGCTGGACAACTGCGGCTGTTGCATCTGGTCGCCGGTGCCCGCCTCTACCAACTGCGCCCGCAGGCATTCACTGGCAAACGTCTCGCCCTTGATCACCGCATTGATCGCGATGGGCAGCTCCCGGGCCGACGCGCTCTTGGCGACAATCGCCCGTGCCCCATGGGCAAAAGAAGCACGCAGGGTGGCCACGTTGGCAAACATGGTCACCAGGATCACCGGCAATGTCGGGTACTGACGACGCAACAGGCCCAACAGCCCGTAACCGTCGGCCTGCTGACCGCCGGGCATGGCGAAGTCAGTCACCAATACATCACAAGCCACAGAACTCAACAGTTTGAGCAACTCATCGGGCCCGTCGGCTTCGCCGACGACCTTGCACCTACCGCCCGCCTCAATCACCACCCGTTGCCCAATACGCACAATAGGATGGTCGTCGGCAATGATTACACGCAGCATAAATACCCACGAATGATGGCAACTGGAAATCACGCAAAATACCTTTGTCCACGCACCTCAACAACCACCCGGCGCGGTACGCTCCAGACCGCGCCCAGCATTTGATAGATAACAACTCCCAACCTACAAAACAAAAAGAAATTACCTACATCTTTAGCCCTTAACAGACCTCTTGCGATGTCCTACAGACTTATCCACTCATAACCGGCTCAAGTAAGTGATGTACACCCGCAAGTTGCGCTGAAAGGCTTGCAACTGCAGCGTACTTGCCGCGACACCACGGGCCTGTACCCGGGCAATCAATTGCTCGCCACACCGCTCCAGATCCGCCCCGCCAACAAACGCCAGGCTGCCCACCAGTCGATGCAGCCGCTCCACCACCAACAGTGCGTTGGCACTGCTCCATGCCTGTTCCAACAAGCTGTTGTCTTCCTGCGCTTCATTCATCAGGCTGACCAGCACCCGGTTCACTATTTCATCACTGCCGAAAATTTCGATCAGGCTTGCACGCGTCGGCCACGCAAGGCTTTCTGGACGATCAACCGGTTCCTCCACCAGCGGGGGCGAGGGTGAGGGTGCCAACTTCAGGACAGGTACTCGATTGGAAAATACCCTTGTCACCATGGTCACCTCATTGCGCTTACATTGATTTTTCAGCCCATGAGTACATCAACACCCAACTAAGTGGATGCAAAGGCACAACAGCCAAATATAGAACAGCGTGCAACACGCTTGATGGCACTCATATGACTGTTAGATGCAGTGATGAATACGCTCCTGGATATGAAAATGACGATACAAGAACTACGAAAAATCCAAATTTCCTACAAATCAGAACATTAATTCCCACGCTTTCAGGTCGAGATACCTGCCATTTCGATTGTCGTAATAGTTGTATTTCCCCCGCTCCGCCCCCCGGCTAAATTGCCGTCACCCGCAAAGAGGGAATGGGCCACGGTCTCCGGCGGCCCCAACCAAACACAACCTGCCGCCTTGCTCGCCCTTCCCACAGGATCGGACGATGCCGTGCGCGTGCCTTTATCAGCCAGACCCGCAGTGGAACGTATTGAAATGAGCAAGTCCCTTACCTTGATGAGCACTGTGCTGTTGCTCGCCACCTCCTTACCCGCCTTGGCTGCCAGCACGGTGGACCTGACAGTAAAAGGCTTGATCACCCCAAGCGCCTGTACACCCAACATGCCGGGCACGGTCGACTTCGGAAAAATCTCCGCGAAAGACCTCAAACTGGACAGTCAGACCGTACTCAAGCCCCAAAGCGTCCAACTGTCCATTAGTTGTGAGGCATCGACGCTGTTTGCAATCACCCCCATCGACAACCGCAGTGGCTCTTCCACTCGTAGCGGTGCGTATGGCCTGGGCCTGATCAATGAAACGGAGAAGCTGGGCAGGTATTACCTGAGCATGGGCAATTTGGTTGCCGACAAGCCGTCAAGCTTGTTGATCCAATACAACCCAGGCCGCTGGTCAGAACTACCCGACGACGAGGCAGTGGTGCCCAATGCCTTGATCTCACTGGGCGACCTGGACCTGTCGATCGGCTGGGTACCTCATCCTGTGCAAACCGCAACCCTGGACGTGGTGCTCAATACCGCCATTGCCCCCGCCAACACCCTGACGCTGACCAACGAGGTGGCACTGGATGGTTCGGCGACCTTTGAAGTGAAGTACCTGTAACGCTCCCTCTTACATAGACCCCCACTCACATGGTGCCGCCCCTATGAACCTATTTTTCACTCGCGCTGCGCTGGTGTTGCTGTTCACGCCTGCCGTGTTCGCGGCCAGCAATACCGACCTCAGCGTCAGGGGCAGCATCACGCCCAGCGCCTGTTCCCCACTGATTTCCGGCGGTGGCATGGTCGACTTCGGAAAAATGTCGGCCAAGACGCTCAATGCCGAGCAACACACTTCGTTGCCCAATCAGAGCATGCAGTTGAGTGTGCGCTGTGAAGGACCGACTTTTTTCACCCTCAACACCATCGATAACCGCGCCGGTACTTCGGCCAACCATGATCGCTGGCATGGCCTGGGTATGACACCGAACGATGAAAAGCTCGGCGGCTCCGCGTTTCACCTCTACACCCCAGTGGCCGACGGCGTCGCGGTACGCATGATTACCTCAGAGGATGGCGGCGTGACCTGGGGGCCCGCCAACGAGTTGAACCATCTGTGGCTGACCACGGTTGCGAGAATCAATCAAGAAACACCTATCGCCGTGCAGGATTTTGACGCCGAGATTCGCCTGTACACCCACGTCGCCCCCGCCGAGCGCTTGACCCTGCTGGACGAAGTCCCCATCGACGGGCACGCCACCATCCAACTCAAGTACCTGTAACCGCCCCCCTTAGCGAAAGGAGTTCGTCATGAAAACCCTGCTCAATAGCGTCGCCGCCAGCGTAATGCTACTTACCTGCGCCACCTCCTACGCCGCTTCCACCGTGGACCTGACGGTCAAGGGCCTGATCGTGCCCAGTGCCTGCACCCCCAGCCTGTCCAGTGGCGGGATCATCGACCACGGCAAGATTTCCGCCAAAGACCTGCGCCCGGACAACCCTACCCTCATCGGCAGCCACAGCATGACGATTGCGGTGATCTGTGATGGCGCGATCCCGTTCGCCCTGAACTCGATTGATAACCGTGCGGACTCGGCGCTGATGGGCTCGGTGTTCGGGCTGGGCTTTATCAACACCACGCAAAAACTCGGCTGGTACCAGCTGACCTTGCAAAACGCCGTCGCCGACGGTGTGCAGGTCAAGACCATCGCCTCCGGCGACGGTGGCAACACTTGGTACGACGAAAAGTTCTGGGACCCCAAACTCTACATGTCGGTCACCAACACCGATGGCGCACAGCCGATCGCCGTCAAGGAACTGGTCGCTCAGCTGTTGGTGAACACCTCGATCGCCCGTACCGACGGCCTGGACCTGAGCAACGAAGTCACCCTGGATGGGTCGGCCACCCTGGAAGTGAAGTATCTGTAAATGCCAGGGCGGCCATGCACCGGCATGGTCGCCCTTACATAACGGCCACCTACTCCCAGCCAGTGATACCCCATGAACATGCAGCCCCACCTATTCGTCGCCTTGCTGACGCTGAGCTTCGCCGGCCCCGCCTGGGCGGCCGCTATTGTCGATATCACGGTGACCGGCCGACTGACGCCGGACGCCTGTCACGTCGAGCTGTCGGAAGAGGGCGTTGTCGATCACGGCAAGATTCCCGCACACACCCTGAGCAGCGATGAATTCACCGTGTTGCCAAGCCGATTCCTGGAGCTGTCGGTGCGATGCGCCAGGCCCATGCTGTTTGCGCTGGTGGGCGTCGACAATCGCTCGGAATCGGCGCTTACGCCTGACCTGTACGGACTGGGCAGAAACATCCACGCCCCGGCAGAGCGCCTGGGCAGCGTGGCATTGTCCTATCTGAACCCGCAGGGCGATGCGCAACCCATGCAGGTGCTGATCTCCGCCGACAACGGAGAAACCTGGACGCCGAGCCCCCACGCCGAGCCCAAAGCCTATGTCGGTTTTGCGTTGCAGGGTGACCGTCAGCCGGACTTTATTCGCCAGTTGACCACCCGACTGCACGTCGAAACTTTCATCAGTTTTTCGAACTACCTGACCCTCGATCAAGAGGTCCCCCTGGACGGCTCCATCGTCCTGGATTTGCGCTACCTCTGATGCTTATTTCGCCCAATGGAACTCTCGTCATGACGACGCAAATTTTTACGGTGGCGGCCCTGGCCCTGCTGCTCAGCATGCATGCCCAGGCCGACGGTATGGTCCCCGACACCTCGGTGGTGATCGTGTACGAAAACGACGGCGAAGCCAGCGTTTCGGTGACCAACACCGACAGTCAACTGGCCCTGCTGCACGTCACCCTGGAAGACATCCCGGAGGATGACGAACCATTGCTGGTGGTCACGCCGCCGTTGTCGCGGGTGGAGCCGAAAAAATCACAGCTGGTGCGATTCATTCTGCAAGACCATCTGCCGCTCAAGAGCCAGCGTCTCAAGCGTGTGATTTTCGAAGGCATGCCCAAGGGTCGCCCTGCCACCGAAGCCGGACACGCCCGGGTCGGCGTCACGGTGCGCCAGAATCTGCCGGTGATCATTCATCCCAAGGGCCTGGCGCCCAATCGCACGCCGTGGACCGGCTTGACCTGGACCCTCGAAAACAACCAATTGGTGGTCAGCAACGACACGCCTTATGTGGTGCGGCTGGCCCAGGAACTGCGCCTGCTGCCCGGCGACGCCAGGGCGATGCTGCCGCGCACCTATGTGTTGCCAGGGGAACATCTGCGCGTCCCGGTCAGCGCCACGGGCGCCAGCACCGTCCGGCTGCAACCGGCCACCCTCTATGGCTTCGCCGTCGCAGCCTACGACGCGCCAATCACCCTGCACTGATTAAAACGACGTGACGGCCTGAGGATCGCCAGCGCACTGCGCAGCCGTCCAACCTTCGATTGCCTTTGGTGAAAACAGTCGTGAACTATCGTGACGGCAACGCCGTGCCCGCCTCGCCCTTTACCTTGCCGGCGTGGCTGCTGACCTGTGCCTTGCTCCCTGACGGAGTGCGGGCCGATGACTATGCTGGCTTCGACGCCAAGACCCTGAACCAACGCGGCATCGACCCGCAACTGGCCAGCCTGCTGCTGGACACCCCACGTTTTACCGCAGGTACACATGCGGTGAGCTTGCGGGTCAACGGGCAACGCCGTGGTCGCCTGCAAGCCAGCTTCGATCAGCACGGCGCCCTGTGTTTCGACCGCGCCTTACTGGATACCGCCAACCTGGTGGAGCCTGGGGACAGCGGTCGCTGCCATGACTTTCTCGCGCAATTTCCCCAAACCCTGGTTGAACCCGATCCGGCCACACTCACGGTGTCGCTGATAGTGCCGACCGAGGCCTTGCGGCCGGTACAGCAGGATGTCTCCGGCTATCAATCCGGAGGCGTCGCGGCCTTGCTCAACTATGACCTCACCGGGTTCTACAACCGCTTCGACGACGATGCCAGCCGCTTTGGCTCGGCCAACACCGAAGTCGGCTTCAACGCCGGTGACTGGATCGTACGCAGCCGCCAGGTCCAGACCTGGCAGGACGGCCTGTCGCGCAGCACCCACCTGGAAGCCTACGCCCAGCGCACCTTTGCGCGGTATCAGGCGGTGCTGCAAGCGGGGCAGATCAGCCTCTATAACCCAGTGTTGTCAGGTGCGCAGATCAGTGGGGTCCAGGTATTTACCGAACAAGCCCTGCAAGACCAGGAGCAAGGCGCAACCATCGAGGGTATCGCCAACAGTCCGGCGCAGGTTGAGGTGCGGCAGAACGGCGCGTTGATTCACTCGACCGTGGTCCCCGCCGGACCATTCGCCCTGACCGATGTACGTCGCTTGAATACCCGTTCGGACGTCGAGGTGACCGTCAAGGAAAGCACGGGCGGCGAGCGGCGTTTTACCGTGCCGGCGGCAATGCTCGGCCTCGGGCTGCCGGCGGCGGGTTACTCGGTGGCCGCTGGCCGTGTGCGCAACATCGGCAACGCCCACGGTGACGATCCATGGGTGGTCAGCGCCGGGTGGAACGGCGCCCTGAACCCGCAAATGTCCGTGGGCGGCGGCATGATGGTTGCCAGCCAATACCGCGCCGCAGGCGCGAGCGTGGCCTGGCGGCCGGGGTTGGACAGCCAGGTGCAACTCGCCAGCCAGCTCTCCGACGCCCAGGCCCGCGACAAGGCGCAAGGCGTGCAAACCGACCTGTCATGGTCCCAGCGCCTGAATGAACAGTGGTCGCTCAGTCTCGCCAACTCGTGGCGCACGCCTGGCTATCGCGAGCTGCAGGAAGCCACTTACGAAGCACAGCCCGACCGGCACCGCAGCACACGTTATCGCGATCAGCAGAGCGCCACGCTGGGCTGGTCCCACCTGTGGTTCGGGGCGTTCAGCGCCGGGGTGTCGCGCTCCAGCAACTTTGACGGCGCCAACAGCAGCCGCGCGCTGGCCTCTTGGGGCACCAGCGTCAACGGGGTGTCGCTGTCGGCCAGTGCCGAGTGGCAGATGGGCGGGCGCCAGCAGCAGGACAATGCGGTGTACCTGAACCTGAGCCTGCCCCTGGGCGAGAACCGCCGCGCTCGCGCCTGGGTGCGTAACTCGGGCGGTGAGCATCGCTCCGGGGTGGGGATGAACGAACAGGTCAACGATCAACTCGGGTATCGGGTCAGCGCCGAGTACGACACCGCGACCGGCAGGTGGAAACCACGCTGGGCCTCTCCGCCCTGCCCGCTATAGCCAGTTGGACTTCAGCTACAGCCGCAGCGACGCCCAACGGTCGAGCTATCAAGGCGGTGCGCGCGGCGCGGTGGTGGCGCATGGCAGTGGTGTCACGCTGTCGCCGTACCCGGTACGCGACACCTTTGCAGTGGTCTCGGTGGGCGATATGGCCGGTATCAAACTCAGCACACCCAGTGGGCCGGTCTGGACGGATTGGCAGGGCCAGGCAGTGGTGTCCCAGGTCAACGCTTACGGGCGCAGTCCGGTCGAGGTGCAGACGCGCTCGCTGCCGCGCAATGCCGACATCAACAATGGCCTGGCGATGATTTCGGCTGGGCGCGGCGCGGTGGATCGCGTGGACTTCGGCGTGGCGCTGACCCGTCGGCTACTGCTGACGGTGCGCACCGATCAGGACCGGCCGTTGCCCCGTGGCGCCATGGTGAGCACTGCCGATGGCGAGTTCGTCACCCTGGTCCAGGACGGCAGCCGAGTGTTCCTGCCCAATGTGCTGGAGCACACCACGCTGTGGGTCAGCACCGCCGATAACGGCCGCTGCGAACTGCGCTATGAACTGCCGGCCAAGGCTGATCCGACAGTGTATTTCGAAACCGCCCCCGCCCGCTGCCATACACCTGAAGGATGACCCATGACTGCCCGATTGCTTGCCCGGTTAACCACCACCTGCGCGCTGCTGGGGGCATTCACTGCCGCCCAGGCCCAGGACGAGTGCCAGTTGAACGTCAGCGAGGCGCGGCTGGATTTTGGCACGATGAACCGCGCCGCCCAGCGCGACAGCGCCGCGTTGCGCTTACTCGGCGAACGTCGCCTGAGCCTGACGTACAGTTGCCCGACCCCCACCGACCCGAGCCTGTTTTACCGCGCCTTGGCAGCGAGCGCCGAGCGCCTGCAGTTCACCGAGCATGGCAGCTACGCCATTCAGGTCAGCGACGGCGTGCTGGATGGGCAGGCGGTGACCTTGGGTCTATTGCCCGCCAGCGGCCAGCCACCCGTAGACACAGGTGCCGCGCTGGCGTGGCGTCCGGGCCACGGCATCGCGCCGGTACAGGGTGGTACGTTGCTGACCGGCAAGCACTTTTCGCTGCAATTGAGCGTCAGCGCCTGGGCCGACAGCGCCGCTACCCGTGTCAAGGACGCCACCACTTGGGAAGTGTCCGGGACCCTCTATAACCGCCACAGCGACCGCTCTCGCGAGCTGACGCTGCTGGCTCACTTTGCGCCCGTGGCTGCGTGCCACAGCTCTCCAATGGCGGGCTGGTGGACTACGGCACGCTAGCGGCCAAGGACCTGAGCGCCAGCAATGAAACACCCCTGCCCACCCGGACCTTGCAGTTCTCCGTCAGCTGCGACGCCCCCACGCCCTTCGCCCTGAAGATGCACGACAACCGCAACGGCTCGGCCACCGGCGGCAACGACGAAACCGCCTACGGCCTGGACCATGACAACAGCCAGAACAAGATCGGCCGCTACTACCTGAACATCGACCCGGCAGAGTTCACTGCCGACGCCCTCGGCACGCTGTATCGCACCGACTCCACCAGTGGCGGCGCAGCCTGGAGCAGTTCCAGCCCGCGGCAGATCCCTATCGCAGATAACAGCCTCATGGGGTTTACCGACCGCGCCGCCAGCACGCTGGGACCGGTGCCGATCCAGCACCTGTCCGGCACGGTACGCATCAAGGCCTACCTGGCCCCGACACAATCGCTGGACTTGCGCAGCGTGGTGCAGATCAACGGCTCCGGCACACTCGAAATCATCTACCTGTAACCCTTGGGAATCAGCTTCATGAAAAAGCACGACATCGCCCTGTTTTCCCTGCTGCTGCTCGGTAGTACGCCCCATGCACAGGCCGCTTCGGTCGTGGACCTGACGGTCAAGGGCCGGATCACGCCCACCGCGTGCAATCCATTGCTGTCCAACGGTGCAATGATCGACTACGGCAAAATATCCCACCAAGACCTGAGCCCGGACAAAAGCACCCGTCTGCCGGTCAAGCTGCTGCAAGTCACCGTCGCCTGTAGCGCGCCAAACCGCTTCGCCTTGCGCATGCACGACAATCGGGACGGCTCGGCCATGGTCAACAGCGAGATTTACTACGGCCTGGGCTTGGACAAGAGCGGCAACCGCATCGGCCTGTATTCCATGACCTTCGACCCTCGCCAGACTCAGGTCGACAGCACCACGCAGGTCTACGGCACAGAGTCCACCACTGGCGGGCTGGCCTGGCGTACCGCCAACCTCAACCCGATCAACATTGGCGCCAACAGCTACCTGGGCTTCACCGCCACCGCCGGCAGCACGGCCGGCCCGTCGGCGATCCAGGAGCTGATCAGCACGGTCAAGGTCGAGACCGTGATCAACGCCACGCAAAACCTTGACCTGAGCAGCGACACCCAGCTCGATGGCCTGGCCACATTGGAGGTGGTGTACCTCTAGCGTTTCTCGCTGTTGACTTGCACATACCGCGCACGCCCGGCGCCCAGCCCAGCGATGATCGCGCCCAGGCCGATCACCGCGAAAATCCAGCCGATGGCGGTCCAGCCGCCCGTCCAGTCATGCACCAGCCCAACGGCCAACGGGCCGAGGGAAGCCAGGGTGTAACCGATGCCCTGGGCCATGCTCGACAGGTTGGCCGCCACATGAGCGTCCCGCGAGCGCAGCACGATCAGGGTCAGTGCCAGGCTGAACGTGCCGCCCTGCCCCAGGCCGAGCAGAATCGCCCAGCCCCACAACCCGTCCAAAGGCGCATAGAGGCAACCGAACAGCCCGCCCAGGGTCAGCAGCATCACCACCACAATCGCCACGCGCTGGTCTTTGCCACGGGTGGCCAGCCACGGTGCGGCCAACGAACTGATCAACTGCATGATGATGGAACCGGACAGCGCCAAGCCGGCGTCGGTGGCGCTCAGGCCACGGCCGATCAGGATCGACGGCAGCCAGCCAAACACGATGTACGCCAGGGACGATTGCAGGCCCATGTACAACGTCACCTGCCAGGCCAGCGGGTCGCGCAGCAACCCCTTCACCCGATAGGCCACCTGATGGGCACCGTGCTTGTGACCCACCTGAGGCACCCAGCACAACGCCGCCACCAGCGCGGGCAGAATCCAGAAACCCAGGCCCATGGTCCAGCTATCGCCGAAGTAGTGACTCAGTGGCACCGTGGCACCCGCCGCCAGCGCCGCGCCCAGGCACAGGGCCATGGTGTACACGCCGGTCATGGCGCCAGCCTGCCTGGCAAAGTCGCGCTTGACGATGCCCGGCAGCAACACGCCGATGATGCCGATGCTCGCACCGGCGATCAGGCTACCGGCGAACACGCCCACTTCGCCGAAGGAACTGCGCAGGATGATACCGGCGGCCAAGGTCAGCAGAATCCCCAGCACCACGCGCTCGGCGCCAAAGCGCCGCGCCAGGATCGGAGCCATGGGCGCAAACAGCCCCAGGCACAGCACGGGCAAGGTGGTCAGCAGGCCGGCCTTGGCCGCCGACAACCCCAGGCTGCTGGACACATCACCGAGCACCGGCGCCATGCTGGACAGCGCCGGACGCAGGTTCAGCGCCACCAGCACCAGGCCCAGCAGCAACAGCCAGGGGCGGTTCACCGTCGCAGGCGCGTGCTGCACGACGTCATCGTCGGCTTCGGCGTCAATCAACAGTTCTTCGAGTTCGGTCGTGCGTTTGGATGGAAGGTTCATTGATCAACTGTCGGCAGAGGGATTTGGCGCGGGGTCCACCAGGCGTTTGTGACCAGATCGGCGCTGGTCGTCTGTCGTGGGATGCGGGCTTTCGTCCAATCGTTGGTTGAGTTTTCCCACAGGCTATTCGGAGTCGCCTACAAGGGCAAGGCACTAGGGTTCTTAGGCAGGAAAAGGAGCAGTATTTTCGATTGGTAAAATTACCCTTAGAGGGTAATTATTGGACTCAGGTGTCTTATGGAAAAGTACACACCTCATTACGATCTGGCGGGGATAAAGGCGGGTGTCAGGCGGCTTGGAAGGAAGGCGTTTACCCGCACTGCAGAAGAGTGCGGCGATGCTCTTGGCTTTAGTATCAAGGATATGCAGGAGGTCATCTATGAGCTGCAGAACTGGATGCTGCACAAGTCGATGACCACCTATGGAGACCATCGAGTTTGGCAAGATGTGTATCACATCCACTCAAAAGGTAAGGAGATTTACATCAAGGTCACATACCGCACTGACGGTAGGCCTCCGGTAGTCTCCTTCAAGGAGAAAAACCCATGAAAGAAAAAGAGCTTTGCTACATCTGTGGCGCTCCTGATGCGTTGAGCTATTACGAGGGACGCAGTGAAACCATCCGCATCAAAGGCATGGAGCGTCGGGTCGATAATCTTTCAGGCTGGGAATGCGAGGTGTGTGGCGACGGTTTCTGGGATCCCGACAACGACAGCGCTGACCGTTACGGCGAAGCGAAAGACGAACTCACCCTCGCCGCTCGGAAAATGATCGGCGCCGAGATTAAACGTACCCGCCGCAAACTGCACCTTACGCAAAAAGAGGCAGTAGATTTGCTGTCCGGGGCCGGCCACAACGCATTCTCTCGCTACGAACGCGGCGAGCTTCTTGCGCCCAAGCCCTTAGTGCTACTGATTCGGTTGTTGGATCGCCATCCGCATTTGCTGGCGGAAGCAAGAATTCTGGCCGAAGGTGCTGATTTGCGTGGCGCTTTCACCTATACCGTCCACGACGAGACTGAAACGCTGAAAGCCTCATAGATCACAAATAATAAACCCGGCGCCAAGGCCGGGTTTATTTTCAAGCATCATCTATCGATCAATGCAAAATCTGGCTCAAGAACAACTTGGTCCGATCATTCTGCGGATTGTCGAAGAAGTCATTCGGCGCCGCCTGCTCAACGATTTCGCCTTTGTCCATGAAGATCACGCGGTTGGCCACGGTGCGGGCGAAGCCCATTTCGTGGGTTACGCACAACATGGTCATGCCGTCTTCGGCCAGGCCGATCATGGTGTCGAGTACTTCCTTCACCATTTCCGGGTCGAGCGCCGAGGTCGGTTCGTCGAACAGCATGATTTTCGGCTTCATGCACAGCGCACGGGCAATCGCCACACGCTGTTGCTGGCCACCGGACAGTTGCCCCGGAAACTTGTGGGCCTGCTCCGGAATGCGCACGCGCTCCAGGTAGTGCATGGCGATTTCTTCGGCCTTGCGCTTGGGCATCTTGCGCACCCACATCGGCGCCAGCGTGCAGTTCTGCAGGATGGTCAGGTGCGGGAACAGGTTGAAGTGCTGGAACACCATGCCGACTTCACGGCGGATCGCTTCGATCTGCTTGAGGTCGTTGGTCAGTTCCACGCCATCGACCACGATGCGGCCCTGCTGGTGCTCTTCCAGGCGGTTGAGGCAGCGGATGGTGGTGGATTTGCCCGAACCCGACGGGCCGCACAGCACGATACGCTCGCCCTGCTTGACGTTGAGGTTGATGTCTTTCAACACGTGGAACTGGCCGTACCACTTGTTGACGCCCTGCATCTGGATAATGCCTTCAGGGCTCACAGGCTGTTTGATTGCTTCGCTCATAACAACAACTCCTAACGCTTGTGGCCTGTGTCGAGCTTGTGTTCCAAATGAATGGAATAGCGCGACATACCAAAACAGAAAATCCAGAACACCAGGGCGGCGAACACGTAGCCTTCAGTGGCCATGCCCAACCATTTAGGGTCGGCGGCGGCTTGCTTGACGCTGTTGAGCAGGTCGAACAGGCCGATGATGATCACCAGGCTGGTGTCCTTGAACAGCGCAATAAACGTGTTGACGATACCGGGGATCACCAGCTTCAGGGCTTGCGGCAGAATCACCAGGCCCATGCTGCGCCAGTAACCCAGGCCCATCGCCGCTGCCGCTTCGTACTGACCTTTGGGAATCGCCTGCAAGCCACCGCGCACCACTTCGGCCACATAGGCCGACTGGAACAGGATCACGCCGATCAACGCCCGCAGCAGCTTGTCGATGCCCATGCCTTCCGGCAGGAACAACGGCAGCATCACCGAAGACATGAACAGCACGGTGATCAACGGCACGCCGCGCCAGAATTCGATGAAGGTCACGCAGACCACACGAATCGCCGGCATGTTCGAACGCCGCCCCAACGCCAGCACGATGCCCAGGGGCAAGGCGCCGGCGATACCGACGGTGGCGATCACCAGGGTCAGCATCAGGCCGCCCCATTGGCTGGTCGCCACGTTGGCCAGGCCGAAGATGCCGCCGTGCAAAAGGAAGTAGGCGATGATCGGGTACAGCACCAGGAAGCCCAGGCCGTAGATCGCCTTGCGCTGGAAGCGCGAGATGAACAGCGGCGCCACGCCAACGATGGCCAGCCACACGGTCAGGTCTACGCGCCAGCGCAGGTCGCCGGGGTAGTAGCCGTACATGAACTGCCCGAAGCGCTGTTGGATAAACACCCAGCAGGCGCCCTCTTTGGTGCAATCGGCGCGTGTCGTGCCGACCCAGTTCGCATCGAGGATCGCCCAATGCAGGATCGGCGGTACGACCAGGTAGACCAGGTACAGCGACAGCAAGGTCAGCAGGGTGTTGAGCCAACTGGAAAACAGGTTGGCGCGCATCCATGCCACCGGGCCGAAGACTTTGTTCGGCGGCGGCATATCAGGTTTGAACGTATGCGTACTCATGGGCGTTTCCTCACCGCTCGATCAGCGCAATGCGCTTGTTGTACCAGTTCATCAGCAGGGAAATGCTGATGCTGATCGCCAGGTACACGCTCATGGTGATGGCAATGACTTCGATGGCCTGGCCGGTCTGGTTGAGCACCGTGCCGGCAAACAGCGAAACCATTTCCGGGTAACCGATACCGGCGGCCAACGACGAGTTTTTCGCCAGGTTCAGGTATTGGCTGGTCAGCGGCGGAATGATCACCCGCAAGGCTTGCGGGATGATGACCTTGCGCAGCGTCGGCCCAGGGCGCAGGCCCAGGGAGCGCGCAGCTTCGGTCTGGCCGTGGCTGACGGACTTGATGCCCGAACGCACGATCTCGGCGATAAACGCCGCCGTATAAACAGTCAGTGCCAGGGTCAGTGCCAGCAGTTCAGGGATCAGCACCCAGCCGCCGACAAAGTTGAAACCTTGCAGCTTGGGCATTTCCCAGTGCAGCGGTGCACCGAAGATCAAGGCGCACAACGCCGGGATCACGATGAACAGCGCCAGGCCCGCCCAGAACTTGTGGAACGGAACGCCAGTGGCTTCAAAGCGCTTGTTGGCCCAACGCGCCATCAGCACGATTGCAACGATCGCCACCACCACGCTGGCCACAAAGGGCCAGAACCCGTCGGCGGCCAGCGCTGCCGGCATGTTCAGGCCACGGCTGCTGACAAAGAAGGTGTCACCGAAGTTATGGCTATTGCGCGGCCCCGGCATGGTCAGGAACACCGCGAAGTACCAGAACAGGATCTGCAGCAGCGGCGGGATGTTGCGGAACACTTCCACGTACACCGTCGCCAGCTTGTTGATCATCCAGTTCGGCGACAGGCGCGCCACGCCGATGATGAAGCCGAGCAAGGTTGCCAGGACCACGCCGATCACGGTCACCAGCAAGGTATTGAGCAGGCCGATTACGAAGACGCGGGCATAGCTGTCCGATTCGGTGTAGTCGATCAAATGCTGCGCGATGCCGAAGCCGGCACTGCGCTCAAGAAAGTCGAAACCCGAGGTAATGCCCCGGTGTTGAAGGTTGGTCTGGGTATTGTTGAAGAGGTACCAGCCCAGCGAGACCACCGCCACAATCGTGATGATCTGGAAGAGCCACGCACGCACTTTGGGATCGCTGAAGCTGAGCTTCTGCTTTGGTGCGCCGATTTGATTTTGCATGAAGTGCCCCGGAAAGAATGGAACAGAACATCACCCGGCGGTTGGCCCACCGGGTGACAGAACCATCAGCGATCAGCGCACAGGTGGTGCGTATTGAATGCCGCCGTTGTTCCACAGTGCGTTCAGGCCACGGTCGATTTCCAGCGGGGTGCTCTTGCCGAGGTTGCGCTCGAACACTTCGCCGTAGTTACCGACTTGCTTGACGATCTGTACGACCCAGTCTTTCTTCACTTTCAGGTCTTTGCCGTATTCGCCGTCAGCACCGAGCAGACGCGCAACGTCCGGGTTCTTGGTGGACTTGGCTTCAGCTTCAACGTTTTTCGAGGTGATACCGGCTTCTTCAGCGTTGAGCATGGCGTAGCCAACCCAGCGCACGATGGCCAGCCACTCGTCGTCGCCGTTACGCACGACCGGGCCCAGGGGCTCCTTGGAAATGGTTTCCGGCAGAACCACGTAGTCCTTCGGCGCGGCCAGCTTGCTGCGCTGGGCGAACAGTTGGGACTTGTCGGAGGTCAGCACGTCGCAACGACCGGATTCCAGCGACTTGGCGCTTTCATCGGAGGTGTCGAAGGTGATCGGGGTGTATTTGAGGTTGTTGCCACGGAAGTAGTCGGAAACGTTCAGCTCAGTGGTGGTACCGGCCTGGATGCAGATGGTTGCACCGTCCAGTTCCTTGGCGCTTTTGACGCCCAGCTTGTTGTTTACCAGGAAGCCGATGCCGTCGTAGTAGGTAATGAAACCTGGGAATTTCAGGCCCATGCCTGCGTCACGGGAGCTGGTCATGGTGGTGTTACGGGACAGAATGTCGACTTCGCCGGACTGAAGCGCGGTGAAACGCTCCTTGGCGTTCAACTGGCTGAACTTGACCTTGGTTGCGTCGCCGAACACAGCTGCAGCAACTGCGCGGCAAACGTCAGCGTCGATCCCGAGGATCTTGCCGCTGGCATCCGGTACCGAGAAACCCGGCAAGCCATCACTCACGCCACATTGCACAAAGCCTTTCTTCTGCACGGCGTCCAGAGTGGCGCCAGCTTGGGCGAAACCACTGACACCCAGTACAGCGGCCGCGGTAACGATGGCCAGGGTGGATTTCAATACCTTCATTCAAACCTCCAAATACGCTCTTGTTGTGTCGAAGCTCCGAACCTCAGCGCACCCTTATGAGGCGATATCGACCCGTGTTGGTTTTTTTTAGGGCCAAGCGGCATGAGGCTGTCGCAGTAATTCCAGCTGCTATCCCGTAAGCGGCAGTCACTGATAGTGTTACCGTCACGGGATAGTTCTGACATCGACCTACACATAGCAAGCGCCGTACCAGAGTGCCGGCTGAGTCGTTTCAGCCCATGGTCAATAGAAAAAGATTCAACCGTGCGACATTCTCTTAACAGATCACCCTGTAGCGCACCGTTCCGTCGCACTTAATCGGAGCGCACGCACATTTATGGAGCAGACATGACCGAACCCTTGATTCTTCAGCCCGCCAAGCCCGCAGACGCCTGCGTAATCTGGTTGCATGGCCTGGGTGCCGATCGCTACGACTTCATGCCGGTGGCTGAAGCGTTGCAGGAACAATTTCTGACCACCCGCTTTGTATTGCCCCAGGCGCCGACCCGCGCGGTGACCATTAATGGCGGCTACGAGATGCCGAGCTGGTACGACATCAAGGCCATGAGCCCGGCCCGTTCCATCAGCCTGGAAGAGCTGGACGAGTCGTCCAGAATGGTCACCGACTTGATCAAGGAGCAGAAAAGCAGCGGAATAGACGCCTCGCGAATTTTCCTCGCAGGCTTTTCCCAAGGTGGCGCGGTGGTTTTCCACACAGCGTTTACCAAATGGCAGGGTGCGCTGGGCGGCGTGATTGCCCTCTCCACTTACGCACCCACCTTCAGTGACGAGCTGGAATTGTCCGCCAGCCAGCAGCGCATTCCGGCCTTGTGCCTGCACGGCCAGTACGACGACGTGGTACAGAACGCCATGGGCCGCACCGCGTATGAGCACCTGAAGAGCCGTGGTGTCACCGTGACATGGCAGGAATACCCAATGGGTCACGAAGTGTTACCTCAGGAGATACACGATATCGGCGCCTGGTTGAGCGCTCGCCTGGGCTGAAAACCCGTGTTTATGTAGCCGTATGACAGACGCACTACGCCGCGCCCGATTCTTGCATTACACTGGCCGGCGTACATTCCTTAACCAATTAATGAGATCACCGTGCTCAAAGCACTCAAGAAGATGTTCGGCAAAAGCGAGGCTGAGCCGCTCGCGCCTGTTCCCAGTGCTCCTGTCCCCTCCTCCGGCAGCCGCAATGACGGTCAACAGCCCGGCCGGACCGCACCTGTCGCGCAGCCGAAGACGCCGCCGGTGACACCGCCCGAACAGGCGACACCTCAGGCTGAAGCCGCGCCAGCCCCGAAGCCGCGCCGGGAACGTGCGCCCAAACCGGTCGTCATTCCCTGGAAACTCGAAGACTTCGTCGTCGAGCCCCAGGAAGGTAAAACCCGCTTCCACGATTTCAAACTGGCTCCGGAACTGATGCATGCCATCCAGGACCTGGGCTTCCCGTATTGCACGCCGATCCAGGCGCAGGTGCTGGGCTTTACCCTCGCCGGCAAAGACGCCATCGGCCGCGCCCAGACCGGCACCGGCAAAACCGCCGCGTTCCTGATCTCGATCATCACCCAGCTGCTGCAAACGCCGCCGCCGAAAGAGCGCTACATGGGTGAACCGCGTGCACTGATCATCGCCCCGACCCGGGAGCTGGTGGTCCAGATCGCCAAGGACGCTGCCGACCTGACCAAGTACACCGGCCTCAACGTGATGACCTTCGTCGGTGGCATGGACTTCGATAAACAGCTCAAGCACCTCGAAGCCCGCCACTGCGACATCCTGGTCGCCACCCCTGGCCGCCTGCTGGACTTCAACCAACGCGGCGACGTGCACCTGGACATGGTCGAAGTGATGGTGCTGGACGAAGCCGACCGCATGCTCGACATGGGTTTCATCCCGCAAGTGCGCCAGATCATTCGCCAGACCCCGCCGAAAAACGAGCGCCAGACCCTGCTGTTCTCCGCGACCTTCACCGAAGACGTGATGAACCTCGCCAAGCAGTGGACCACCGACCCGTCCATCGTCGAGATCGAAGCGCTGAACGTCGCCAGCGAAAACGTCGAACAGCACATCTACGCGGTCGCCGGTGCCGACAAGTACAAGCTGCTCTACAACCTGATCAACGACAACGGTTGGGAGCGCGTCATGGTGTTCGCCAACCGCAAGGACGAAGTGCGCCGCATCGAAGAGCGCCTGGTGCGCGATGGCGTCAACGCCGCGCAACTGTCCGGCGATGTGCCACAGCACAAGCGCATCAAGACGCTGGAAGGCTTCCGCGAAGGCAAGATTCGCGTGCTGGTGGCCACCGACGTGGCCGGGCGCGGGATTCACATTGATGGCATCAGCCACGTGATCAACTTCACCCTGCCGGAAGTGCCGGACGATTACGTACACCGGATTGGCCGTACCGGCCGTGCGGGTGCGGCGGGTGTGTCGATCAGCTTTGCAGGGGAAGATGACTCGTATCAGTTGCCGTCGATCGAGACGCTGCTGGGACGCAAGATCAGCTGCGAGACGCCGCCGACGCACTTGCTGCGAGCCGTCGAGCGCAAGCGCCCTTAAAGACTGGAACGCGGAAAAAAATGTGGGAGGGGGCTTGCCCCCGATGGCGGTGTATCAGTCATAACATCATTGACTGACATCCTGCCATCGGGGGCAAGCCCCCTCCCACATTTGATTTGAGGTGATTTTAAGAGAGGTGTTCGGCTGGCTATTTCCAGCGATCTGCTGCGGCGTGGTCGCTGTCCCGCCCTTCCACCCAGCGCGCCCCTTCAGGGGTGTTCTCTTTCTTCCAGAACGGCGCCCGCGTCTTCAAGTAATCCATCACAAACGCACACGCATCAAACGCCGCCTGGCGATGGGCACTGGCGGCCGCGACGAACACGATGGGCTCACCCGGCTCCAACGCGCCAACGCGGTGCAACACTTCCAGCTTGAGCAACGGCCAGCGCTGCTCGGCTTCCACGGCGATCTTGGCCAGGGCCTTTTGGGTCATGCCGGGGTAATGCTCCAGGAACATCCCCGATACGTCGCGACCGTCATTGAAGTCGCGCACGTACCCGACAAAGCTCACCACCGCGCCCACGCCCACATTGGCCGCGTGCATCGCGTTGACTTCGGCACCGGGATCAAACGCCCCGACCTGCACACGGATGGCCATGTTCAGCCTCCGGTCACGGGCGGGAAGAACGCCACTTCATCGCCGGCTTGCACCGGTTCGTCGAGGCTGCACAACTCCTCGTTGCGGGCGCACATCAGGCTCGTTTCGTTGAGAACTGCAAACTCCGGGTCACCGGCGAGCGCCAGGCGCACCGCATCAACGGTGGCAAACTCACCTTCCATCTCCAGCGAATCGAAGCCCACCGCTTCGGCATAGCGCGCAAAAAACAGTACGTTAATGCTCATACCTGATCCGCCTTGAAATGCCCGCTCTTGCCGCCCAGCTTTTCCAATAGGCGGATACTTTCGATGGTCATGCCGCGATCCACGGCCTTGCACATATCGTAGATCGTCAGTGCAGCGACACTGGCAGCGGTCAGCGCTTCCATCTCCACCCCGGTCTGCCCGGACAATTTGCAGCGCGCCACGATATGCACCGCATCAACGCCATCGGCGCTCAGTTCAACCTTGACGCCGGTGAGCATCAGCGGGTGGCACAGGGGGATCAAGTCACTGGTTTTCTTGGCAGCCTGGATCCCGGCGATGCGGGCCACGGCAAACACGTCGCCCTTTGGGTGGGCGCCGTCGACAATCATTTGCAGGGTGCTTGGCAACATGCGCACCCGCGCTTCAGCCACCGCCTCACGGAACGTCACGGACTTGTCGGTGACATCGACCATATGGGCACGACCTTGGGAATCGAGATGAGTCAGCACGGGGCCTCCTTGAGGCAGCAAAAAGCTACAAGCTGCAAGCGGCAAGTGAACAGCTCACTGGATCCGCTTGAAGCTTGTAGCTTAAAGCTTGCTACTCAGAGATGCGACTCTGCATATTCAGCCAGAATCGAGCGAGGCACCCCTTGCAGCGCAATGTGCACGCCGTTCGGGAAGTCTTTGAAGCGTTCCGTCAGGTACGTCAGTCCGGAGCTGGTCGCGGACAGGTAAGGGGTGTCGATCTGCGCCAAGTTGCCCAGGCACACCACTTTTGAACCGGCGCCGGCACGGGTGATGATGGTTTTCATCTGGTGCGGCGTGAGGTTCTGGCATTCATCGATCAAAATCAGGCTTTGCTGGAAGCTGCGACCTCGGATGTAGTTGAGGGATTTGAACTGCAACGGCACTTTGCTGAGGATGTAGTCGACGCTGCCATGGGTGTTTTCGTCATCCATGTGCAAGGCTTCGAGGTTGTCGGTGATCGCCCCCAGCCACGGCTCCATTTTTTCCGCTTCGGTGCCGGGCAGGAAACCGATTTCCTGGTCCAGGCCCTGCACGCTGCGGGTGGCGATGATGCGGCGATAGCGCTTGGTCACCATGGTCTGCTCGATAGCAGCGGCCAGGGCGAGAATGGTTTTACCGGAACCCGCGGCACCGGTCAGGTTGACCAGGTGGATGTCCGGGTCGAGCAGCGCATACAGCGCCAGGCTCTGGTAGATATCACGCGGTTTCAGGCCCCAGGCTTCCTGGTGCAGCAGGGGTTCCTGATGCAGGTCGAGGATCAGCAGTTTGTCGACCTGGATCTCTTTGATCCAGCCTACAAAGCCCTGTTCGTCGATGATGAATTCATTGATGTGCACGGCCGGCAGGTTGTCGATCAGTTGTACCTGATGCCAGGTGCGGCCGTGGTCCTGACGGGTTTCGACCTTGCTCACAAGGTCCCAGAACGAGCCGGTCACCGTGTGATAACCACGGGACAGCATTGAAACGTCATCGACCAGTTGGTCGGTGCTGTAGTCCTCGGCCGCGATCCCACACGCTCGTGCCTTGAGGCGCATATTGATGTCTTTGGTCACCAGCACCAGGCGCAGGTCCTTGTCGCGCGCGTGCAGGTCGATCAATTGGTTGATGATTTTGTTGTCGTTGAGGTTTTCCGGCAGCAGGCTGTTGGGCTCGCTGCGCTTGCTCATCAGGATCGACAGCAGGCCCTTGGGCCCGCTTTTGCCACGCTGGATCGGCACACCGACTTCAACATCCTCGGGTGAGGCTTCGCCCAGGGTCTTGTCGATCAGGCGGATGGCCTGGCGGCATTCGGCGGCAACGCTATGGTGCCCACTTTTGAGCTTGTCGAGTTCCTCAAGCACAATCATCGGGATGGCGACGTGGTGTTCTTCGAAGTTGAGCAGTGCGTTTGGATCGTGGATCAGTACGTTGGTATCAAGCACATAAAGGATTGGCTGGTCGGAAGAAGGGGTGCGTCCATGATCATCCATACTCGGTCACCTTTGTGGGAGCCAGTCGACGCAATACCACGACAGTGCTGCGCCTCGATTGACCGCCGAACACACCGCAAAAGGAGTCTTGGAAGACGCCACCTGTGGTGCAGGTTTCGGCGATCTGACTTCGTAATACCGCAAAACCCATGACAGAAAAAAGCACTTTGACGCTTTTTTGAAGTTTATTTTTCAGGATGACGAATAGCACTAGCCGAGTGTCATGCACCCCGTTAAAGTCGGAAGTCCGCCTGCATCGAAACGTCGTGCAAAATCCCCCCCATTTCGCCTTAAGCCCAACAGGGACGGGCACTTCATCTTTTTAACGAAAGGCTTCCCGGCAGTCCTGCCAACCCAAGCCACTTTGCGCCGTTGCCTGTAACAACAGAGGCAATGCCACCCGCGCCTTGTCCTGGGTGTCGTGAAACACAATCACCCCTTTGCGCCACAGCAGCATCAGCGTGAGCACACGCTGCATCGACTCATCGGCCTTGAGCTTGCCCGGCTCATCCTGGGAATCGATGTCCCACAACGCCACCTGCAAACCCTGGGACTGAAAGAAACCCTGGCTGTCCGCACGGCGCTGCCCGTACGGTGGGCGGAACAGCGGCACATAGTTTTCCGGCATCAGGTTCTGCACCAGCGCCGCGCTGCGGGTGATGGAGCTTTGCCAGTCCACCCAATGGCTGTGAGAGCGGTACTGCCAGCCCTGGGTGCCGACGCACTGGCCCTGGTACAACGCCTCCACCTCAGCGGCGGAACTGCGCTCAACGCGGGTTTGCAGGCTGCTGCCGAGGGCAAAGAAGGTTGCGTTCATCTTCTGCTTGCGCAGGTAGTCGGCGAGCCAGTCGGTATTGCCACTGACTGGCGCCGGGCCGCCGTCGAAGGTCAGCAGGAACAGACGGTCGTTAAACTCGTCGCCGTTACGTTCATGGTCGCCGAACCGCGCGACTTCGCTGCTGATCTGCGGGAACAACGCGGCCTTGCGCAGCAGTTCGTCCAGGTAGCGTTCATGGAAGTTATGGCTGGGGGCGGACCAGCCTATATAGAAGGAGTCTTCGCTGATTTCGAACTTGCCGGCTTGTTCGCGCAGGTCGTCCATGTTTTCCACCAGGTAGCAGAACGAGGCGTCCACCTCGCAGCTCTGTTGGGCGACGATGTAGTTCTCCAACAGGCGTTGCCAGAGCTGGCGGCGCAGGTCGTCAATGGCGGCCTGGTTGATGATCTTCAGGCCCAGGCGCTGTTTGAGCGCCGTGTCGTCCAAGGACTCACTGGCCAGCAGGCTGCGGGCGAACATCAGGATTTCGGCGCGCGAGGCGACGTCGAACAGCGCAGGGCTGCTGAGCTTTTCGGGCCAGGTGCCGCGATCCAGGCTGGCGACATCCATCGGCGCCGCATAGGCGTTCAGGCTTAACAGACACGCGGACAATAACAGTGCTATTCGCACACGGGGTCTCCCTCTCCAGAGTCGTCGGCCACTATAACGGATCGCGCCTATCGCCATCATAGGTGGAGTCAAACCGCCCCAGCCCCTAGAATCCCCCCACGATTACAGGAGACGACTTCATGCTGACGGTGATTTCCCCCGCCAAGACCCTCGATTTCGAGTCAAAACCGGCCACCCCACGCTTCACCCAACCGCAATACCTCGACCACTCCCAGGAGCTGATCGAACAATTGCGTGAGCTGAGCCCGGCGCAAATCAGTGAGCTGATGCACGTTTCCGACAAAATCGGCGGCCTCAACGCCGCACGTTTCGGCAGTTGGACCCCCGCCTTCACCCCCGAGAATGCCAAGCAAGCCCTGCTCGCGTTCAAGGGCGACGTGTATACCGGCCTGAACGCCGATACCCTCAGCGAGGCCGACTTCAGTTACGCCCAAGACCACCTGCGCATGCTCTCGGGCCTGTACGGCCTGCTGCGGCCGCTGGACCTGATGATGCCGTACCGCCTGGAGATGGGCACCAAACTGGCCAACGCCCGTGGCAAGGACCTGTACGCATTCTGGGGCACGCGCATCAGCGAATGGCTCAACGAAGCCCTGGCCGAGCAAGGTGATGATGTACTGCTCAACCTGGCGTCCAACGAATACTTCTCGGCGGTCAAGCGCACGGCCCTGAATGCGCGGATCATCAATACCGAGTTCAGGGACTTGAAGAACGGCCAGTACAAAATCATCAGTTTCTACGCGAAAAAAGCCCGGGGCATGATGAGCCGCTTCGTGATTGAAGAGCGCATCAACGATCCGGCCAAGCTCAAACAGTTCGATGTGCAGGGCTATCGCTTCAATGCGGAGCAGTCCAAACCGGACAACCTGGTGTTTTTGCGCGATCACGCACCGGAATAAGGCTCTCGAAGACAGAAATTTTCAAATGTGGGAGGCTTGCCCCCGATGGCGGTGGTTCAGTCATAGAAGTTGAGGCTGACACATCGTCTATCGGGGGCAAGCCCCCTCCCACATCTTGTCTGGATTTCACACCATGAATCGTCAACTTATTGGCGTCAAAAAA
>NZ_JADDUM010000109.1 GCF_015163715.1 Pseudomonas cyclaminis
GAGCGGGCTTGCCCCCGATAGCGGTGGTTCAGTTAATGATGTGCTAACTGATACTCAGCCATCGGGGGCAAGCCCCCTCCCACAAACAAAAAGGCCCGCTGAATCAGCGGGCCTTTTTTGTGGAGCGGTTTCAGGTCAGAACCTGAATACTTCCATATCCGTACGAATCGGCGTAGCCATCGGCATCTTCGGCTTCTGCGGTTCTGCTGGCTTGGCCTGCACCGCCGGGGCTTGCTTGCGCGGCGCCTCGGCAATCGGCGGCTGGTTGGCCAATGGCTTGAGGGCCACCGACAACTGCTGCGCGAGGTTCTGCAACAACACGCCCTGGGCCTGGACCTGGGACGCGGTGGTGCCGGCGTGCTGCTCCTGCAAATGCACGATGCGGTTGTCGCGCACCTGACCACGACGGTCGATCAAGCGCCACTGCGCATCGAGGATCGCCGGTTGCGAAGCCCCCGAATCCAGTCGCGTAATGGTCAGCAAAACCTGCACATCCGGCGAAAAACCGGCAGGCGCAGGTGACAGGACCACACGTTGGCTGTCCAGTTGTCCGGCTACCTGGCGCAACATCAACTGGTTGATGTCGGACGACAAACTGCCCGCCCAACGACCATCGGTGGAACCTTGCAGGCTGCCGTCGTTCTGACGTTGCAGCAGGGTTTCGCGTTGCAGGTAGTCGGCGACGACCACCGGGCCCAGCAGGACCGCCATACCAGCACTTTGTGCAGGTTGCGCCGGACTTCCGCTGTCCAACTGGTACAGCGACACCGGCTGGTGTGTGCTGCAACCCGCCAACCCCAAAAGGCCAGCGAGCATCAAAAATAGAGGAAGGCGTGGAGCAGTCATCATCCCATCCAGGTGGCTGCCACAAGGCGAACCACAATGTAATACTAAAAATAACCTAAACACGCTCGGCCACGCCGCGCTGGAAAGGCCATATCATCCGTGAATATGCGCCGTGACTCCAGCGCCAAAGCGTCGATCTACGCTTTAAATCGTAGATCGAGGGCTCTAGTACGCCTTAAACGGGCGTTTCCACAAGCAATGCATCTACCCGCTGGAAACCACGCGGCAGTTTATTACCACGCCGACCACGCTCGCCCTTGTAGTGCTCAAGGTCATCGGGACGCAGCGACAACGTGCGTTTACCGGCCTGAAGCACCAAAGTGGCGCCTTCCGGGATCACCGCGATGTCGGTCACGTACTCTTCGCGACTGGCCACCCGCTCCCCTGGAATACCAATAATCTTGTTGCCCTTGCCTTTGCCCAACTGCGGCAGATCGCTGATCTTGAACACCAGCAAGCGCCCTTCGGTAGTCACCGATGCCAGCCAATTGCTCTCGCGGTCATCCACCGGTCGCGGCAGGATCACCTTGGCGTTGTTCGGCAGGCTCAACAGCGCCTTGCCCGCCTTGTTCTTGGCCTGCAGGTCTTCACCCTTGACCACAAACCCGTAACCGGCGTCGGAAGCGATGACATACAGCGAGTCATCATCCGGCAGCAGCACGCATTCAAAATTCGCCCCTGGCGGCGGCGTCAGACGCCCGGTCAACGGTTCGCCCTGCCCCCGTGCGGATGGCAAGGTGTGCGCCGGCACCGAATAGCTGCGCCCCGTGGAGTCGATAAACACCGCAAACTGGTTGGAACGCCCGGCTGCGGCGGTTTTAAAGCCATCACCCGCTTTGTACGACAGGCCAGTGGCGTCAATATCATGCCCTTTGGCTGAACGAACCCAACCCTTTTCCGACAGAACGACGGTAATTTTCTCGTTAGGCAGTAGTTCGGTTTCTGTCAGCGCCTTGGCTTCAGCGCGCTGCACGATTGGCGAACGACGGTCATCGCCATAGGTTTCGGCGTCTTTGATCAGCTCGCTGCGCACCAGCTTTTTCAGCTTGGCTTCGCTGCCCAGCAGGGCTTGCAGCTTGGCTTGCTCCTTGAGCAACGCGTCCTGTTCGTCACGTAGCTTCATCTCTTCCAGTCGCGCCAATTGACGCAAGCGGGTGTCGAGGATGTAGTCAGCCTGGATCTCGCTCAGCTCGAAGCGCGCAATCAACTCGGCTTTCGGGTGCTCGGCGGTACGGATGATGTGGATCACTTCATCCAGGTTGAGATAGGCGATCAGCAAGCCATCCAACAGGTGCAGGCGGCGTTCGACCTTGTCCAAGCGGAATTGCAGGCGGCGACGAACGGTCTGTACCCGGAACTCCAGCCACTCCACCAGCAGGTTGCGCAGGTTTTTCAGCTGTGGCTTGCCATCCAGGCCAATGATGTTGACGTTGACCCGGTAGCTGGACTCCAGATCGGTGCTGGCAAACAGGTGCTGCATCAGCACTTCGTGATCGACCCGGCTGTTGGTCGGAATGATCACGATGCGGCATGGGTTTTCGTGGTCGGACTCATCACGCAGGTCGGCGACCTGAGGCAGTTTCGACGGTTTGGCCTGCATCAGCGCGGCGATCTGCTCCAGCACTTTGGCGCCGGACACCTGGTGCGGCAACGCGGTGACGATAATGTCGCCGTCTTCGATGTGGTACACGGCGCGCATGCGCACCGAGCCCTTGCCGGTTTCGTACATCTTCAGCAGGTCGGCACGCGGCGTGATGATTTCCGCTTCGGTCGGGTAATCCGGGCCCTGGATATGCTCGCAGAGCTGCTCGACCGTGGCTTTTGGCTCATCCAGCAAACGCACGCAGGCGGTGGCGACTTCGCGCAGGTTGTGCGGCGGTACGTCGGTGGCCATGCCGACCGCAATACCGGTGGTGCCATTGAGCAGGATATTCGGCAAACGTGCGGGCAACACCAGAGGCTCGTCCAGAGTGCCGTCGAAGTTCGGGCCCCAATCCGCAGTGCCCTGGCCAAGTTCGCTGAGCAGCACTTCCGAGTAACGCGACAAACGCGCTTCGGTGTAACGCATGGCGGCGAAGGACTTGGGATCATCCGGCGCACCCCAGTTGCCCTGGCCATCCACCAGCGTGTAGCGGTAGCTGAACGGCTGGGCCATCAGCACCATGGCTTCATAGCAGGCCGAGTCGCCGTGGGGGTGGAACTTACCCAGCACGTCACCGACGGTACGCGCCGACTTCTTGTGCTTGGAATCGGCATCCAGGCCCAGCTCGCTCATGGCGTAGATGATGCGTCGCTGCACAGGCTTGAGGCCGTCGCCGATATGCGGCAAGGCACGGTCCATGATCACGTACATGGAGTAGTTGAGGTAGGCATTTTCGGTGAAGTCAGCCAGCGACCGGCGCTCTACGCCGTCTAAGCTGTCTGCGAGGATGTCACTCATGCGGGCCTCATCATTGTTTGGTAAGGCGCAGCGGAAATGCCGCTGCGCCGGGTCAATTCAAGTGTTTGATCATTCACGGCTGGGCACTCCAACCGCCGACCGGGGCGGCAAAACGATAGACCACCGGGCGTTTTTCACCATCGGCGCGGGGGCCGAAGTTGTTATCGATACCCAGCCACGCGCCCTCAGCGTCCACCACCAAGGCTTCAGCCAGGCCATAGGGCTGGGCGTAACGCCGCTCGGGCGTCAAGGTTTCGTCGGCAAACGACCAGCACAGCTCAACCTTGGCCGTGACCGCATCGCGGCGGCAAATCTGGAACGCGTTGCGCTCCAGGGTGAACAGCTTGCCGTTGAACAGGGAAAGATCAGCGAAATCCTTGGACACAGCCTTGGCGTCGGTGAACTTGGCCGGCTGTACTTCCTGGCCGGCCTCACTCAACAACACGCACGCGCCGTCACAATCCCACAGGCTTTGCGGGCGCTTGATGGAAATCAAGCCGCGCCGCTCACGCTCCGCCGCCAACCAGATCTGATTGCCTTGCGGGTTCACCGCCAAGCCTTCGAACAAGGCATTGAAGTGCAGCAGCATGCCACTGGCGCGGGCTTCTCGCACCATGCCTGGGGCAATCTTCAGCCATTCAGGCGCGCCCATGACCGGCACCTGCAGCACCGCCGCATGGGCTTCACTGACGATGTAGCGATTACCGGCAGCATCGCAGCTGATCCCTTCAAAATCCAGGTCGCCGCCGCGAATGAACGACGCAGCCTTGGTCCGCGAACGCAGCCCCCACGGCAGCCCGGACTCCGGCACGGGCGGCACGTCGATTTTCACCGTTTCGGCCTGCCAGGTCGGCGCGCTGATATCCAGGCGATAGATCTGGTCGTCGTCACGGTCGGAAACCGTCCACAACTCCTTGCCGCACATAGCCAGGCCCGACAGGTTGCCGCCGCGCATGCCATCCACCGGGTGCTCGGACACGAGCTTGAGCTCTGCCACGGGCGCAGCCACCACCGGGGTGGTCGCCAGCCCGCTCAACATCAGGATCGCCAGGGCGACGCCTGTGCGCATCAGCCCAGCACCTCGGCCAGGTTGCCTTTGGATTCCAGCCACGCCTTACGATCCGGCGCACGTTTCTTCGCCAGCAGCATGTCCATCATTTCCGAAGTGCCGGCGTAGTCTTCCAGGGTCAACTGCACCAGGCGCCGGGTGTTCGGATCCATGGTGGTTTCACGCAATTGCGGCGGATTCATTTCACCCAGGCCTTTGAATCGCGTGACCTGTGGCTTGCCGCGCTTCTTCTCGGCCACCAGGCGGTCGAGGATGCCATCGCGCTCGGCCTCGTCCAGGGCATAGAAAATCTCCTTGCCCAGGTCAATGCGATACAGCGGCGGCATGGCGACATAAACGTGACCGGCGTCCACCAGCGGGCGGAAGTGCTGCACGAACAGCGCACAGAGCAATGTGGCGATGTGCAGGCCGTCGGAGTCGGCGTCGGCGAGGATGCAGATCTTGCCGTAACGCAGTTGGGCGATGTCCGCCGAACCTGGGTCGACCCCAATGGCCACGGCGATGTTGTGCACTTCCTGGCTGGCCAGGACTTCACTGCCGTCGACTTCCCAGGTGTTGAGGATCTTGCCGCGCAACGGCAGGATGGCCTGGAATTCCTTGTCCCGCGCTTGTTTGGCGGAACCGCCGGCGGAGTCACCTTCCACCAGGAACAGCTCGGAACGCATCGGGTCCTGCCCGGCGCAGTCAGCCAGTTTGCCGGGCAGTGCCGGGCCCTGGGTGATGCGCTTGCGCTCGACCTTCTTGCTGGCCTTGAGGCGACGACCGGCGTTGTTGATCGCCAGTTCGGCCAGGGCCAGGCCCAGCTCAGGATGCTCGTTGAGCCACAGGCTGAAGGCGTCCTTGACCACACCGGAGACAAACGCCGCCGCCTCACGGGACGACAGACGCTCTTTGGTCTGGCCGGAGAACTGTGGCTCCTGCATCTTCATCGACAGCACGAACGCGATGCGCTCCCACACGTCTTCCGGCGCCAGCTTCACACCACGCGGCAGCAGGCTGCGGTATTCGCAGAATTCGCGCATGGCATCCAGCAGCCCCTGGCGCAAACCATTGACGTGGGTGCCGCCCTGGGCGGTGGGGATCAGGTTGACGTAGCTTTCCTGCACGCTGTCGCCGCCCTCGGGCAACCACAGCAGCGCCCAGTCGACCGCTTCTTTATTACCGGCCAGGCTGCCGCAGAACGGCTCGTTGGGCAGGCGTTCGAAGTCGCTGACGGAATCTTCCAGGTAGGAGCGCAGGCCATCCTCGAAGTGCCATTCGACCTTCTCGCCGGTGCCTTTGTCTTCAAAGGTCACCAGCAGGCCCGGGCACAACACAGCCTTGGCCTTGAGCACGTGCTTGAGGCGGCTGATGGAGAATTTCGGTGAATCGAAGTATTTCGGGTCCGGCGCGAAGTACACGCTGGTGCCGGTATTGCGCTTGCCCACGGTGCCGATCACTTCCAGGTCGGTGGCTTTGTAGCCATCGGCGAAGGTCATCTGGTACTCGTTGCCATCGCGCTTGACCTTGACCCGCACCAGCGTCGACAGGGCGTTGACCACGGAAATACCCACACCGTGCAAGCCACCGGAGAACTGGTAGTTCTTGTTGGAGAACTTGCCGCCGGCGTGCAGCTTGGTGAGGATCAGCTCGACGCCCGACACGCCCTCTTCCGGGTGAATGTCCACCGGCATGCCGCGACCATCGTCGGACACTTCGAGGGAGTGGTCAGCGTGGAGAATGACGTGCACCGACTTGGCGTGCCCGGCCAAGGCTTCGTCGACGCTGTTGTCGATGACTTCCTGGGCAAGGTGGTTCGGCCGACTGGTGTCGGTGTACATGCCGGGGCGTTTGCGCACCGGGTCGAGGCCCGAGAGGACTTCGATGGCGTCGGCGTTATAAGAGCTAGCGCTGGGAGTGGCCATGGGGTCTCGTCGTGAGTCGTTCGATTAAAAAGTAACCTGCGGTTTCCAAGGCAATTACAGTGCCGAAAAATCGAAGGATTGATACTGATCTGCGCCAATGCCGGCAAAGCTCAACAGTGCCGGCAATTGCTGGGCGAACCCTTGGTAACCGTGGTCGCCACCGGCCTGGATGCGCAAGGCACAGGCCCGGTAATACTGCTGGGCAAGGCGATAATCCAGGGTTTCATCCCCGGTCTGCAACCACACCTGATAACGCGCCGCGTCCTGGGGCGCCGGCACTTCCAGCTCGGCCAGCGCCGTGACATGGTCGTGGGTCAATTCCCAGGTTTCATCGGTGTAGAGGTTCTTCTGGGTGCCCAGGTAACCGTCGAACATCCGATGGGGGCTCACCGCCGGGTTGACCAGCAGCGCCTTGAGGCCATGGCGCTCGGCAAGATGGGTTGCATAGTAGCCGCCGAGTGAGCTGCCGACCAGCAGTGGCCGCCCCAGTTGGGCAATGGCCTCCTCCAACTGAGGAATGGCCTGACGGGGATGGTGATGCAGGGCCGGCACACGCAGTTGGTCGGCCAGGCCGAGGCTGTCCATCACGGTGATGAGCTGGCTGGCCTTGTTGGACGCCGGCGCACTGTTGAAACCGTGGATATACAGGATCGAAGCAGACATACCGGGCTCTCCGTGCTTGCGCCAAAAGGGCGCAGTTTACAGGGATCGAAGCCCTGTGTGAGTCCCCTATCGCCCAGCCCCCTCCCACATTAGCTCAGTGTTTACAGGAGTTAGTAGCCGTTGCTGCCGTAATCGATGGTGAAGTCGAACCCTTCGACACGCTCCACGCCCGTCTCCAGCCGCCCGTCGGCATGCAAGCGCAGCCAACGATAGCCCGGCGCCTGTTCACTGACCTTGAAGTCCTCGCTGCCCGCCGCGAACTGAATGCAGGTGGACGGCGATGCCAGCAGGCGCACGCCGTTGCGCTCGAGGTCGATTTCCTGGTGCACATGGCCCCAGAGCACGGCCTTGACCTGGGGAAAGCGGTCCAGCACGGCAAACAACGCGTCGGGATTGCGCAGGCCGATAGGCTCCATCCACGCGCAGCCAAAAGGCACCGGGTGATGGTGAAAGCACACCAGATGATGACGACCGGGGGCTTCACTCAAGGCTTGGGCGAGCAATTGCAGCTGCGAATCCTGAAGGTAGCCTGGCACCGAGCCCGGCACGGCGGAGTCCAGCAGGGTGATGCGCCAGTTGCCCACATCCACCACCGGTTCAAGCAAGTCGCTGTGCGCAGCGGCCTGCGCCATGATCTGCGGCTCGTCGTGGTTACCGGGAATCCAGCGCGCAGGGGCGCCGATGGGTGCGGTCATGTCGCGAAATTGCTGATAGGACTCCAGCGTGCCGTCCTGGGACAAGTCCCCGGTGGCCACGATCAGGTCGATTTGCGGCTGCTGCTGGCGCACCAACTCAATCACGCGCTGCAGGCTGTCACGGGTATTCATGCCCAGCAGCGTGCCGTCGGCCTCGGCAAACAGATGGCTGTCAGACAACTGCACCAGCAGCGCAGTGTCGGGGTTCACGGTGGATACGCTCGGCAAGGCGCTCTCCCAAGGCAATCACAGGAATGGACAATTGGGGCGATTATGCTGGGGCAGAACGCAAAGAGGAAACCCAGGGAAGCAGACGCAGTTCACATCTACCGCACGACCTCAAACTCATGACCCAAGGCTAGGCAATGGCTCAACCACTCACCGAGGAACACATTGAGCTGCGCTTTCTCATCGGGCTGGTGCATGAACACATTGGGGTAAGGATAGATGCTGCGAAAGCGTCGTGCATGTTCGGCGCTGATCACTTCCGCCATACGGGCGTCGTGGTAGACCTGCACTTCCAGTTGCGGCACCGGCAGCCAAGGCAGGCTGTGCTCCTGGCGCACGCGCAGGGTGGTGGTGTACGGGCAGTTGACGATGACTTCCAGGGCCAGCACGCCGAGCATCTGGTCGCCGTGGGTAACGCCGATACGCCGCGCCTCGGGGGCGTGGCGCATGTCGGGCAACAGGCGCATCAGCCGCGCATAGTTGGCTTCGCAGGCAGCTTGCAGCCCGATCAGGTCGACTCGATAACGTTCCCGTGCCTTTACTGCCATAACCCCCTCACTTCCGCGCGATTAAGCGCAAGCCATTGCAGGGCGATAATGCTGGCTGCGTTGGAAATCTTACCGTCGCGTACCGCTTGCAGGGCATCTTCGAAGGCCCAGACGGTGACGCGGATATCTTCTGCCTCTTCTTCCAATCCATGGACGCCACCGGCACCGGCGCTGTCGCAACGGCCCAGGTACAAATGCACAAACTCGGTACTGCCACCGGGCGACGGGAAATACTTGGTGATCGGCCACAGCGCGGAGAACGTCAGCCCAGCTTCCTCCTCGGCTTCGCGGTGTGCAACCTCCTCCGGTTCTTCATCCTTGTCGATCAGCCCCGCGACCATTTCCACCAGCCAAGGGTTGTTGCTGCGGCCCATGGCGCCTACACGGAACTGCTCGATCAATACCACTTCATCGCGCTGCGGGTCGTACGGCAGGACACACACCGCGTCGTGACGGACGAAGACTTCGCGGTTGATCACCCGACTCATGCCGCCATCGAACTTTTCGTGGCGCAGTTGCACGCGATCAAGCTGGTAGAAGCCTTTGTAGGCATTGTCGCGCTGAACAATTTCGATGGTGCTCGGCGTCGATTTTGCTGTGTCCGTCATATCCTTTCCTCGTTATGCCTGAGCAATTCGCGCCATCCTAACGCGCTCCCGCCCTAGGATGCAGCCCCTTTCCGGTTGCCGGGATAGACGGCGACGGTCAAACTCACTCTAATCAGCTTAGTGGCGAACTGACTGCCTTGCTGGTAGTCGAAGCTGCACAATTTCGCTCTTATCGATAGACGAAGGACATCCATGTCGCTTTTAAAAATCGCCTCCGTGGCCTGCATCGCCTTGACCCTCGGCGCCTGCCAAAGCCTGTTCCAACCCAGCTGGCGCACCCCGCTGGAAGCCACCCGCGACACCACCGAACAAACCCGGCCGGGCTGCGCCAGCGCCGATTGCGCGTTGGTGAATATCGACACCGTGCACTTTGCCAAAGAACCCAAGCTCGACGCCTTGATAGAACAGCGCCTGCTGGAAATGACCGGCGCGAACCCGCTGCCGACCAGCCTTGAGAGCTATCGCGAGCAATTCCTGAAAACCGCGGCGCCCAGCAACAGCATGTATTTGCAGGCCAAGGTACGGGAGCAGCATGACGGCTTGGTGATCATCGAACTGTCCAGCTACCTGGACCAGGGCGCCACCCACGGCGAGCCGGGCCGTGCGTTCATCAACTATTCGCGCCAGCAGCAAAAAGCGCTGTCGCTCACCGATATGCTGCTGCCGGGCAAGGAAGACGCCTTCTGGAAAGCCGCCCAGGTGGCGCACAACAGCTGGTTGATCAGCACCCGCCTGAGCCTGGAACCGGAGTTCGTGAAAACCTACCCCTTCCAGAAAACCCCGAACATGGCGCTGACCTATGGCGGCGTGGTCCTCAAGTACCCCACCACCACCATTGCGCCGTATGCCTTGGGCCATGTCGAGTTGCAGATTCCCTACTCGCGCCTGGAAGGCATCCTCAAACCTGAGCTGGTGCCCGCACGCCGCTGAAGGCACGAGCCAGGATGAACTGCAGCAGCCCTGCCAGCACCAGCGCAGGCAGGGTTGCGCCGACATCCGGGTACAGATTCGCCAACAGGTGGTAAGTGGCGATGCCACCCAGCCAGGCCAGCAACGCCGACCAACGCAGGCTGGCGACCACACCCTGGCCACGACGGCGCAGGATGAAATGATCCACCAGCACCACGCCGAACAACGGCGCGAACACCGAGCCGATCAACAGCAAGAAGTTCTGGTACTGGGCCAACGGTGCAAAACAGGCGATCAAGGTGCAGATCACCCCGATAGCCAATGCCAGGTGCTCAACTTTCAAGCGCAACAGAATCCCGCTGGAGACCGCCGCCGAGTGAATATCGGCAAAGGCGTTTTCCGACTCATCCAACAGGATCAGCAGCAGCGGAATCCCCAGGCCGGCACCCGCCAACGCCAGGAGCAGCGCGTTCACTTCGCCGCTTGGCGCGAACGCCAGGGTATAGGCCACGCCCAGGCTCATCAGCCAGAAATTACCGATAAAGAAACCCAGCGCGGTGCCGCCGAAGACACTTTTGGCGCGCTTGCCGAAACGGGAGTAGTCGGCAATCAGCGGCAGCCACGACAGCGGCATGGCGATGGCAATGTCAAAGCCCACCGCGAATGGCAGCGAACCGTCACCGGCCTGAGCCCATAACGCGACCAGGTCGCCTTGGCAAACAGGTTCCAGGTCAGCCACACGCAGGCGGCGAGCAGCAGCCAGATGCCCCATTTGCGCAGGATCTGGCGCACAAAGGTCAATGGACCGCTGACTGCCAGCAAGGTCGCCAAGCCGCCAAAAAACAGCGTCCACAACACAGGACTGGCCAACAGGCTGCCCTCGCTGAATGCCCGCGTGCCCAGCAGGCTGGCGGCATCACGCATCACGATGATTTCGAACGAGCCCCAGCCGATCAGTTGCAGCAGGTTCAGCAACGCCGGCAGGCTTGCGCCCTTGGCGCCGAGGCTGAGCTTGAGCGCGGCCATGGCGGACAGGCCGGTATCGCTGCCGATCACGCCGACGGCGGCCAGCAAGAGCACGCCGACCAGGGTGCCGAGAAAGATTGCCAGCAACGAGCCGGACAAACCCAGCCCCGGCGCGAGCAACGCGCCGGTTTGCAGGACCATCAGGCCGATGCCCAGGGAGAACCAGAGGGAGAACAGGTCGCGGGCGCCGAAGACTCTTTTGTCAGCGGGCACCTTGATGTCGGGGGAATAGGTGCTGGGTTGAATGTTCAAGGGTGGTATCTCTGAGGGGCATTTTGTTGTTTGGGAGATAGCTATCGGGGGCCCCCTCCCACATTTTGAATTGCGAACACATTCAAGTGTGGGAGGGGCTTGTCGA